>JBDTEQ010000121.1:0-46841 GCA_039922475.1 Edaphobacter sp.
AATCGAGATTACCCGTTTGGGTGATATTTGCGTGACAAATCGCGCTCAGGCTAATTATTTCCCTGCAGGCGGGCTCGGGCTTTTCTTCGCAGGATTGATCGGAAGACAATAGCCATCAGAAAACAGAAGACGAGAATGGCGATTGCCGTCAGCCATTGGTAACGCTGGAAGAGCATGTTCAGCTTGATCCAGAACGAGAGGGAGCCGACGTGGTAGACCTGGTTGCCGATGCGGTAGGAGGTGAAGCTTGAGCCATGAAGGACGCTGACGGACTGGGAGACGTCGGAGGACTGTGACGTTTTGAGAAAGACGGAGAGGAAGTTGGGGACGACGCCTTTGTCGCGAAGGGCGATGACGACTACGGAGCGGCTGGAGCGCGCAGGCCACTCGATGCCTTCGATGAGCGCGTCGGGCAGGCCGCCAGCGGTTTCGAGGTCTCCAGACTGGACGCGGTCGGAGCTGCGCACCTTCCACCATGCGTGCTGGAGTTGAGCGAAGAAGCCTTGAGTGTCCTGAATGTGCAGACCACTGCCATCGATGCCGACGGGAAGTGATGAGTTCAAACGGCTGATAGCAGGCTGGTCATCGACGGTGCCGATGACGAGATAGTCCTTGCCGCTGTTGGACTTCATACCATCGGCGTTGGTGACGGAGACGTTCAGGACGGGATAGCCGGTCTGCGCGCCGAAGTGGCCCATCAAGGTGAGGTACATCTCGATCTCTTCGGCGGCGGCGTTGCCAGGTAGCACGACGGCGGTGTCGGCGAGATCGGCTTTGCGGGTGAAGGGGTATCCGGCGTTGGCGAAGATCTCGAGGTTCGGCAGAGTGGCCCAATGAGGGATGCCGCGGAGGTCGAGATAGGAGTCTTTAAGGATGGCACCTTTCAGTGTGTCGGGAGCGGTGTCGTGGCACTCGCCTTTCTCGTCGCTTTCAGGCAGGCGGAAGAAAAACCGCATGAAGAGTGAGTTGGAGAAGGGGCGCATGTTGGAGACGGGCAGAGGCACGATTGCTTCCGGCTGGGCTGGGACTTTGCCCATGGGAGGCAGTGGCGTTGAATCGACAAAAGAACCGTTCAGCGAGGTTTGAAGTGTGCTGCCTGCCGACAGGGGGACACTGTTGTAACGATAGGCAAGGTGGAGAGCGAGGTTCTGTTGCGTGCTGTAGTTGTAGTAGAGATCGGGCGGGAGGCGGAGATAGACCGCGATGGGATTGCTGCCACCGGTTTCGAGGGTGCCGGTCTGTTCCATGTCACCGATGTGAACGATCCTGTCGGTGTTGAGCCAGCGAGGAGCATCGTCTGCTTCGCGGGCGGCGGGGAGTTTGAAGGCGGGCACGCGAACGAGAGCGCCTTCGAGCAGATTGCGTTGGAGTGTGAGGCCGATCGCTGCGGTGAGGACGTCGTCGGAGGAGTTTCCCGTAAAGACGAGAACTTTGGAGTAGAGGTCGGAGGGATTGGAACGGATTGCGATGGTGGGGCCGGAGATGGTGGTCATCTCAAGAGAGAGCGGAAGAGCGTTGGCGCTTTCGCCGATGATGATGGCGTTGCCCGGAGGGATTCTGCCGATGGTGACGGGAAAACGTATAGGGCGCGAGTCGGCAAGGATGCCGAACCAGGAGGCGAGAATGCCGGCGGCCTGAAGAGCTTTAGGTGAAGGCTGGGTTAGAAATACGATCGGGATGACTGGATGGAGATTGACCGCAGGATCGTAGAAGGGCGCGGGGAGGAGGTTGAGATTGTCCTCCAAAGGGACGAGAGTGCCGGCGAAGTCGATGGTGGAGTCGTTGTCGACGTGCGCCCAGAGCGTGGAGTGGGAAGGGTCTTCGCACTTCATCGCATAGTGGCCAACGAACTCGAAGGTGAGCTGATTGGCGCGGGCCAGCTTGTCGGCAGGGAGGGTGAGAGTCGCTTCGAGGAGCGCGTTATTTTCGCTGCGAACACTGTTCGGCGACGGCCCTGAGTTGGCAGGGAGAATATCGCTGGGCTGCATCGTTACTGGAAGCGTAGCGAAGAGCGTACCGTTCAGGCTGACGTTGAGATGACTGAGGGATGGGATCAAGCCTGGCGAAAAGTGATAGCGCAGACGCATGGTCGCAGACTTGACGAGCTGGGTCCGGGGCAGGGAGAAGCGGACGGTGTTGAAGGCGTTGGTACCGTGCAGGGTGATGGTGTCGGAGACACCGAGATCGGAGAGGGCCAGGGTGTTGTCGAAGGTGGCGGGTGCGCCGAGGGCTGACGTGTTGCTTCGAGGAGTGGAGAGCTGCGCTCTTGCGGGAGTGAATACGGCGATGCCTAAGAGGATCAGAGGCACGATGCTGGTGGCGAGTTTGCGAGTGGACGTAGTCTTCTTCGATTGCATCGTCTCGCGCATGGCCTTCTTAAGACCGCGGAATGCGAGTTTGACGATTCTGCCGAGGCTGGTGAGCGGCTTGTCGGCTTCGCGGGCCTCTCCCCAGCCGAGCCAGGTGTCGGCGCGGGAGTAGAGCACCATTGTGAGGGCTTCCTCTTCCTGCAGGGTGAGGGGGTCGAACTGTGCACGAAGGACGTTGCCGCTGACGCCGACCAGAGTGGCAGGCAGAGTTGCGTTGCCGTCGAGGACTGGAAGGGTGAGCTTGACGGCGTCTCCCGGGCTGGCGGTGAAGTCGCGCTCCATACTGATCATGAGTCCGCCACTCGATATGTCCATGGTGACGCCGTGAATGACGGAGCCGTTGGGAAGCTGCACGTTGGCAGGCACCGCCATGGCGATACGGACGGTCTGGCGGCGCTGGCGGCTCTCCCAGGCGACCGAGGTGGCAACGCCGAGGATGACCAGATTGAAACAGACCCAGAGCAGGTTCATGACGATGGTTCCAATGTGGTTGCCATCGTACATTCTTGCAGCGATGTTGAGCGGGAAGACGAGAGATGCTCCGGGGAACTGGAAGAACCTTGGAATGGCGCAGAGGATTCCGAGAACATTCAAGGCGATCAGGAAAAGAAACGGCTGCGCGAGACGCTTGTCGAAGAATCTGCGGTTGACGACGCCACCCTTTGCGGTCACGTCGAAGCGGCCCAGCTTCGGATTGATGAGAGCGAGCAAGGTAGGCAACAGGATGTAGGGCGCGAGCACGGTCTCGTAGATATCGTTCCAGAAAGAGTAGCGGTGCTGCCCTTGAATGCGGGAGTTTGCGATGTTTGAGAGTACCAGATGAGGAAACGCGAAGGCGAGAATGGCCGCCCAGTAGCCGGGAATGTTGACGTGACCGAAGATGAGATAGATGAGAGGAGCGGTAAGAAAGATGAGGCGCGGGAGCGCGTAGAGAAAGTGTGTCATCGCGTTGAAGTAACAGAGCCGCTGCGCGGGAGTTAGTCCGGGGGCAAAGAGGGGATTGTCGGTACGCATGATCTGAACCATGCCGCGCGCCCAGCGTGTACGCTGCTTCACATGGCCGCTTAGCCGCTCGGTTGCGAGGCCCGCTGCCTGCGGGATGTTGATGTAAGCGGTGTTCCAGCCGTTGATCTGCATGCGCAGCGAAGTGTGGGCGTCCTCGGTTACGGTCTCGACGGCAAAGCCTCCGATCTCGTCGAGTGCGGAGCGCCGCAAGACCGCGCAGGAGCCGCAGAAGAAGGTTGCGTTCCAGAAGTCGTTTCCATCCTGGACGATGCCGTAGAAGAGTTCCCCTTCATTGGGGATCTTGCGAAACAGGTTCAGATTTCGCTCGAAGGGATCGGGCGAGTAGAAGTGGTGCGGGGTCTGGAGCATTCCGAGCTTGTTGTCGTGAAGGAACCAGCCGAGGGTGACCTGAAGGAAGCTGCGGGTGGGGACGTGGTCGCAGTCGAATACGGCGACGTAGGGAGAGTCCAGACGGGCGAGAGCACAGTTGATGTTGCCGGCCTTGGCGTGCTCGTTGTCGTCGCGGGTCATGTATCCGATGCCGGCTTCTTCGGCGAAGCGGCGGAATTCATCGCGTCGGCCATCGTCGAGGATGTAGATGTTGAGACGATCGGCGGGCCAGTCGATGTTCATGGCGGCGAGGACGGTGTACTTTACGACGCTGAGCGGCTCGTTGTAGGTGGGGATGAGGAGATCGACTGCGGGCCACAGGTCGGGATCGTCAGGCAACGATACGGGGGTGCGGCGCAGAGGCCAGAGCGTCTGTAGATAACCGAGGAAGAGCGTGACGAAGGCGTAGGTTTCGGCCAGCAGGAGGAGCAGGATGAAGAAACCGTCGAGAAGGTTCCAGGTTGAGCCGGGCGCAAAGAAAAATCTTGAAGTGGTCGAGTATCTCCAATACGCATAGCGAAAGGTGGAGAAGACGGAGACGAGGATCAGGGTAAGCGTGACCAGATAGGAGCTGGAACTGCGGTCGAGCCAGAGGACCAGCACTATGGTGAGGATGCCAAGCACGATCTGCTGGGGCCAGGTGAGTTCGAGGACACCGGTAAAGCAGAGCAGGAATATCCCGCAGGCGAGAACAAGGAATCGAAGGGCTTTGAAAAAGAGATTGTCACCTGACTCAAACTGCTTGACGAGTGGTGACGAGATCATCTTTCACTCCACCGAACGTTACGGAAGCCTGCAGTTGCGGGCGCTGCGACGGTGCGGAGCCAGGTGGCGAGATTGAGATAGTCCTCTGCTACGGGTGCGTCGGGCGCGTAGTCGACTACGGTCATGCCCTCGGCGAGTGCTTCGCTGACAGCGGGAGCGCGACGAATGACGAAGGGCAGGAGACGGTCTCCGAGCTGGCGGCGCATGACTTCGCGCACATCGAGGTGCAGGGGGAGCGAGGTATCGAACTGATTGAGCACGTAGTAGGGCTGGAGAGGGCGGCCATCGCCATCGTTGACGCCGCTGAAGTACTTTTCCAGCGTCTGCAGGCTGATGACGGAGTTCATATCGGGCGCGACCGGAACGAGGATGGTCGGGTTCATGCGGGACATGTGGCGGACGATCCAGCTTGAGTTGACGTTGAGATCGAGCAGGATGCGGTGAGTGCCGCGACTATTGTTAATGATCTCCTCGGTAAGCTCCTCCTGCGCGGCTTCGTCGGTTCCCTTCTGGTCAACGTCATAGCTGACGAGATAGATGGGCGCGTCGGTGCTGCCGCTGGGTGGCGAGAAGGTGCGGACGGTACCCTGGCGAAGCTCACTGGCTCCGAAGTAGAACGGGAGCAGGCCGTGGGAGGTGGTGTCGGTGAGTAGAACTTTCTCTCCCATCGACGAGAGGGCGCGGCCTACGGTTGCAACGAGGCTGGTTTTGCCGACACCGCCGGCGAGCGAGAAGACTGCGAGTACCGGGGTACGGGTCTCTTTCTGACGCACGGGTGCTACTTCGGGCTGATCCTGACCGGGTTGTTCGAAGACGCCTTTTAGGGCGAACCAACGGGCGGCTACTCGCTCGCGAGAGTGCTGCAGTGTATCGGCGACCGACGATTGACCAACGGCAGGCGGCGCAATCGGCTTCGGCGTGACCTGTGGAGCGGGCGGAGCATAGAGCCATGCCGGCCCAGCGGGGTCTACCGGGTAGGGCGAACGCTGCGAAGAGAAGGTTGCGGGCTCGGGAGGAGCATCGGGCGAGCTGCGGCGCGGAGATTCGGGGAAGCCCTGCGACTGCTGGTAGTCGAAGTCGTCCTGAGCGCGGCGACCACGAGTGGAGTCGGACGGGACGAGTGCCTGGGAGAAAGGCGACACGGGACGAGGTACGGCTGGAGATGGTGTGATACGCGAGGACATCGTTTGCCTTGGCGCTGGCGGCCTGGCTGCCAACAAACTGCTGTCGCCCTCACGGCTGACGTCAAGGGTGGGATCGACCGGTTGCAGACGGTCTGCAGCGGACGGAGGCCATTGGCCGCCAGTGGCCGTGCTTGTGGCAGAGGCCTGCTCACCTTGAGATGAAAGAACCACATGCGGCTGGGGATCTGTGCGACGTTGATCCATAAACGGGGCCTGACTTTCGTGGGTATATGAAGGCGGACGTGGTGAGGAGGCCTGTAGTTCCGCTATCGGCTTCCTCTCCTGGAGTTCCGCAGATGGAGAACCAATCCGGCGCTCTTCGGGATTGGAATGACGCAGGGAACTGGTAGAAGTGTATTCCGCCTGGGCAGCGTCGATGTCAGGGCCGCGATAGATCTGGCGGACTCCGGATGCGTCGTCGGGGTGATAGCCCTGGGGACGACGTGACGAAATGGGCTGGGCTGCCGGTCCTGTTGCGGGCTGCAGGGATGGCTGCGAGTGGACCGGCGCCTGAGGAGTGGAGTAGACGGTGTAGGGGTCGGCGGTTCTGCCGGGAAGCTGCGATGCGGCTTGCGTACCTCCGGCAGCGGCCTTGCGGCGCATCTCGGAGTCGGCGTAACGGGCGGCCTGTCTCTGGGCTGAAGCGTGCGCTTCTGCGATCTCGCGTTCTTCACGGCGGGCGGCTGCCTCGGCGATGGCTGCGGCTTCTGCGCGACGAGCGGCTTCTACTCGCTCTGCGGCAGCAGTCCGTGCAGCATCTTCAGCCTCATGCAGCGCACGACGCATTGCAGAGTCGGCGTCTTCCGCCTGATGCGTGCGAGCGGCCTGAGTTGCGTGACGTGCAGCGGATTCCGCGGCGGCGGCGGCGGCTTCGGCTTCGGCCTGAGCGAGTAGGGCCTGTTCGCGGACTTGTTCAGCGGCACGGTGTCGCAACTGCGCACGATACTCCCGGCGCGAGGCTGAGAAGTCCCGATATTTTGCTCCGTGCAGATTGGCCCAGGAGTAGAGGACGGCTACGTCTTCCGGGGTCTCCGCTACTGCCGGATCATCGGTCTTGTCCGTACTGCGAGAATCCATTTTCATGTTCCTGTGCATCGGGTACGGTATTGATTTTATTTTGAACTGCGCCGGTTCGCTGCCAGCTCAAAGGGACGTATTTGCACTGTTGTCATGCAATAGCCTGAGGCTACTGTTGTGAATACCCCAAGTCAATGAACCTGTTGTGCGACTTAAGTGTGACCGGGCGACAGAGTGGGAGCATTGGCCGGCCGGAACGGTGCAGGAAAGACAAGGGTATTCTCCGCTTCCCAAAATGGAACTGATGCGATCACCCGGAATATCCGACAGAGCGCGGCTAGCCATTCCAGGTTAGATTCCTCGCGCGTCATTTTTGTCTTTTACAGCAAATACCGCCTTAGGCTGCCAGAACTTTATCTGGGAATATGCAATGCGCGTAAAGGACTGTATTGCCGTTATTTGTGGACGGAAATCCAAGGGGCCAAATGTGCTAACTTGGTAGTGTGGTTTGAGAGCGTAGCTCAGTTGGTAGAGCATCGCCCTTTTAAGGCGTTGGTCCTGGGTTCGAGCCCCAGCGCTCTCACCATCTTCCCTAAATCTGCTGATCCTTTGGCTATTATCCTGGCAGGTTCCTGCGCGAACCATGGCGGATGACTTGCGTGGGGAAACCGTGCAAAAGATTGCAACTTATTCGGTTTATGAGGTGGGCTTGTCCGGCGCGGGTTCGACAGCGCAGAACTCGTCCAGAAAACGATCGCTGTACTCGTCTATAAGATTTTCAACGCGCACTGCTGAGTCGTCACAGACGATCAGGCCGGCGTGGTGGTGACGATTGAGACGCCAGACGACTTCGGGAGCGTCGTAGTGGCTGGTGTCGGACCACTCCTCGCGGGCGAGACAGATGACACTTCCGGCGTAGCGTTGCATGGGCTTCTGCAGGGAGTACTCCATGTGGAAGAGGGCAGCGACTTCCATTCTGGCCCACTCGACCCATGGATTAATTCCAGAGGCAAATTCGACGACTTCCGCGATGTGCGCACCGCCGACGCGAGCCGCGGTTTCGAGAAAATAAAAACTGCCGTCGGATTGGGACTGGATGAACTCGGTGTGGGTGACGCCGGAGATGAGGCCGAGCGACTCCAGAACGTGAGCGTGGAGTCCACCGAGGCCGAGGGCTTCGATCGATTCCCTGTCGAGCGCGGAGGTGCTGAAGACGCCGCCTTGATGCATGGTCTGCATAGGGGGCTTGCCGTATTTAAAGGCGGAGTTGAAGAGGACTTTGCGGTCCCAGGTGATGCCTTCGACATGAAATATTTCACCGGGGATGAAGCGCTCGAGCAGGTAATGGGATTGGAGGTCGCCGAGTTCGTCGAGGATTGGCCATAGTGCGTCAGCCGTTTCGATCTTGCGGATGCCGATGGCGGAGGCGTTGGTGCGCGGCTTCAGAAGCCATGGGCCGGGGACGTGGTTCATGAAGGCGCGAAGGTCGTCGTAGTTAAGCACTGAGGTGAAGTCGGGGACCGGAACACCGCATTGGCGCGCTCGGACACGCATGGCGAGCTTGTCGCGGAAGTGGCGGGTGAGCGATTCGCCCATGCCTGGCAGACGCATGTGCTCGCGTAGAAGCGCGGCTACTTCAAGATCAAACTCATCGAGCGCGACGATGCGATCGAAGCGATTGGTGCGGGCGAGATAGCTGACGGTGTTGAGGATCTGGGCGGGAGTGAGATTCTCCGGCATGGTAACGAGTTTGGAGATGGATTCGCGAGGCCAGTCCGCGTGTTCGAGCTTGTCGATGGTGAGGAGAACGACGTTGACGCCGAGATGCGCAACCTCCCGCAGGAAAGGTTGGCCCTTCTCGTAGGTGCTGATGCAGAGGATTGTGGGTTTCTGTTGCTGGTCGGTCACGCTGGCTCCTTTTTACGGGTCGGAACGACTGGCCTGACATCTTTACCTGCCTGCGAGTAAATCATGCAGCGGGTTCTTCAGCGAAGGTTTGCTTGATACCGTCTTCCAATGACGTGAAAGGCGCGACGTAGCCTGAGGCACGCAAGCCGGCGATGTCGGCCTGTGTGTAGTGCTGGTAACGGTTCTTGAGGTCGCCGGGAAACGGAATGTACTCGATCCTGCCTGGGCCGTGGACCTGCATCAACGCTTCCGCAACTGCTTTGAAGGTGCGTGCTTCGCCTGTGCCTGCATTGACTACGGCGTGAACACTTTTGTCAGGACCTTTGGGGAGCAGGCCGGCGAAGAACATGTTGATGCGGCAAAGGTCTTTGACGAAGACGAAGTCGCGGCGCTGCTCACCATTGGCGTATCCTCCCGAGCCCTCGAACATCTTGATGGAGCCGGTGTCTTTGAGCTGGCGGGTGAAATGGTGGATGACGCTTGCCATGCGGCCTTTGTGTTGCTCGCGCGGACCGTAGACGTTGAAGTAGCGCAGGCCGACGACGGTGCTCTTCATCTCCGGCAGGTGACGGCGGACGTAGTTGTCGAAGACGAGTTTGGAATAACCGTAGATGTTCAGCGGGCGCTCGTTCTTCGGCAACTCAGTGAAGTCGGCGCTGGCGCCGTAGACGGCTGCGGTAGAGGCGTAGACGAGAGGAATCTTGTGGTCGAGCGCGAAGTGCAACAGCTCCTTGGAGTAGGTGAAGTTGTTGTCCATCATGTAACGGCCATCGTCTTCGAGCGTGTTGGAGCAGGCCCCCTGGTGCAGGATGGCGCGGATATTTGTGTTCTCGAAGTGGCCAGCTTTGAGAGCGGCACGAAACTCTCGCTTGTCCATGTAGTCGGCGTAATCGGCACCGGCGAGGTTGAGGAACTTTGGACCTGAGAGATTGGGGGCCGGGGCGAAGTTGTCGACCAGAAGAATATCGCGCTCGCCAGCCTGGTTGAGCTGGTGGATGAGATTGCTGCCGATGAAGCCCGCGCCTCCGGTGACGATGATCACTTCTGCGTCTCCTCGTTCGGTGTTGGAATCGCGGTGAGCTTTTTTACGATGTTGGTGGTTGAGAAACCTTCGACGGTGGGAACGATCTCCACTCGACCGCCGGCAGCGATAACGTCTTCGTGGCCGACGACTGTCTCGACGTTGTAGTCACCACCTTTGACGAGGACGTCGGGTTTGAGAGCGCGGATGAGTTCTAGCGGCGTGTCTTCTTCAAAGAGAACGACGGCATCGACGGCGGCAAGAGCAGCCATCACTCGGGCACGTTCCCTCTCGGAGACGATGGGGCGGCTGGGGCCTTTGAGGCGACAGACGGAGGCATCGGCGTTGAGGCCAAGAACGAGCTTGGAGCCAAAGCGGCGACAGTCTTCGAGAAGCGTGATATGGCCGACGTGAAGGAGATCGAAGCAGCCGTTGGTGAAGACGATGGTTTCGCCTGAGGCGCGCCATTCGGCGACACGGGATTTGACGCGTTCAAGGTCGAGTATCTTTTCTCCGGCAGAGAGGCCCGAGCTTGGCGTCAAGACTGCGACCAGTTCGTGCGCGGCGATCGGTACCGTACCGACCTTGCCGACTACGATTCCGGCGGCGAGATTTGCGAGTTCGACGGCGGTTTCAATCTGCAGGCCTCCTGCGAGGCAAGCTGCGAGAGTTGCGATGACCGTATCTCCTGCACCGGAGACATCGAAGACTTCGCGTGCACGGGCCGGGGAGTGGTAGATACCGGTGCTGCCAGTCGAAGCGGGACGGAGGACGCTGATTCCCTTCTCGCTCATCGTAACGGTTAGAAACTTCAAGTCATGCTCGGCGACCAGCGTCTGGCCCGCAGCGAGGAGGGCTTCTGTGCGCTGGGTGGAGACTCCTGTTGCCGCAGCGAGCTCGCCAAGATTAGGGCAGACTGTCGTTGCGCCAGAGTATTTGCTGAAGTCCGGCGTCTTGGGATCGGCAAGGACGGGAACGCCTGCGGAGCGTGCTGCACGGATGACGGCTTCGCAGAGAGCGGTGGAGAGTGCGCCTTTGGCGTAGTCGGAGAGGACGACGGCGTGGACCTTGGCGACGAGCCCTGTAGCGCGTTCCTGCAGACGTTGAGCTTCGGCGGCGGGGGGTTCTTCGCGACTCTCGATGTCCAGGCGGAGGAGTTGCTGCATGCGTCCGACGATGCGGGTCTTGGAGATGGTGGGGAGCGAGCTGGAGACGACGCCGACGGTATCGATGCCGGTGCGCTCGAGGATTGCGGCGAGTTCGGCTTGTTCGGAGTCGCTGCCCCAGAAGCCGGCGAGAAAGGTCTTACAGCCGAGGCCTGCGAGATTCATGGCGACGTTGGCTGCGCCGCCTGCTCGCTCGTATCGACGGGCGTGGCGGAGAACGGGAACCGGGGCTTCGGGCGAGATGCGGTCGACATCGCCGTGGATGTAGCGGTCGAGCATGATGTCGCCGACAACCAGCACTTTGAGCTGGCCGAAGCCACCCTCCAACAGGTTCAGAATCGAATGAAGCTCCGGCAACATGCGCGAGTCGATCTCCCTGGAACCATCATCGCATCTTCGCACGATGCGGAGCGTGCGGATGGAGCTAGTTGAGCAAGGCGCGAACCTCGGCGGCTACCTCATCGACGGTGATGGAGGTTAGACACCTTTTGCGTTCGATGATGCAGGTCTCGAGTTCGCAGCCCCAGCAGTCGGTCTGGTGATAGACGATGCGATGCTGTTTGCCATAGGGAAACCAGACACGCGGCTTGTTGCGGGCGGCGAAGATGGCCACACAGGGGGTTTGCACGGCTGCAGCGAGATGCATGGGGCCGCTGTCGTGTCCGACGAAGATGCGAGCCTGGGCAAAGACGGCGGCACTCTCGCGCGGGCTTAGAACGCCGCAAAGATTGACGATGGGACTGGTAGAGTTCTGTCGCCAGCCGTCGGCACAAAACTCGCTGGCTTCGCTCTCTTCCGCTGCTCCGCAAAGCGCCAACGCATGGTCGGGATACGAAGCGGCCAGGCGGCTGAGGAGGGCACGCCAGTTGTCGCGGCCCCAGTCCTTCGACTGCACCTTGGTGCCTACACTGACGGCGAGGAGAGGATGCCCGGTGGTGGCCGACAGCACCTCCCTGGCGCGAGTATGTTCCGCTTCGGTGAGGTGCAGGTCCCAATTTGCCGGCACGTCCAGTTGAGCGTCACCTAGTTCTGCCAGGTTGCGGGCCAGGCGCGCACCTTCGGGCTCGTAGACCTGCTCGGTCTCGTCCCAGTGGTTCGTTCGCAGTTCTTCGGTGAGAGGAAGGCCGATGAGGCGAGGGACACCACAGAGACGAAAGAACTTTGCGTCGCGGCGAACGTCCTCTGCGATGCGGGCCGGGCCGAGGTAGATGAGCACCTGGGGTCGCCAGCGGGCGAGTTGCCACCAGAGCCTGAGCAGTTCACCGGGACTACGGGTGCCGACGGCATAGCGGAAGTATCCGTGGACGAGGCCACTGCTCCCGAGAACGTCAGCTGCCGGGGCTGCCTTGGCGTTGATGGGGAAGTTGGTCAGGAGGCGGCGGTCGGCGTCGGGAAACGCTCGGGCGACGAGGTGGAGAGCTGGAAGCGCAACGAGCGTGTCGCCAAGGCTGCCCAGCCGGTAGATCAGGACCCGTTTTATGGAGCGCGCCATGGTGTAACTCTAGTCTGCTTGGTTCACACGCCTGACGCAAGGGATCGGAATGTAGCCGGAAGATTCATCGAAGCATTCAGCTCGTCTTCTTGCCGACGGACATACGCTCAGATGATTCAACCGAGGTCAGCTTGAACCTGGCATCGTTCTCCAATACACCGAATGAGTATCGGCGAAGCTGCGTGCGAAGTGCGGCCAGGACTGTAATAACGGAGGCAATTACTGCTAGAGTTTTGCTGATGCAGTTCGAATGGGAGATTTATGCTCGATGCTCTTTTGATAACGCGAATGCAGGATGAGATGACGACGGCTCTGCATCTGACCGAAGGAGAACTGGAGATCGAAGCGAACGCGGACGGATTGATGGCGCTTGCAGCAGCGCAGCACCGGGCGAACTTCGATCTGTGGCATGAGGAGGACAAAGCGCGTGCACCGGGAGTCACCGATGCGGAGATTGCGAGGGTGAAGCGGGCGATCGATGTTCTGAACCAGAGGCGGAACGACCTTGTGGAGAAGATGGACGTCTGGCTGATTGGGCTGCTGGAGCAGAACGATGCCGCACCGCTACACTCGGAGACGCCAGGGTTGATGGTGGACCGACTTTCGATTCTGGCGCTGAAGATCTATCACACACGTGAGGAATCTCTCCGGGCGAGTGCGACAGAGAGCCATCGGCTGAAGAACCGGGAGCGGCTGGCCTTGCTCGAAGAACAGCGAGACGACCTCGCGCGGTGCCTGGACGTTTTGTGGGCGGAAGTACTCGGGGGGACGCGAAGATTCAAGCTCTATCGGCAGATGAAGATGTACAACGATCCGGACTTAAACCCGGCGATTTACGGAAATGGATAGTACGGACAAGGGTAGCGGTTGGACCCAGATGAAAGGCTGCCAGTTGACCTGACGGCCCGGGCTGCGTATAAAACCGAGACGAGAAGACTCAACCAATGAGTTCCCGTTAGAATGGGAAAACTCAGAAACGCCTTAGGCGACAGGAATGACTATGTCTCAGACAAAGACAGTAAATACAACTGCAACGAAGCGTACTCCGCGCACGCTGGCTGGAACACTCCCTGCAACCGATGGTGCGCGAGCACAGCATGTTGCTCATTACGAAGCAGCCCTGCGGCTGATGCAGGACGGGAAGTACGAGAAGGCTCATGCTGCCTTCGACAAGATGCTTGCAACTGGAGCAGGCGAGCTGAGCGATCGGGTTCGGATGTATGCCAATGCCTGCCTTCTGCAGGCAGCAAAAGGAAAAAACACATTTACCAGCCATGAAGAGCATTACGACTATGCGGTTTCGCTGTTGAACGATGGACACTACGAAGACGCGCGTGAGCAGTTCCATCTCATCCTGAAAGCGAACGACAAAGCGGACTACGCGCTTTACGGGCTGGCGGTTCTATCCAGCATGACTGGGGATTCGCACCGCTGCCTTGAACATCTTACGGAGGCCATCCGGCAGAATCCGCGGAACAGGATCCAGGCGCGCGCCGACTCCGATTTTCAAGACATGGCAGACGATCCGCGTTTCACAGAACTGCTTTATCCTGAGGTCTAGCTCCGTTCTGCATCCAAGCTCTAAGAACAAGATTCATTTAGGCTTGGAGAGGAGACCTCCCGCATGTCGGTGCCAGATTTGGCTGAATCAAAGGAAAAAGAGCTTCGGGTGGTTGCCATTGGCGGCGGCACGGGTTTGTCGACCCTGCTGCGGGGCTTGAAGCGATACGTCGCAACTCCGGATCGTAGACGAGGAATCCGCCTGGGGAGTTCCCTCGCTATCACGGAGCCTGCACCACAACCCTGTCCATCGCTTCGGTGCATCATCCGAGAACTCTCTGCCGTGGTGACGGTGACTGACGATGGCGGCTCGTCTGGGCGGCTTCGAGAAGATCTCCAGATGCTGCCTCCGGGTGATATTCGGAACTGCATGGTTGCGCTCTCGGAGGACGAACATCTGCTGTCGAAGCTGTTTCAGTTTCGCTTCGAACATGGCGACCTGGAGGGGCACAGTTTCGGCAATCTTTTTGTTGCGGCGCTCTCGCATATCACCGGTGATTTTGCTCAGGCGGTGCAGATGTCGTCGCAGATTCTCGCGACGCGGGGAAAGATCTTTCCTGCGACTAACACGAATGTGAATCTAGCTGCAGAGATGGAGGATGGCTCTATCGTGCTGGGCGAGACCAACATTACGGCCAGCAAACTTAGCATTGTCGAGCTGCGGCTGGAGCCTGCCACGGCCGACCCGCTACCGGGGACGCTGGAGGCTATCGCCAATGCGGACCTGATTACGCTGGGGCCGGGGTCGCTCTACACTTCTTTGATCACGAATCTGCTGGTTCGCGGGATTCCGGAAGCTCTGAGCGCATCGCGTGCGACGAAAGTATTCGTGTGCAACCTGATGACGCAGGCAAATGAATCGTTAGGACTGACGGCATCGCAGCATATCGAAAAGATTCGACACCACGCGGTAGGGGCCCGGATGCCGATCTTTGATTATGCGCTGATCAATACGGGACCCATCTCTGCGATACGGCTGGAGCAGTATGCGCGTGAGGGCCAGACGCCGATCGAGGCTGACCTGGAGCGGGTACGGGCGCTTGGGGTTGAACCAGTAACGGGAGATTTCGTTCACGAAGGCGATGTGCTTCGACATGACTTCGATCGTGTAGCCGAACGGGTTCTTTCACTTAGCCTGAACCGGCTGGTACCGGTAAACTCTTGAGGCAAGCCGAAAGGGAGGATAGCAATGATCGGATTCTGGTTCTTGATGATGGCTGCGAGCGTCGTATTTGCACCGATAAAAGTGTATGACGGCACATGGACCGTCGTGTCGCAACATACGATGGCCGGTAATGGCAAGCCCGATACGCTTGTCAATCATTGCACGGAACAAACAGCGTTCTATGAATGCGAACAGGTGGTGAATGGAAAACCGGCTGCATTGATTGTGTTTACCGCGACGGATGATCCAACGAAGTTTCATACGCAGGCGGTGTTTCCAAATGGCAGGGCGTCTGGCCGGGCCGATCTGACGATCGCGGGCGATCACTGGACATTTCTAAGCACGGACACCGATGGCAATGGAAAGCAGATGTTCTACAGGACAGAGAACATGTTTTCCGGACGGAACAAGATCCACTTCGAACAGTATGAATCCACAGACAACAAGACGTGGGTGAAAAAAAATGAAGGCGACGAAGTTCACGCGAACTAGGCAGTAGGGTGTTGCCGCAGATGGGGCAAAACGATCCTGGCGCCATAAGCAAACCGTAGGTCCTTCACTCCGCCTCTCGCGATAAAGCTGCGAGAGGCTGCGCTCTGGATGACACTTCTTATAGAAATCAAGAACTTAAGACCCAACTGTATGTCGATACTGCCTGGGGTCGGACGCCGGAGCGGGTACGGGTACTTGGAGTTGAGCCGGTGACAGGAGATTTCGTTCACAAAGTCGATGTTTCGATTCGCTCCACCACCCCCACACTTTTTGTGCAAAGTCTTCGAACCAAAGACTTTAGGTCTTGACTTCGCTTGTAAGGGCTTGCAAGGGCTTGGTAAAGTCTTGATTCTAAAAGCTATTGCATTGTAAAGTCTTGATTTCATTCGGTTAATCCTTTGAAGTTAATAAGAAAAGCCCCGATGACTGGCATCGGAGCTTTTGTTTTCTTTCTAGTTCCATTATAGCGGACTGGACAGGGGAAACATGCCACCTGGATCTTGTTTCGCTTGTGTCGTTTGAGCCGTTCCGGGGCTTGACACGCGATTTTTGGGGCAAATTTCGAGAAGAAATTTCTATCTTGCAGAAGATGCAGGAGATAAAGGGTCGCACTTCTCTGAACCAAGGGCCCGCTCACAATCGGCGTGTCGTATGCCATCGCGGAGTAGGATCTCAGCCAAGTGGCCGCAGATGTTTTCAATGATCGCGATTTTTGATGGTTTCCTTCAAGTCGCTGTATCCGAACCGCCCACGCGCACAGCAGTGCCTCCAGACGGACCTTGAAGTCGGCAGTCCAGATACAACACTAAGACTTATCAGGATTCAACGAGTTCCTTACAATGGCTGTTTGAGAGGCTAAATGCGTTTCCACGGAGTAGGCCTGCCGCAAGTAGTGATCGACGCTCAGAAGCGAGGCAACCTCGTTCTGTTCGCCGGCGCAGGCATTTCGATGGATGCGCCCTCCAGATATCCAAACTTCCTTAGTCTGGCCACGGAATTAGGCGGTACTGCCTATCCGATCGAAGAGCACGAGCTGATCGACCGCTACCTCGGGCGTTTGGTTGAAAGAGGAATCCCGGTTCATGAGCGCGTGAAGACCCGCCTCTCCGATCCTGCGTCTCGACCGAATCACCTCCACGAGTCCATCGTCCGCCTATTTGGTGGCGCGGATAACATTCGGATCGTCACAACCAACTTCGACGATCATTTCCGCGGCGCTGCGCAGGCTGTCTATGGCGCTGCACCGGAAATCTATCGTGCTCCAGCTCTTCCTCTCGGGGATGACTTTAAAGGCATCGTGCATCTTCATGGCTCAGTGTTGGATGATGCGAAGAGGCTCGTGCTGACCGATGCGGATTTTGGTCGTGCCTATCTGACGCAAGGCTGGGCACGGCGATTCGTGCAGCAGTTGTTCTCCAAATTCGTCGTCCTGTTCGTCGGCTACAGTCATCAAGATCTTCCGCTGCTCTACCTCGCGCGAGGTATTTCAGCAGCCGAGGATGGACCTGGCCGGTACGCGATCACGCCCTCGGAAAACGACACGTTTTGGGACAACCTCGGAATCACACCGGCTCACTATTCTTTGCGCGTGGCACCACTGGCGAAACACGGAGCTCTCGGCGATTGTCTGTCAGCTTGGGCCGAGACCGCGAATCTCGGTTCCCTCGGAACAGAAGCAAGGATCAAAGGGCTCGTCACTTCGGACCGTCCGCTCGGTCTCGAAGAAGATGATTTCTTGAAGCAAGCTTTGCTCGACCTCGGCACGCTGCGTTACTTCGTCCGCCATGCAAAAGATCCACGCTGGCTGGATTGGATTGAAGAACACCCCGAATTCAGCGCAATCTTTGTGCCTGGTGGCTCTCTGAACGAACGATCTGCGCAACTCGCATTTTGGTTTGCAGAAGAGTTTGCGATTTCTCATTTCGGCTTGGCTCTCGAAATGGTGCGGCGCAAGAACCAAACGCTGTCTCCGGCTCTATGGCATTCAGTGGCACAACGGTTCCATGCCCATGCTGCGGCTGGCGATCCTCTGCGCTTTTGGGTTCCTATCTTGCTGAAAACGATTCCCGCAAATGGCCATTCGGATTTTCTGGCGTACATGATTGACCATTGCACCGTGCCCGCCGACGAGCAGACGATCCTTCAGCTCTTCCGAGCACTGAGCGCGCCGAAGCTCAACCTAAAACGCCGCTTCTTTCCTCCCGGAGACGGCAAACCTGTAGTGCCGGACGCAGAGGTCGCGCCCATTGCCCATGACTACACAATGGGACGCACCTACAAAGCGAAAATCCAACCTCGCCTCGACATTTTTGCCAAAGGGATAGCCCTTATCGTAACGATCACCTTTGAAGAGGCCAACGCCCTTCTTGTGATGTACGGGAAGGCAGGCCCCAAATGGGATCCCATCAGCGGGTCACGCGGTTCTGTAACTTCGCGTGCGCAAGATTTCCTGCACAATGGTTTCTCGGTCTTGATCGATGCTGGCGCAGACGTGCTCCGGTGGGCCGATGAACACGACTCGAAATTCGCCTTCAGCTTGATAGGGCAATGGATTGAATCCGAATCGCTCATCCTTCGGCGGCTTGCTATTAGTGGGATGGCACGATATCAGCCCTTGACTTCGGATGAAAAGCTTTCTTGGGTGATCTCAAACCAAATCGTTGAGAATTTTGGCCTCAAGAATGAGACTTTTGCATTGCTTGCCGCGGTCTACGCCGAAGCTGGAGAGAAGGTGCGGACGGAACTCCTGAATCAGGCAGAAGCTGCAATGAATCCGGAAGGCGAGGACTACGAACGATACGAATTCTTCAATCTTCTTTCCTGGCTACACAAGCACGCGTCGGATTGCACTCTGGTCACGGAGAAGCTTGCTTCCGTTCAGCAACGGCATCCAGAATGGAAAATTCGTGAACACCCAGATTTCAACTCTTGGGTTAGCGGCGGGGCCGTGCAAGCCGTACCGGACAGCCCCGTTGAGGCTTCCCAAATTGAAGCAATGAAGCTCGATGCTCTCCTTGAAGAGAGCGCTCGTCTCGCGAAAGTGAAGGACACATTCGGGGAGCCGTTTCAAGCGGGATTTCTACAGGAGATTGCACGAACAGTCGAAGGAAACTTCGCGTGGTCAGAGGGCGTCGCCGCCGAGGCATTGGAACGGAAGGACGTACCCGCTGAGATATGGTCAGCACTGGTGCGCGGGTGGTCAACCCACCATACACCGGAGCAATGGTCATCGGTGCTCACCATCGTTGAGCGGCTTGAACCGATCTATGACACCGTCCTGTATGAGATGTCATCGCTCCTCAAAGGCGCGGTGGAACGGAAAAAAGACGGTCTCCCCGTCTCACTCTTCGATTCAGCCCTTGCGCGAGCGAACGCCGTATGGGCTGCCTGTGTCGTCCACGAACAAGCTCTTCCGGAGACTACGGACAACTGGGTTACGGTAGCCATCAACCGGAGCTCCGGATATCTCCTAGACTTCTACTTCGAGTCGTTTCGGCTTCTGTGGCCTAAGCGGCAAGAGGAACAGGGACGCATTGACTCGACGCTGCAAGCACTGGAAGTTGCTATCGGCGGAGACGGGCCAGCCTCGGAAATTGCGGGGGTCCTAGTGACGGCGAAGGCTGCTTTGCTGGAAGAGGTCTCACAGGACTGGTACACGGAGCATGTGTTGCCGTTGCTCTCGGCTCCGACCAACTCAAGACAGTCAGAGCAGGCTTGGGACGGATATCTGGTTTGGGGCACTTGGTCGCAAACAATGCTGCCCGGTTTGATTCCGGCCTTTCTACATCATTTACCGGATATCACGGGGGCTTCCGACGAACGTTCTCGCATGTTCTGCAGCCACCTGGCTGGCTTTGCAGTCTTCGGAGCCATCGATCCGCTTGACAGTGGATGGCTCGACGAATTTCTTACTCGGGCCCAAAATCGTGAGCGAATGCATTGGGTCGGAAGTGTTACCGATATTCTGCGTGACGCCGATGACCAGGCGAAAGAGTCGGCATGGGATCGCTGGATACGACGTTATCTGGAGGCCCGTGTCCAATCAAACCCGATTGCGCTTGACGCGGATGAGTCCGGCGCGATGTGTGAGTGGACTCTCGTTTTGAAATCGCACTACGCGGAGATTCTTGAGCTGCTTCTGGCAGGTCCAGCGCCGAACTTAAAACGAGGCATGTTCTACTATCGGCTCCAAGAGGCGGCGCTGCTCGATCGTGCTCCGGCGCTGACTGCCCGCTTTTTGACAGCTCTGCTTTCTCAGGAAGACGGCCAGCAGTTATGGGATTTAGAACAGGTTCATATGATGGTTTCGGATTTGATCGATCTCAAAGCCACCGAGCCTGCACTACGCCCACTTTGTGAACAACTGGGACGTATTGGATCGCCGTGCGCATTGGAATTCCAGCGTCGTTTACAGGCATAGCGACCCTCATGCGAAGGATTTAACGTACAACCTCGATAGCTCCCGATAAACGCGGTTCTCGGCACTCAACGAAATGTTGACTTCGCTGACAAATGGTGCTGAGGAGGCCATGATCGAGGGTTCTTCTGAACGCATACTGACCCACTACCCAAAAACCCCTCATCTGTTGCCTACGCCGGGGTTAGTTCTACCAGTTGCTGTGGTTCTTCGAGGGTGCGTTTGAGCTGGCCGCAGGCGGCGTAGATGTCGCGGCCGCGTGGACGGCGGATGTAGGCCGGGATGCCGGCAGCCATGATGCGCTTTTGAAAGACGGAGACGGTGGATGGTGACGGCTCGTGGAAGGGCATGTCGGGACCGGAGTTCCAGACGATCAGATTGATCTTGCAACGCATACTGCTGACGAGCGCAATCAATTCGTCGGCATGTTGAAGCGAGTCGTTGATGCCTCCGAGCAAGACGTATTCGAAGGTGATCCACTCGCGGTTACGAAGGGGAATGGTCGAGAGAGCTTCGAGGAGCGCGGCGATGTTCCATTTGCGCGTGATCGGCATGATGGATTCGCGGACGGTGTCGTTGGAGGCGTTGAGGCTGACGGCGAGCTTGGGGCGGACGGACTCTTTCGCGAACTCCAGGATGCCGGGAAGGATGCCGGAGGTGCTGACGGTCATGCGTGACTCGGGAATGGGCATCTGGGTGAGGAGACGGACGGCGGCGATGAAGTTGGCGTAGTTGAGGAATGGCTCGCCCATGCCCATGAAGACGAGATTGATGCGGGCGGGGGAGTAGTTGCCGCGGGTGCTGCCTAGTTCGACGTTGTGGCGATTGAGGACGGCGGCTACCTGACCGGCGATCTCGCCCGGAGTGAGGTTGCGGCGGATGCCCAGCTTGGCGGTGAGGCAGAACTGGCAGTTGACGGCGCAGCCCACCTGGCTGGAGACGCAGATGGTGGAGCGGCGATACGGGAAGGCGGCAGGACTTGCGACGGATTCCTCAGCCTCTTCTTCCTCGGCGGCCTGGGAGCCGTCGCCGCGCTCGCCTCCGTCACCGTCGGGCATCCAGACAGTCTCTACGGTCTCGCCGTCGGCCATGCGGATGAGGTAGCGTTCGGTGCCATCGATGGAGCGAGCGGTCTGGACGATCTCGGGCAAGCCGACGATGTAGCCCTCGGCGGCAAGGCTGTCGCGCAAGGGCTGCGGGAGGGTGGTTGCCTCATCGAGCGAGGCGATGCGCTGGCGGTAAAGAGCGTGGTGGAGCTGAGTGGCGCGATAGGGCTTCTGGCCGAGACGCGCCATGAGGACGGTCAGCTCTTCGAGTGACATGCCGAAGAGCGGATTTTTCTCAACCTCAAGTTTTATGATTTCGTTCAACTCGCTCATATATAAACTGATCTGATCGAAGACTGGCAGGGACTGCCTCGATGCTTTTTTGCTTTGCTGCCGCAGCGATTCTATCCAGTTTACCCCGGCAATGATTGCAATTCGTTCGAGGTGCTGTGAAACAATGATGGTTCAAGGAGCCGCATGCCTGGAACCCTGATTGAAGATGTCCCCGTAACGAAAAACGCCTCACGCAACATTCGAAAAACCCTGTTACCAAACGGTTTGCTGGTGCTGACGGAGCGGATGCCACACCTGCGAAGCGTGTCGATGGGGGCATGGGTTGGATCGGGGTCTCGGGATGAGGCTGCCGAGGTGAATGGCATCTCGCACTTCGTCGAGCACATGGTGTTCAAGGGAACGACTTCGCGGTCGGCACAGCAGATTGCCCGCGAGGTGGATACGATCGGCGGGAATCTGGACGCGTTTACCGGCAAGGAGATGGTCTGCTTCAACATCAAGGTGCTGGACGAGAACGTTGCTCCGGCGCTGGAGGTGCTGGCCGACCTGGTGCTGCATCCGACGTTCACTCCTGAGGAGTTGGCGCGCGAACAGGGCGTGATTCTGGAAGAGATCAAGATGGACGAGGACAATCCGGATTATCTGGTGCATGAGGTCTGGACGCAGAACTTCTGGAAGGGCGATGCGCTGGGACGACCGATTCTGGGGACGGCTAAGACGGTTTCGAGCTTCAACCAGCAGATCGTGTTCGACTTCTATGCAGGACGATTTACGCCACGGAATATGGTCTTTTCTGCCGCGGGGAATCTTGAACATGACGCGTTTGTCGCGCAGGTGGAGAAGGAGTTCAGTTCGTTGGCTGCGAGCGGTGACGGATTGGCGGCGAAGATTGCCGCGCCGCGGGTGACTCCCCACATTACGTTGAAGAAGAAAAAGTCGTTGGAGCAGGTGCAGTTTTGCCTGGGGGTGCCGGCTCCGCCGGTGAACGATCGGCGGCGGTATGGGGTGTATCTGCTGAATACGATGCTGGGTGGCGGGATGAGTTCGCGGCTGTTCCAGACGATTCGCGAGGATGAGGGGCTGGCTTACTCGATCTACTCTGAGATGAACCCTTTCCGCGATACCGGGTCACTTTGCGTGTATGCGGGAACCTCGGTGGATAAGACAGGGAAGGTGTTGCAGCTTACCCTGAAGGAGTTGCGGCGTCTCAAGGAAGAGGCTGTCAGCGACGTGGAGTTGAAGCGGGCCAAGGACCAACTGAAGAGCAACATGGTGATTGGGCTGGAGAGTTCGGGAAGCCGGATGGCGAATCTGGCACGGCAGCAGATGTACTTCGGGCGTTTCTTCGGTGTTGACGAGATTATGGAAGAGATCGACGCGGTGACTTCGGCGGATGTGCTGGAGCTGGCGCGGGAGTTGTTCCAGCCGGAGACGATGGCGTTGACGCTGCTGGGCAATCTCGGGACGATGAAGGTCGAGCGGGGAGATTTGGCCTGCTAAGGCGATACTGATAGAGTTTTGTTCGACGTTGGAAACCAGAATCGCCGAGGGATGATGAAGACAATGAACGCATTGGACAGAGTACGCACAGGTCTACTGGCAGAAGAACGGCGGATGGAAGAAGGGTTCACGCTGATCGAGCTGCTGATCGTCATGTCGGTGATGCTGATCCTGATGACGCTTGCCGTGCCGCAGATGTTGAAGCTGCACAAACAGGGCAACGAGACGTCGGCGGTGCAGTCGGTGCGGACGATCGGACAGGCAGAGCTGCAGTACGACTCTGCGTATCCTGCGAACGGTTTTTCCTGCTCGCTGGCGGCACTGGGCGGCGATCCGAAGTCAGGCGCTCCTACAGCCCAGGCAGCGCAGATGATTACGCCGGATCTGGCCGTCGGGCAGAAGGCCGGTTATACGTTCGCAATCACCAACTGCACGAAGGTGACGGTGAACAACCAGGACATGTACACCGGGTACGAGATTACGGCAGTGCCGAACTCGGTTGGAAAAACGGGCGATCGCGGATTCTGCTCGGATGAGAACAATACGATTCGCTTCGATCCGACGGGCGGAACCAACTGCACACAGCCGATTCAGTAATGCGCCTCCGTTCTTTAGTTCTTGTTTCTCTGCTGGCTATGCCCCTTGCACTGGCCGCGCAGGATCACGATGCGCTGGTGCGTAAGGTGGACGATCACTACAACCATCTCAGTTCCCTGCGCGCGCACTATGTGGAGCGCTACTCCGGTCTGGGGATGGACCGGACGGAAGAGGGAACGCTGCTGCTGAAGAAGCCGGGGCGGATGCGGTGGAGCTATTCGGCTCCGGTGGGCAAGGTGTTTGTGCTGGATGGCAAGTTTGCATGGTTCTATACGCCGGGGGATGCGCAGGCTACGCGGGTTCCGGCGAAGGAGCTGGACGATCTGCGGTCTCCGCTACGGTTTCTGCTGGGACATACACAGTTGCGGAAGGAGCTGGACAATCTTGCGGTGATGCCGGAGGGTTCGGAGTTTCGGATCTCGGGCGTTCCGAAGGGGATGGCGCAGAGAGTGAAGCTGCTGTCGCTGTGGGTGACGGCGGCAGGGGCGATTGAGCGGATGCGACTGGAAGAGGTGGACGGAGCGGTGACGGAGTTTGCGTTCACCGACCTCAAGGAGAATGTGCCGGTAAAGGATTCGGACTTTGCTTTTATTCCTCCGGCTGGCGTGACGGTGGTGGAGGGGTTGCCGCCGATCTGATCTCTGCCGCGTGTTGCTGAGGCTTTATTCGCAGGGCTGAAAAGGCTGCGGAAAAAGGATAGTTGTGGCTCGCTAAGAGAAAGCCCGGGGCTAAAGCCCACTGTATTTTGTTGGCCTTTTCGCAGGGCTGAAGCCCTGCGCTCCCTCCGAAAGACGACGACAAAGACTTTTCGCAGCCTGTGAAGCTATACCCTAGACCGCTGCGAAATTGTTCCTGAGCGACACTTGCTCAGCATTAGAAGGTGCGGTAAAGCCTCATCTCACTTCCCTTGCCCTCTTGCTTCGGGATCATCGCCGATTGGACCTTTCAATGCTTTTCCGGCAAGGCTGCGGATGAGCTCCGATTCATTGGGGTCGGTCGTGATTCTTTCCAATTTTGGCCGTGCAAGCTCGATCCCTTTTGACCCAGTATCCGATATCGCGCGTAAGGCTCGCACCCTAACATGCGTATCTGTGTCGTCTAGATTACGCATCAGTTCTTGAGTCAGGGCATCTGTGTGGACAGGAGAAAACGCAATCCCGTCGATCACGATTACTCGACCGTCCGCCGTGATGTCCGTACGCTGAAGGAAATTAATGACGGCGGTTACCGCTTCAGGGTCAAGCGAGGCGTAAAACATGAGGGCGGAGGCCGCCGCTGGACCGATTGATACACCGGCATCGGGAGTGACAAGAACTCCCTTTAGGAGAGGTACAACAAGTTGCGGATGCGTCAGTCCAAGACGCGCAAGCGCGAAGAGAGCACCTTTCCTGACAACCTCATCCTTATCGGACAAGAGTGTCGATAAGAGGGGAACTTGGTTCACCAACAGCTCGGAGCCATCTTCTCTCAATGAGATATCGATCGTGAGAATACTTACCGCGCAGCGCCTCGATTGACGATCCGAAGCAGTCTCAATTGCTTTGTCAAGCGAAAGAATCTCCGCAGCGGCTTCTGCGTGACTCATGGTGCCTAGTTTCTCGCCCAGAGCCGTGCAGAGCTTCCAACCCTCTCTCTCATCGATGGGGGGATGATCTGATCGCCTTTGAAAAAAAGCGCTTACTGGATCCGACGTCTGCGATGACGCAACCGGCAGCAAAAGGAAAAGAAATACAACGTAAGCTGCTGCGGTGCCGAGCGTTGATCGGATATTCAGTCTCATCTGATTCTCCTTACGTTAGAGCATTCTAGCGCTCATGGAACACCGTTCGGTAAGATCGCGCCAGGGGATACCGCTCGATAGCGATACAGCACCGCCTCCACAAACAGCCGGTCATCCTCTGCCGGACTGCCAACCGAACCTCTACGACCTGGCAGCAGATCTTCGATCCGTTCCCACTGATCGTCCCGTAACCCGTAACGTCTTACGCCCATCCTGCAAAACTATCGGCCCAAACTCCGCACGCATATATCCAATTTGATGACACTCCCTAAGCAAGGCGGACTTTTTCGGTTGCCTGTGAAGCCCTGCGCTCCCTCCGAGAGACAACGACAAAGACCTTTTCGCAGCCTGTGAAGCTATACCCTATAAGCAAGGCGGACTTTTTCGGCAGCCTGTGAAGCCCTGCGCTCCCTCCGAAAGACGACGACAAAGTTAATACTGGCCCGATGTGTGACGGTGCGCTTGAAGCAAATGCTAAGGCAAGGATCAAAGCAGATCTCCTTCGGGGATGACAACAAGAAAGGCAACATTTGTGAGCGAGGTTGTTGCTGTTACGCGATTGAGTACGCGGGAGTTTTATGCGGCAGTGCGTGCGCTGTCGCCCAGGGTGGTTGTGTTCGATTGCGACGGGACGCTGTGGTCGGGCGATGCCGGGTCGGGGTTCATGAACTGGACAATTGAGACGGGGCTGGTCTCGCGCGAGGCGACAGACTGGATCGATGCACGGTATCGCGGATATCTGCGGAAAGAGGTCTCGGAGGCGACGATCTGCGGCGAGATGGTGCAGATGTATCAGAGGCTGCGGGAGGAGGAGATGAGGCGGTCGGCGAAGGATTTCTTTGAAAGCCAGATTGAGAGAAACATTTTTCCCGAGATGATGGCTCTGGTGGAGGAGCTTCGCCATGCGGGCGTGGAGATCTGGGCGGTGAGCTCGACCAACAACTGGGTGATTGAAGAGGGTGTGCGGCGGTTTGGAATTCCTGCGGAGCGGGTGCTGGCTGCGCGAGTTGCGGTGAAAGACGGCCTGGTGACGGACACGTTGCTGGACGTGCCGACGGATGAGGGTAAGGTGACGGCGCTGGAGCGCGTGGGGGTTACGGCTCCGGATGCGGTGTTCGGCAACTCAGTGCATGATGCGGCGATGCTGGCGATTGCGCGGCGTGCGTTTCCGGTGAATCCTACGCCGGGACTGGCAGAGCGGAGCGCGAGAGAGGGCTGGCCAGTTTACTATCCGGTGTCGGTTGAGCCTAAGTAAAGCGGATTGAGGCTTTTGGCTGCGTAGTTCGTCTAATCTACAGGGCAGATGAAAGAGCCGATTCGCAAGCTCGGGCAACATGTTGAAGTTGGAGGCAACAGGCCTCTTCGGCTGGTGGTGGCCGCGTTGATACTGCGGGGGGCTGCAGCGAGCGACGGAACGGTGGGGATGGAGGTGCTGATCTGCCAGCGGAAGCCGGACCAGCCGATGAGTTTGAAGTGGGAGTTTCCCGGAGGAAAGATTGAGGCAGGCGAGAGCTCGGAGGATGCGCTGGCTCGCGAGCTGAACGAGGAGTTGGGAATTACGGCGGTGATTGGGCGGCGGGTGACGCGGATTCGCCATAAGTACAGAAACGGCGGGATGATCGATCTGCAGTTTTTTGTGGTGCGGGAGTTCGGCGGGGCGCTGGAGAACAAGATTTTTAATGATGTGCGGTGGAGTCCGCTGACGGAGCTTCCGGGGTATGACTTTCTGGCGGCGGACCTGGGATTGATTCGGGATCTGGCCGAGGGGAAGTTGCTGTAGAGAGACGGCACCTTCGTTGTCAGAGAGCTGCTAGAGCTCGTCGAGCGCGCTGCTCTCGACGAGCTCTGCTCCGTGTTTCTCTACTCCTCATGAGAGAGCTTTTCGCCGTGAGGGCCTACCTGAATCTCTCCCTTCTTCGACCCCTTCAAGGTGGCTGCCTCATATGCGACGAGATTGTTCTTTTTGGTCAGGGACTCAACCTTGGTGATCGTCGCAGTGTTAGCTCTGGCTTTCAGAGCGATTTTTACGTTGGTTGGGAGGGAGTCGAAGGTTACTTCTTCCTCAATTTCCAAGAGCGTTCCGTCCCGTGCGATTTCAATATCCTTGCTGTGTCCGTTCGAGATCATCTCAACCTCATATTGGGTCTGGCCGTTCTCGTGGTCGATGGAGAATCCTTTGATGGTCGAACCCTGAGATTGGGCCTGGACAGTCTTCTCAACAGCAGAAGGGAGTTTGGACCGATCGATCTTCTTTTCTGCGGATGCCTGGTAAGTCAGGACTGACGCAGCTACAGCAACGATCGCAATATAACGAATTGTCATGGGGGTTCTCCAGTTGGCGTGCCGGCACGCTGCAACCATGATGCTGGAAGCACCCTTAATTTATCCTGAAGACAGCTTGAATCTGCGGGGTAAATTCGTTAGAAGCGATGGATTCGCGGGTTGTTCAGGCGCTCGCGCAAGGTTTCGACGATCAGGCCGATGAGGGCGTAGATCACCGTGTTGACGATAAGAACGGCATACAAATTCAAGGGCAGGTGCACGGCGAAGGTGATTGGGCAAGTAATCCGCGCGATGATCCAAAGACTCTGCGTTTGTTCGATGGCCGACGGTGATGTTGCCGCATAGAGTTCCCAGCAGCCTGCAACGATAAACCCGACGGCTGCCCAGATGGCGATTCGATTTTTCATGGGGTCGCTCCCCTCAAGCCTCGTCTCTGCCAACAGGATACGCCGAACCCCGTCTTCCTCGCTGCGCCGTTAGCCGTGCAGATTGTTCCAGACGAGGACGAGGGAGAGTGCGGTGACGATGATCGCAGTGGCCCAGGCGATGACGTTGAACAGCCGGGTGTTGGTGTACTTGCCCATGAGTTCGTGTTTATTGATGAGCTTGAGCATGAAGACGAGAACGAGTGGCAGAAGGACGCCGTTGAGGACTTGCGAGAGGATGCTGAATCTGACGAGCGGAAAGTTGGGGATGAGGACGACCGCCGCTCCGGCAAAGAGCAGCAGGCTGTACAGCCAGTAGAAGAATTTTGCTTCGTTGAAGTTCTTGTCGAGACCGCTTTCGACGCCGAGGCCTTCGCATACGGTATAGGCAGTAGAGAGCGGCAGGATGGATGCTGCGAAGAGCGAGGCGTTGAAGAGGCCGGCGGCGAAGAGGATGAAGGCGTAGTCGCCGGCGAGAGGCTTCATGGCCTGGGCGGCGTCGGAGGGGTCGCCGATGTTGCGCATGCCATGGGCGTAGAGGGTCGCGGCGCAGGCGACGACGATAAACCAGGCGACGAGATCGGTAAAGATGGAGCCGATGATGACGTCGAGGCGCGAGGTTTTGTACTGGCGGACGCTGACACCTTTTTCGACGATGGAGGCTTGCAGATAGAACTGCATCCAGGGCGTGATGGTGGTGCCGATGACACCGACGGTCATGTAGAGATAAGCCTTGTCGGACCAGACGCTGCGGGGCGGGAGCTTGACGGTTTCGACGATGGCGAGGTGCCAGTCGGGGCGGCTGAGGACTCCGGCGATGATGTAGGCGATGTAGAAGACGCTGGCGGCGAGGAAGACTTTTTCGACGCTCTTGTAGTCGCCTTTGACGACCAATGCCCAGACGATGAGCGCGCAGATGGGGACGCTGATGTATTTGGTGACGTGGAAGAGCTGCATGCTGCCTGCAATGCCGGAGAACTCGGTGACGACATTGGTAAAGTTGACGGCGACGAGCAGGATCATGATGACGAAGGTGATGCGCAGGCCGAACTCTTCGCGGATGAGATCGCTGAGGCCTTTGCCGGTGACGACGCCCATGCGGGCGCACATCTCCTGCACGACGATGAGGGCGATGGTGATGGGAATCATCGTCCAGAGGAGCGTGTAACCGAACTGCGCTCCGGCCTGAGAGTAGGTGAGGATGCCGCCGGCATCGTTGTCCACGTTGGCGGTAATGAAGCCCGGGCCGAGAACGGCGAAGATGATGATGAGCCGGGTTCTCCAGATGCGCCAGCGGGTCATTGCTTGTTTCCTTTGGACTGGTGTGGAGAACGTATTTGGCTCGCCCTTATCAGGCTAAATCATCTTTTGCTGTGTCTGCTATGGGAGGAGGTTCTGCAGGTGGTTCGGCTCGGACTGAGCGAGCCGGTACAACTGGCGGGCTGGTTCGTCGAAATCCGAGCGGGAGGCGGTGTGGACGTTGGCCTGCATGTGTGCGGGATTTCTTGAGGAGAAGAGGACGATGCCGGCGGGGTTCAGGACGAGGGCTGCCCTGAGCATGAGGTTGGCGAGGACTTCCAGTTGGCTGAGGTCGGCGTTGGTGGAGACGGACCAGCGTTGGCAGAGGGGCTTATTGTTCTTGAGGGTGGCGTGGAGGGTGCGGAAGTTCTGGGTGAGGGTGCGGTGGAGGATGCGGAAGGATGCTTCCGGTGTTGGGATCGAGCTAGTGAAGATGGACCAGTCATACTGCAGGATGCGGCAGTAGGCGGGGCGTTCGGCGAGCAGTGCGGGGACTTTGTCGGCGCTGCTGCCGACGCCGAAGCTGCCGATGGTTCCATTTTTCACCTCGGACTGGAGGAGAGCGAGGAGAGTGTCGTCTTTGAGGTCGTTGGCTGTGGCCTCGTGAAGAAGCCAGAGGTCAATGTGATCGGTGCGGAGTGCGGCGAGGCTGCGGTGGAGCGAGGCTCGGGCTTCGGCGGCAGTGAAGGTGGGGCTGGCAGGATTTCGCGTGATTGCATCGGCGGTTTTTGCCAGGCGGCGCTTGAGACTGGGCAGGTGTTTGATGATGGGGCCGGCGATGCGGCGGCCGAGGCCAATCAGTGCGGTCTTCTTTGGCGGGAGGGTGCCGTATTTGGTGGTGATGGTGATCTGGCCGCGGTGATGCTGCAGGAATTCGCCGAGGCAACTCTCGGCTTCGCCATAACCGTAGCGGGGCGCGACGTCGAAGTGGCGGATGCCCGCGTCATAGGCGGCTTCGAGGAGGCGGAGGGAGTCGCGGCGGTTGGTTGCTCCCATGAGGATGGAGCAGCCGAAGCCAAGACGGGTGGTGGTGCGGCCGGAGGTTCCGAGTGTGATCTGTTGCATTGAGCTAGTCTGCCTGTTCCAGATGATCGCTCAAACGGATGGCTAAGGCGAGGAGGGTGTGGGTGGGGTTGGAGAAGCCGGAGGATGGGAAGACGGCGCTTGAGCAGATGTAGGTGTTGTTGAGGCCGTAGATGCGCAGGTTGGGGTCGACTACGCCGGTTGCATCGGATGCGGACATTCGCATGCCGCCCATGTGGTGGTTGCTGTCGTCGCAACGGGCGAGGAAGCCGGGATCGGCGGACATCAACTCCTCGTTGGGGACGATGTCGGCGATGGCAGCGAGAGATTTCTGCGCGATGAGGACGTACTGACGGATGGTGTCCAGTTCCCTCTCGGAGATCTGCCAGTCGAAGCGAGTGCGGAGGAGGCCGAGCGGGTCGCGCTGGCTGGTGAGCGTGATGCTGCTGCGGGAGGTGGGCTCCTGCTGGCAGTGGATGCGGAGGAAGATGCGGACCTCGGAGGGTGCATAGGTGCGACGCTGAACTTTGTAGCGCCATACCTGACGGAAGAGCATGGGGATGTGTCTTGCGGTGTGGCGGAGGTTTTCGGCGGAGATGTCGCGAAAGCGTCCGCGAAGAAGATTGCGGGCGGTGTTTTTTGCCTGCGTTCTGACTTTTCCGGTGTCTTCAAAGAACATCGTTGAACCGACGCTGAGGGTATTGTGTTGGGACTGCACTTCGGGCAGAAGACGGAGCTTGGGGAGATATTTGAAGCCGCGGGTGATGATGGGATCGAAGAGCTCGTGGAACTGATCGAGGTTGTGGGGGTGAATGACAGCGGCGTTGCAGTCGATGTGATCCTGAAAGTGCCGGCCGAGGAGACCGGAGCGATTCCACGGCAGGCCGCCCGGTCGCGGCTGGAGAAAGAAGCGTGAGCTTTCGATACCGCCGAGGGCAAAGACGTAGTGGCGCGCCTGGAAGATGGTTTCGACGCCGGTGAGAGTGCGCGCTCGAACGCCGGTGGCGGCTTCGCCTTCGATTGCTCTTTCCGTTATGAGCTCGACCGCATTTGCATGCAACCAGAGATGGATGTTGGGGTGGGTGCGGAGGGTCGTGTTGTGGAGGCGGGCGAAGTTTGGCTCGGGACACCAGCGGGAGAGATAGGAGTCGAGGCCTTCGAACTGAGTTATCGGCAGATTTAGATCGCGCCAGACGGCTTCGTCGCTTCGCTCGACGTTGGTGAGACCTTCGACCGCGAGCGCTCGCTCGTAGAACTGTGTGATCTCGGTTTTGGGAAAGGGCCAGCCGCTGTCGGGAATACCGGGACGCTGAGCGAAGTCGTGGGCTTCGAGTTCGAGGATCTGACCGCCCCAGCGAACTGTAGTGCCGCCTTTGACGCGGATACGTCCGGTGTGGATGCCGCGATGAGGGAGTCCGGCGATCTCGCTTTCATAGAGGGCCTGTGAGGAATCTTCGCGGAGAGCTCCGCCGCCTTCGAGGAGCAGGACCTTTTTACCTTTGCGGGCAAGCTCGACGGCAAGGGTAATGCCGGCGGCTCCTGCACCGACGATGCAGACGTCTGCAGCGAAGCCGGGCGGAGGCGTTTTCTTGAGGAGGTCGTAGATCACGCGCGGCCTGTGAGCGGTGGAGTTGCGTTTTGAGCGATTGCGCTGCGATCCGCCATGATGGATTCGATTCGCTCCATGATAAGTCCTACCTGCTGGTCATTGTGATAGCCGTCGCGGGCTGCGCGGAGATGACCTGCTGTGGCGATGCGCTGGCGGGCGGCTTCATCGGGAAGATAGCGCCGGATTTTTTCAGCCAGTTCCTCGAAGGTAGAGAAGAAGACGGCTTCTTCATCTTCTTTGAAGCGTTGCAGGTGGCCTTCGGAGCGCTCGGCGAGGAGGAAGCCTCCGCAACCGGCGATCTCGAAGCTCTTATGGGCGAACTCGTCCTGATTGGAGCGGGTGAGGAAGCTGAGATTGATGCGGGAACGCCAGATGGCATTGCGATAATCGCCGGCGTAGAGCTCGCCTTCGCGGAAGGTGGCCTTGAAGATGTCGGGCGGCATGGCGCGGCTCCAGACTTTTTCGCCGCCGGAGACAGTGACAGAGAAGCCGGTGTCACGCCAGAGACGTCCGAGGATCTCGCTGCGGTCGTCGTAGGGCGTTCCGATGAAGGAGACCTGGCGGTCGCGATCGGCATCGGACCAGGCGTTTGGTCCAGTGGCGGGCGGCGGGAAGTGCAGCGTGGGTTCATAGGCGGTTTGAATCTTGATGACGCTGCGCGCTCCTCGCCGAGTGTAGTCGAGTATGTTCCTGTCGCGCTGGACAGCGTGAAGGTCGTAGTGCGGGATGTTGGAGAGATAGAGACGCCAGCCTGAGTCGCGGCGAGTGCCGAAGGGATTGTCGATCATGTAGCTGACGGTGGCGATGCCGCGGCCACGGAGACGGTCGAGCGTGGTGGAACGCAGAGAGAGAAGTTTGTCGGCCCAGAAGATGTCGGGCTTTTCGGAATCGGCGAGACTGAGGAGATCGCGGTTGAGGCGGTTGATGGATGGGCCGGCAGAGAGGCGGAGAGTGAGTTTGCCGACAAGGGGATTGCGTGGGAGATAGTCGTAGGTGTTGAAGGGGATAACCCGGTGGCCAAGCCGCTCGAGCGCCCAGAGACGATAGAGGGCTGAGTCTTTGGGTAAGAGGCCGGCGGCATAGAGGATCTTCATCGAATGGTGTGGTTCTCTTTTCGATTGTCTTATCGATGGTATGGTGCTTCAAAAAAAACGGGGATTCTTCTCTTCCGCTCAGAATGGACCCGTAATCAATGGCTGGCACGCAGCAGGGCGATGACCTGTTCGGCGTGGACGACTCCTACCAGTTTTCTATCGCGATCGACAACAGGGAGGGAACGGAGATTGTACTTGTCGAAGAGCTCGGAGACTTTGCGTCCGTTGGCGTCGACGTTGCATGTGACGATGTGGCCCTGCGGCAGGTTGAGGAGCGGGGTTTCAGCCTTGGCAAGCAAAAGCTGTACGAGGGGAATGAGTCCGGCGATGCGCTCTTCTTCGTCGAGCAGATAGATGTCGGAGATGGTCTCGATGTCTCCTTCGAAGTCGCGTAACGAGTTGATGGCCTGATCGACGATGGCGTTGGCAGGCAGAGCGATGTACTCGGTGGTCATGCGGCCTGCAGCAGAGTTTCCGGAGAACTCGAGGAGATCTTCGACCTCCTGACGCTCCTCGGGATCCATCTCTTCGAGGATGGCTTCGGAACGCTCGTCGGTCATCTCGGAGAGAAGGTCGGCGGCAGCGCCTGGGTCCATCTCTTCGACGATGCCGGCGATCTGCTCGGAGTCGAGTGACTCGATGAGGGACTGCTGCATCTTCGGCTTGACCTCTTCGAGCGCCTCGGCGGCGACTTCTTCGTCGAGAGATTGGAAGAGCGCCTGACGCTCGGCGGGAGCAAGCTCTTCGAGAATGTCGGCGATGTCGGAGGGGTGCATCCTGGAGAGGCGATCCTGCTCGATCTTGAGACGGACGCGGCGGCTGGGGTCGCGATCGATGAGGTCGACAAAGTCCCATGGAATGACGCTGGTGCGGAAGCGGCTGGCGATGGTGTTGACGGGCTCTTTGGGAAGACCTTTGAGGAGACGGCGGACGGCTCCGCGCATGCCTACTTCCACTTCGCAGATGCGGAGGGAGAGGGCTTCGCTGTTTTCCTGGCTGCCGTCGGGGCCGTTCTCCCAGATCAGCTCGACGTCGTTGACGCGAACGACTTTGTGGCCATGGATGTCGATGATCTGCTGGTCGAGGAGGTCGCGTTCGAGCAGGAGGTAGCTCTCATCGTCAGGCAGAGGCGTGGGTTGGGCGGTGTCGCGGAGCTGCATGATGCCGCCGGTGGTGAGCTTGAGGTGGGTGACCGGGACCAGGGAGGGATGGTCGCCGCGTTTGGCCGAGGCCAGCTTGAGGACGATGCCATGGACGTGGGCGGCATCAACCGAGGGGGCGACGGCGAACTCCCGCACATGGCCGAAGGTGCTGCCGTGGGCGTCGATCACGGCAGAGCCCATTAGGGCCGAGACGCTCGTCTTGTGGTTGGCTTGCCTGGTCATGGATTGGCCGCGGTTGGTGCTGCGTCTACTTTATCTGCTACAGCGAATGTTAGCCCAATTTGCGGCCAATCGGCGTGGCAGGTATTGGGGTTATTCCACGCTGCGAGCTGGCCTCAGCGGGTAGTCTGCAAAGCCAAAAATGAACCGACGTTGGGGGCAGATCGCCGGGCAACCTTGACATTCGAGCCTTCCACAAGCACACTGCCATCACTGCCGTTCTCCGAGGTTGACGGCTGTCATACCCGTAAGACAAGGATATCTTTGGCCGATTCAACGACAAGCCGTGTCAGCTTTACCCTTGATTCATCTCTGGACAGCGTTAATAAGATTGAGTTGACTGCTGAGCAGATTGCAGCACGGGCCGGGTTCGATGAGGATACGGTTCCGCATATCGCGATGGCAGTACGCGAGGCAGCGGTCAATGCCGTGTTGCATGGCAACTCGTACGACACGAACAAGCATATTGTGGCCTCGTTCGAGACGACGAGCGACTCCCTGATTATCCGGATCGCGGACCAGGGGCCGGGGCTGGACCCGGACACGATCCCCGATCCGCTGGCTCCAGAGAATATTCTTCGCGGGTCGGGTCGCGGCATCTTTCTCATCCGGGCTTTCATGGATGAGGTAAACTTTCGGCAGCTACATCCCGGCACAGAACTGACATTGATAAAACATAGAACACCGGCGCAGCCTGGAACTTAAAGGGACTGGGAACCTAAGCATCGGGGACTTAAGGAGAAGACGACACATGAGCATGAAAGTACACACTCGCCAGGTGGACGGCGTAACCATTCTGGACCTCAGCGGCCGCATCACTCTCGGTGAAGGCAGCGTAACCATTCGCGACGCAGTCCGCGATGTGCTGGCCAAGGGCTCAAACAAGATTCTGCTGAACCTGGGCGACATCAGCTACATCGACAGCTCGGGGATCGGCGAACTGGTAAGCGCCTTCACGACGGTCAAGAACAGCGGCGGCGAACTGAAGCTTCTGAACCTGACCAAGAAGGTCCACGACCTGCTGCAGATCACGAAGCTCTACACCGTCTTCGACGTCAAGGACGACGAGGCAACCGCGATCGCTTCGTTTACCAAGTAACGAGTCTTCGCGCGGTCCTTCGGGCGATTCTTTGTCCCGAACATCGTATTGTGTCATAAGAAAGCCGCCGCAGATGCGACGGCTTTCTCATTGGGCCGGGTCAGTTCGCTTCGTCTACTTCGAGAAGTCGACCTTCGGCGCCACACTGTTCTCCGGATTGCCCTTGTAGTACTCGTCCCGGACGTGAAAACCCGCCATGTTTGCCCAGATGCTGGCTGGGAACTGCTGCACGTAGGTGTTGTAGTCCTGGAGCGAGGTGTTGTAGCGCTGGCGTGCAACGGCGATACGATTCTCCGTCCCGGAAAGCTCGTCGGTCAAGCGCATGAACTGCTGGTTGCCCTTGAGATCGGGATACTGCTCCTGCAGGCGGAAGAACGGCCCCAGGGCCACGTCGAGCTTCGAGTTGGCGTTGAGGCTGCTTGCGCGATCACTGCCGGCGGCAAGGATGCCGGCGCGGGCGTTGGCTATGTTGGTGAGGATGGTCGACTCTTCGGCGACGTAGCCCTTTACGGAAGCTACGAGGTTCGGAATGAGGTCGAGACGGCGTTGCTGCAGGACGTCAATCTGTGAGTAGGCAGTATTGACCGCCTGATTTTTCGCCACCAGCGTGTTCTTGGCGCCGATGTAACTGCCGCCCACGACAAGCAGTCCGACAATAAGGAGAGCGACTAAACCAAGCCCGATCCATAAACCTTTCATTTGTCCTCTGTTTCCCTTCGTTGAGATTGCGATGCTGTCTGCGGCTGGCCTGTTCGGGTGTACTTTATCACCGATCGCCTCAGGTCCTGCCATTCTTTGGAGCAATTTCTCTCACATTCGTGTCCCCTTAGTAGTCTCCGCTGGCTCCTCCACCTCCGGAGCCGCCGCCGCCGAAGCCGCCAAACCCTCCCCCACCGCCGCCTCCGTCGCCACCGCCACGACCTCCTCCTCCTCCGCCCATCAGGCTTCCCAGGATGAAGAAGATCAGGCCGGTATTGCCGGTTTTGACGAGAAAGAAAAGGATGAGCAGGATGACGCCGCCGCCAAGGAGAAGCTCGGTGAAGCCAATCTGAGTCTGAGCCTGCTGCTCGCGATGATACTGATGGATCGGCTGCGCGATGTTGAGGGTGACGCCCGCATCGGCTGCAATGATCTGCGCGATCTGCTGCACACCGAGAGGAATCGCAGTGTTGTAGTCGCGCTGACTGAGCGCCGGAACCATGGTTCGGCCAATGTCGCCTACCTTGGCGTCGTTCAGGATGCCTTCGAGGCCATAGCCGACCTCGATGCGGTACTTCCTGGGATTCATGACAACGATCATCAGGAGGCCGCGATCGGTTCCCTTTGGACCAACCTTCCACTTGTCTTCGAGCGCGGTGGCGAATTCTTCGATGGAGTCGCCGTTGTCGAGCGTCTTGATGGTCACGACAGCAATCTGGGCATGAGCCTGCCGATCAACCTGGGTGCAGAGATCTTCAAGGTTGGCCTTGGTTGAAGGCGACAGAACGCCGGCGAAGTCGCTGACATAGCCGGTTGGGGACGGGAGGCTGCCGACCGATTCGGCCGTGAGGACGACCGACGGGGCGAAGATGAGGAGGACAACTGCCAGCCAGCGCGAAACGAAGGTCATCGCTGGTCATTCTACGCTTAGCGGGCTGGCAATGTTCCCCGGTTTACGAAGGATTGCGAGAGTGCTAAAGAACGAACGCCGCAGGTGACGGTCCTTTGGCAAGGGCGACCGGTAAAGTGCTTACGAGGCTGCAGGCGAAGAATGGTTGCCGCCATGAACTGGAACCGGAATGCCCTTCGCGCGTGCGAGTTTGTCGATCATCACCTTGTGGGAGTGAATGACCCTCTCGGCTTTGACGACCGCATCGTGGAGGTTGGGATCACAGGGATTGGCTGCCTCCATGCGGAAGGCGTGGAGGTCCTTGTGGTGATTCATCACCAGGTAAGTCAGGTATTCGATGTCGAAGTCGTTTCCAGAGAGCCTGGCGAGCTTATCGTACTCAGCCTTGTCTTCCTTGTTCATCTTTCTGGGCAACATGACACTCATTGAGTCTGCAACCTGGGCGATATCGTTGTTGATCTTAGTGTGGTCGTCAACCATCTTCTGAGCGAAGGCTTTTACGTCGTCACCGCTTGCCTTGCTGGCGGCGAGTCGTCCCAGTTCGACCTCCGCAATTCCGCCTTCAGCAGCGCGGCGGAGAAACATCTTGTCCTGCATGATCTGTCCGACATCGCCGGAGTTGGGTGCAGCGTCCTGGATCGAGGTGCTCGATGGCATCTGCTGTTGGGGTCGATTGGCCTGGGTCTGAGACGCAGGGATTGTCGTGGGGGCGAATTGAGCGAGGAGGAGAGTGGACGAGAGGAACGCAGGACCGAGAACGATGGAGTTCAGACGACGGAGCTTCATGGCGACTCCTTGTAGCGCGCTAGTGTAGCAAACTTTCGCACGCCTCTGTCATACACCTGTTTGGTGAATCTGGATACTGCAGAGTTGCCCCGGGAGTCACGGCCTGACACTGTATTCTGGGGTTGGAGTGCCATTTAATGACGCAAAGTACCATCAGGCCACCTTTCGCCCGCCAGCAATCGACCCCGACCACGTTGCACGGACAGACCCTTGAAGATAACTACCGCTGGATGCGGGATAAGTCGTCGCCAGAGCTGCTGGAGTTCCTTGAGGCGGAGAACGCCTACACACACTCTGTGATGGCTCCGACGGAGGCCCTGCAGGCGAAGCTGTATCAGGAGATGCTGTCGCACATCAAAGAGACCGATGAGTCGGTTCCGTATCGTAACGAAGGTTGGTTCTACTCTGTGCGGACGGTGGAGGGAAAGCAGTATCCGATTCATTGCCGAAGGAGGGCAACGGGGCTGAAGTTCGATGCGTCGCAGCCGGAAGAGATCGTTCTGGATGTGAACCGGTTGGCGGAGGGCCAGCCCTTTATGTCCGTCGGCGCGATGGCGGTGAGCCCGGACGGATTGAAGCTGGCGTACTCGACGGACAACGCCGGATTTCGGCAGTACACGCTGCATGTCCGCGACCTGACGACCGGTGTCGACCTGGCCGATACTGCACTGCGAGTCGGCTCAATCGCGTGGGCGGCGGATTCCACGACGCTGTTTTATACAACCGAGGATGAGGTGACGAAGCGGCATGACCATCTGTTTCGCCATCGGCTGGGAGATGCGGCGGCATCGGATACGGCCATCTATGAAGAGAAGGATGAGCGGTTCAATCTTGCAGTGGGAAAAACTCGAGACCGCAAATACCTTTTGATGGAGGCGGGCAGTCACACGACGAGCGAGTCGCGCTTTCTTTCAGCGGAGACTCCTGAGGGCGAGTTTCGGATGATCGCCCCGCGCGTGGACGAGCAGGAATATGCGGTGGATCATCGCGATGGGTTGTTCTACATCAAGACGAACGATGTGGGAAAGAACTTTCGCGTAGTGACGACGCCGGTGGAAAGGACGGGGCGCGAGTTCTGGGCCGAGCTGATTCCTCTCGACAAGGAAGCGCCGCTCGAAGACTTTGAACTGTTTGAATCGTTCTGTGTGAGCTCGCGCAGGCTGCTCGGACTGCCGACGATTACAGTCGCGTCGATTGGAGCGAATGGGAGACTGGGAGATTCGAGGGAGATCGCGTTTCCAGAGCCGGTGTATTCGGCTGGGAGCCACGCCAATCCCGAATTTGAGACGGAGAACTTTCGGTATAGCTATCAGTCGCTGGTCTCGCCGGCTTCGGTGTATGAGTACGACGTGAAGACAGGCACCTCAGTGCTTCTGAAGCAGCAGGAAGTTCCTGGTGGATTCAATTCTTCGCTGTATGGATCGGAGCGGGTCTGGGTGGAAGCCTCCGATGGAGTGAAGGTTCCCGTATCTGTGGTTTATCGTCGCGATCTCTTCAAGTGCGACTCTAAAAATCCCCTGTATCTCTACGGGTATGGCTCTTACGGCTATCCCTTGCCCATCGGGTTTGGAGCGGCCAGATTATCGCTGCTGGATCGCGGTGTCGTGATTGCTTACGCGCATATTCGGGGCGGTGGCGATATGGGCGATGCGTGGCACGACGCTGGAAAGATGATGGTCAAGCTGAATACATTCACCGACTTTATTGCGGCCGCGGAGCAGTTGACGGCGAAGGGATATGGAGCGAAGGATCGAGTGGCGATTGAGGGTGGAAGCGCCGGTGGATTGCTGATGGGAGCGGTGGTAAATATGCGACCCGAGCTGTTCCGCGTAGTGCTGTCGCATGTGCCGTTCGTGGATGTGATGAATACGATGCTCGACGCTTCCCTGCCCCTGACTGTCGCGGAGTATGAAGAGTGGGGAAATCCCAACGAAGCGGAGGCGTTTGCGTATATGCGGTCGTACTCGCCTTACGACAATCTGAAGGCGGGAGCGTATCCAGCGATGCTGGTGAAGACCAGCCTGAACGACTCGCAGGTGATGTATTGGGAGCCGGCGAAGTATGTGGCGAAGCTTCGGACTCTGAAGACGAACGGTACTCCGCTGCTGCTGCACATCAATATGGATGCGGGGCATGGCGGGGCGAGCGGGCGGTACGACTATTTAAAGGAGATCGCGTTCGACTACGCGTTTTTACTGAGGGAGCTTGGGGTGGAAGAACACGCGACCGATTCAGCGCTTGCGTAGCACCCATGTCGTCATGCAGCGATAGTCCTGAACGATGGTCGTCTTGAGCGGATCGACCATGACGGCATTCATCTGCCCGGTCAACTCCATCAGCATCATCTCATCCACCAGAAACCACTCGGAGCCATCGTTGATGCGGAAGATGTTTCCGCGCAGCCGTTCGAAGTCCATGCCGATGCGCGAACCCAGACGGCAGAACAACATTCCGCCTGGCCGAAGGACGCGCCACAACTCGGAGACCATCGCGAGGAAATGAGCGTCATCACGAGCGAAGTGCAGCACCGAGTTGCAGATCACTACATCTGCAAAGTTATCCGGGAGATCCAGTTTCTCGATTGGCCCTACACGAAAGTTGTCCGGTGGCAAGCCTGGCGCAAGCTCTGCTGCAAGAGCGCGTACATGCTGAACACCCTCTGAACTCGCGTCTACGGCGAAGACCTCGCACCCTTCTCTCAGGAGATGAACAAGATTGCGCCCGTAGCCGCACCCTGCGTCGAGGACACGCATCCCGGCGGCAATATTGCCTCGCAGAATCTGATCGAAGACGTAGATATCAATCTGCCCAAACTGCTGTTGGATATCCATCGTAATGTCGGCGCTCCAACCTTTCTTAAACTTTTGCAGTCAATGGGTCTTCGATTTTGTCGCCTTCGCCTGGAGCGAGGAAGAGGTTGGTTTCGAGGCCGTGCTGGCGGGTGTAGAGGTCGTAGTAGCGGCCACCAAGTGCGTAGAGGGTCTCGTGGGTTCCGCTCTCGACGATGTTTCCTCCTTCGACGACGAGTATCTGGTCGGCGCGGCGGATAGTCGAGAGGCGGTGCGCAATTACGAACGTTGTACGACCCTGCATCAGGTAGCTGAGGCCGTTCTGAATCATCGCCTCGGACTCGGAGTCGAGCGAACTCGTGGCCTCGTCCAGGATGAGAATGCGGGGATCGGCAAGGATGGCGCGAGCGATGGAAAGACGCTGGCGCTGCCCACCGGAGAGCTTGACGCCACGCTCGCCGACGATGGTGTCGTATTTCTCCGGGAAGCGCTCGGCGAACTCATCGACTCTCGCGATGCGGCAGGCTTCGAGGAGTTGTTCTTCGGTGGCGTTAGGCCGACTGAAGAAGATGTTCTCGCGGATGGTGCCATCGAAGAGGAAGGTCTCCTGCAAAACGACGCCGAGTTGTTGGCGATAACTGCTGAGGCGGATGGTGGCGAGGTCGGTGCCGTCGATCAGGACCTGGCCGGTGGTCGCGGTGTGAAAGGCGCAGATCAGCGAGATGATGGTCGATTTGCCGGAGCCGGAGGAGCCGACCAGTGCCGTGACGGTGCCGGGCTTCGATTTGAAGCTGATGCTGTGGAGGACGGGTTTATTTGGCTCATAGGCAAAAGTGACATCGTGGAAGGCAACGTCGCCCTGGATTACAGGCATGGTGACTGCGCGGCCGGGTTCGCTGTCTTCTTCCCGCTCGTTGAGAATCTCCGAGGTGCGATCCAGACCAGCCAGCGCTTCGGTGAGCTGCGTTCCGATCGAGACGAGTTGCACAATGGGCGCGATCATGAAGACGAGGAGAGCGTTGTATTCGACGTAGCGGCCGACATCGAGGCGATGGGCAGAGATCTCGTGGGCACCAAGGTACATGACCAGCACACCGACGACCCCGAGCACCATGGTGGAAGAGAGCGTCATGAGAGATTGCGCGGTGATGGAACTGATGACGTTGTCGAGCAGACGCTGGACACCTGCGGCAAATACGCTCGCTTCGCTGTCTTCGGCGTGATAGCCCTTGACGACGCGGACGCCGCCGAGGGATTCAGTGAGGCGTCCGGTGACTTCGGCGTTGATCTTCGCGCGCTCGCGGAAGATGGGGCGGATTGTCTTGAAGGCCTTCTGGAGTATGAGGCCGAAAGCAAGCAGGATGCAGAAGGTGAGCAGAGTCATGCGGCCGCTGATGCGGATCAGGATGCAGAACGCGATGATGGCAGTGAGAAGGCCGCCGACGAACTCAAGCAGACCGGTGCCGACGAGGTTGCGAACGCCTTCGACGTCGGTCATGATGCGGGCGACGAGAGTGCCGGTACGATTCTCGTCATAGAAGGCTACGGGCAGACGGCCGATGTGGCGCTGGACCTGGGTGCGCAGCTCGGAGATAAGACGCTGGCCGGCGGTGGAGAGCAGTTGCGTGAGAGTGTAGGAGGTGATGCCCTGGACGAACGTGGCACCGGCGACTGCGCCGATGATCCAGGGAAGTACCTTCATCTCGTGATGCAACATCACATTGGTGATGAGATAGCGCGAGGAGACGGGAAGGGCGAGACTGCAGAGACGATTGATGAGGATCAGCAGGAAACTGCCGACGAGCAGCCAGCGGCGGGGTTTGACGAGCTTCCAGACCTCGGGCATCACCTTCTTCAGCTTGGGCTTGGGGCGCGCCGCGGTGAGGTCGGCTGCCGTGGATTTTCCCACGCCGCGCGAAGGTCGGTCTGCTGTTTTCATACCGCCACCGAATCGGGATGGGCCAAAGGAAGAGGACATGATTGCTCCAAGTTTACGCTGGAGACGGACTGATCCATCACGAGAACAAATGGATGGAGGCGCGTTTTACGCGGTTTTGCAGCGAATATCCAGAGTTTGATGATTCCGAAGTGGCCGACGATGCAATATCGAGGTGCTGAAACCGCATCTATGCCAGCCGGTTGCGACGGGCCGTGATGAAGGAGCGCACGCAGAAGAGAACATAAATGAGGGACAAGAGTCCGAGAGCAGCCTTTTCTTCGACAGCCGCGGGATAGGTAAAGGTCGCACCGTGCGCAAGCCGGATGCAGTCGATCGCTGCAGGAATCATGCCGAGGAAGGTCAGCAGGGCCACGGTGACGGAGATGTGCATCCAGAGCATGCGCTTCTTTGCGTCTTCGGTATTGGCCATAAGACCGAAGATGACGAACAGAATGCCGATCCAGGTGGGGATCAAAGCGGTGGGATGGGCGCTCCCAGTAGCGATGTAACCGAAGACGCCAAGCAGAATAAGCAGAATTCCGAAACCAATGGTGAGTTTTGCCATGAAGAGAGTTCCTCGTTTGTGCGCAGTTTCAGCATACTGGAATTGACGGATGGATGGCCGCCGAAGAGATCCGGCGAAGACTAGGCAGCATTTTTTCTTATCGTCGCGAGAACATCTTCCGGCTTCCACTCGTTGGTGGGATACCAGGCGATAACCTTGCCGTCTTTCCCGATGAGGACGGTAGACAGAGAGTGAGTGAGTGATTTGTTGTCACCCGGCGTAACGCCGACGTTGAAGAACTGTGTCACCGCAGGAAGATCTTTTTCAGTGGGGGCGGCGAAGTCCCAGTGGAGAAATTTCTCGTTCGTGTATTTGCCGGTGTAGGCGCCGCCGTAGCTGCGAAGGACCTTAGGCGTATCGTAGGCGGGGTCAAAGCTGATGCTGATGAGGTGAGTCTGCTTGTAGAGCGCAGGATCGGTGGCGAGAGCTTTGTCGATGTCGGCGAAGTTGTGGCTCATGCGAGGGCAGAAGTCGGCAAGCTGGCAGCGCGTGTAGATAAACGTGATGAGGACAAGCTTTCCTTTGAACTGACTGAAGTGGATGGTGCGGTCGCTCTGGTTGAGGAGATGAAAGTCGGGGACCTGATCGCCGGGCGTTGGCACGTGATAAGAGACGAGAGGTTTGTAGTCGGGCTTGGCCTGGGCGATGACGACGATGTTATCGAGCTGAACGTTGGTGTAGTCCCCGTCGGGGGTGCGATCGGCGAGGACCTTCGCGGTGATGCGATCGCCGGGGTGAAGTTCGCTTACGACACTTGGATCCTTCAGCTTGTAGGCCATCGTCATCGCTTCCATAAAGCCGGGAACGTCTTCGCCGTCGAGAGTGACATGAGTCGCATCGGTGGCAACGACCTTGCCGCGGATCGTGAACGTCTTCTGCGGTGCGTCGACTTTGGCGGTCATGGATGTGCTGGATGTCCTGGATGTCCTGGGAAGTTCAGCGTTTTTGCAACCGATCAAGAGAGCGAAGGATGCAAAAAGAAATATAGACTGGCGCAGCATAAGTAAGCTCCTGAGTCCATGATAATGGCTTGTACAAAAGTTTGCGGCGGGGGGCGGATTGATCGAACGAAAGAGAACGGCAGCGCCATCTTTAGGTCTTATGCACTTCGGGCTAATGCTGGCGGGATTGGGAACTGCCTTGCTGGGGCCGATTCTTCCCGTGCTGGCGTCGCAGTGGGAGATGCTGGACTCGCAGAGCGGCCTGTTGATGATGGCGAAGTTCTGCGGAGCCTTCCTTGGCGGAGTCACCGTGTCGGGCAAGCTGCGGCGAAGCCTGCTGGTGGGTTTGGGCGCAGGGGCGATCGGGTTCGGAGGCTTCGCGGTCGCGCCGTCGATGAGCGCGGGTGCAGTGGGATTGTTTGTTGGAGGATTTGGATTGGGACAGATAATTACTTCGGTCAATATCCTGGCAGGCCGAAGATTTACGGCGCATCGCGGGTCGGCGCTGTCGATGCTCAACTTCTCGTTCAGCCTCGGTGCGATGCTGTCTGCACTGCTGGCGGCGTGGTTGCTGCCTCGATTTGCGCTGCGAGGTTTGCTCGATATATTCGCGGCTCTGTTCGCGGTGGGGATGGTTGCGTTCATCGTTCAGATGCATGGAAGGCGAGCAGCCGAAGAGGAGTTCGATGCGGCAGTTGAGAAGGCCGCAGCTCAAACGGGGTTGAACGCGCGCATGTATCTCTACTTTGCCGGGCTGCTGATCCTCTATGGCGGGCTCGAGACCTGCCTGAGCGGGTGGCTGACCACCTTTGCGCTACGGTACGGCGACAGGACGCTGGCAGTGAGCGAGTACACGACACTGCTGCTGTGGATGTCGCTGACTGTGGGACGGGCCGGGGCCTCGATCATAATGCTGCGGGTGGGCGAGAAGACGGTGCAGCGATGGGGACTGGGATTGGCAGCGGTATTTACAGCAGGATTAGCGATGGCGCATTCCTCAGTGGCAATCGCAGGGTTTGCAATACTCCTGGGGCTGAGCCTGGCGCCATTCTTTCCGGCTACGTTCGCCTTGTTGATGGCGGAGAGACCGACGGCGCGCCAGGCGGGGGTTGTGCTCGCGGTGTCGGGGCTGGGCGCAGCTGCGCTCCCTTGGATGATGGGTGTGATTTCGACGCGCGCGGGATCGTTGCAGGTTGCGCTGGCGTTGCCGTTTGCCGCCGCTCTGGGGCTATTGACAATGAGCTGGTTTGCGCCGAGGGCGTCTCTTGCAGTTGACTGATCTTTCCAACGCCCGCGAGCGTATAACCGAGATTATGGATGGGGTCACGTTGCTGCCGGTTGAGATTGTTGAGGCGCTGGAGCGGGGCGCAATTGTCGTCACGGGAAATCAACGAGCAGCGCGAACACTGCGACGAGAGTTTGACTTGCATAACCGAAGGCGGGGGCTTGCGAGTTGGACTCCGCCGGAAGTATTGGCCTGGGATACGTGGATGGCAGCACTGTGGCGCGGGCTGCTGATCGAAGGACGCGTTACGCTGACGCTGTTGAACCGGACGCAAGAGCATGCTGTATGGCGAACGATTCTTGAGGCGGATGCAGAGTTGGCGAGTCTGCGGACGGTAGATTCCCTGGCCGATATGGCGGCGGAGGCCTGGCATCTACTTTGCAGCTATGAAGGACAGCGAAGGCTGCGCGGTGCGGCAGGAAGCGGAGATGCGCGGTCGTTTCAGCGGTGGGCCGCGGTGTTCGAGCAGGTGTGCAGAGCGGAGCGGTTCCTGGTACGGGCCCAGTTGGAGAATGCTCTGGGTGTCGCTGTGGAGGCTGGGCATCTGACGCTTCCGGCGCATGGCCTTGTACTGGTGGGATTCGATGCAATGACGCCGGCGCAGACGAAGCTCGTTGAAGCGTTGCGCCTGGCGGGAGTTGAGGTGAAGGAACAGCGGCCAACCGTGGATGCTGCATCGCGCATGCTGGTTTGTGCGACGGATGAACATGAAGAGTTGGCCGTCGCGGCACGATGGGTCCGGCAGTTTTTAGAAGAACAACCCGAATCGAAGATCGCTGTGATTGTCCCGGGGCTGGAGCCACAGCGAAGCGAGATCGATCGCGTCTTTCGTGAGGTATTGGCTCCGGAGCTGCAAGACATTCGAGCGGCAAGCGGGACAGGACCTTATGAATTTTCGCTGGGAGTTGCGCTGGCGGAGACGCCTCCGATTGCGGTTGCGCTGACTCTTCTGCGATGGGCGGCGGAGGCTATGCCTCTACAGCAGGTGAGTTGGTTGTTGCTGTCGCCATACTTCGCGATGGCTCGGGAGCGAGAAGCGCGTGCAGAGTTCGATGCGTTCGAGTTGCGCAGGACACAGATGCTGCGGCCCGAGATTTCGCTGGATGAGCTGGCTGCATTGATTGAGAGATCGAAGCGGCGGGACAGACTTTCGCAACTACTAAAAACATTGCGAGAGATGAGGACGGTCGCACATCGTTTGCGAGGAATGAATGCTCGGACCAAAGCAGAGTGGGCGGAGAGGATGCGGGAGTTGCTCGAGGCTGCAGCCTGGTGCTCGACGCCGCAACAGAGCAGCCTGGAGTTTCAGATGCGACGCAAGTGGGAGAGCGCACTCGATGAGTTGACCACGCTGGACTTCGATGGAGTGCAGGTCGAATTCGAGCAGGCTTTGGAAGCATTGGAGAGGATTGCGCAGCAGACAACGTTCGCACCGGAGTCTCGCGATGCGCCGGTGCAGGTGATGGGACCGCTCGAAGCTGCAGGCGGAAGCTTCGATGCAATATGGTTTCTGCGCGGCGGCGAATTGAGCTGGCCGATGGAAAC
>JBDTEQ010000122.1:0-9453 GCA_039922475.1 Edaphobacter sp.
GACCTTCGCCGGTCCATACTTATGCAAACATCGATGGTGAAGACCAAGCGGTCTCCTAACTGCACGAGCCGCCATTCACTGTCGCTCGCATCTTTCAACTCCGCAGATTTCTCCGCTGTGCGGCTCACGATGAGACTGTGAGCCGCTCGGTCGAAATGACAATGTTTTGTTGGGGCGAAATGAGAACGGCTGGGCGATGCTTTGTAAGCATCGCCCAGCCGTTTTGTGATGATTCCGGTTATTCGCTTTGACCCTTACGCGGGCGGCGGTTGGCCTGGAGAACCTTCTTGCGCATACGGAGGGACTTGGGGGTGACCTCGACCAGTTCGTCGTCGGCGATGAACTCAATGCACTGCTCAAGGGTGAGCTGCCTGTAGGGGACGAGGCGAACGGCCTCGTCCGAGCCTGAGGCGCGCATGTTGGACATCTTCTTTTCACGGACGCAGTTCACGTCGAGGTCGTTGTCGCGGGAGTGCTCGCCGATGATCATGCCCTCGTAGACCTCGACGCTGTCGCCGAGGAAGAGGACGCCGCGGTCTTGCAGGCCATCGAGGGCGTAGGTGGTGGTGACACCCTGACGGTCGGAGATGAGGGCCCCGGAGGTGCGCTGCGGAATCTCACCCTGGTAGGCGACGTAGCCGTCCAGAATCGAGTTCATGACGATGGTGCCACGGGTCTCGGTCAACATTTCAGAGCGCAACCCGATCAGTCCGCGGCTGGGAACGCGGAACTCCATACGGACCCGGCCTGAGCCGTGGTTGATCATCTTCGTCATCTCGCCTTTTCTGGGTCCGAGACGCTCAATGACGGTACCGACAAAATTTTCAGGAACGTCGATGGAGAGATGTTCGACTGGCTCCATGACCTGATCGTCGATGCGCTTGGTGACGATCTCGGGACGGCTGACCATCATCTCGAAGCCTTCGCGACGCATCATCTCGATGAGGATGCCGAGTTGCAGTTCACCGCGGCCAAGCACCTTGAACGAGTCTGGCGAACCAGTCTCCTGCATCTTGAGCGAGACGTTGGTCAGCAGCTCCTTGTCGAGACGATCACGCAGATTGCGCGAGGTGACGAACTTGCCCTCGCGACCGGCGAAGGGGCCGTTATTGACGTTGAACTGGATGGCAATCGTCGGCTCGTCGATGGTGATGGGAGGCAGCGGCTGCGGATTTTCCACGTCGCAGAAGCTCTCGCCGATGGTGATGCCGGGGATGCCTGCGATGGCGACGATATCGCCTACCTGCGTCTCTTCGATGTCGGTGCGCTTCAGACCGGAGAAGCTGAAGAGCTTGGTGATCCGATGCTTGGTGAAGGTGCCGTCCAGCTTGGCGACGTTGTACTCCTGGCCGGTGCGCATGGTGCCGTTGAAGACACGGCCGATGGCGAGACGGCCCAGATAGTCGGAGTAATCGAGGTTCGTGACGAGGATCTGGACTGCGCCTTCGGGGTCGCCGTGGGCTACGGGGATCGTGGTGATGATCTGCTCGAAGAGTGGCTGAAGATCGGTGCCGGGTGTGGCGGGATCGGCGGTGGCGGTGCCGAGCTTGCCGTTGGTGTAGAGGACGGGGAAGTCGAGAACGGACTCGTCGGCGTCGAGATCGATGAACAGGTCGTACACCTCGTTGAGGACCTCCTGCGGGCGGGCGTCGGGGCGGTCAATCTTGTTGATGACGACCATCGGGGTCAGGCCGGCTTCGAGCGCCTTGGACAGAACGTATCGCGTCTGGGGCAGCGGGCCTTCGGAGGCGTCGACGAGGAGCACGACACCATCGACCATCTTGAGGGCGCGCTCCACTTCGCCGCCGAAGTCGGCGTGGCCGGGTGTGTCGACGATGTTGATCTTGTTGTCGTGATAGTAGAGAGCGGTGTTCTTCGCAAGAATCGTGATGCCGCGCTCTCTTTCGAGGTCGTTCGAGTCCATGACACGCTCGGCGACGGCCTCGTTGGAGCGGAAGGTGCCGCTCTGGCGCAGCATGGCATCGACCAGCGTGGTCTTGCCATGGTCGACGTGGGCGATGATGGCGATGTTGAAGATAGGCTTAACGGCAACTGCGGTTGAGTTACTCACTGCTTTATTGTCCAGTCTGTGCGCTTGGAGATGTACTTTTGGGGAAAGTGCGCGTCCTTACTAGTTTAGCTTAGTTAGGCACGTGCTGGCTGCAGAAGTGCACAGGAACGGAAGAAGATACGATAAATGCCCCTGTAATGCTGTAACACATTGAAAATCAGCAACGCGAGAGGGCCAGAGAGGGCACGGAGAGAAACCACATAAAAAATGACGCCGGAGCTTGTAGGCTCCGGCGTCAAGAGACTACAGAACGGCTTAGAAGATAATCTTCGCGCCGAGTTGGATGTTACGGGTTCCCTTGCCAAAGGGCGATCCAACCCCGCCTCCGGCATTCGACTTATAAGTATTGAAGGAGTTGTATCCCCGAACCGCCAGATTGGAATCGTTCAGAGCAACATCGGGCGTGCCGTAATAAGCGCGGTTCGCCACATTGTAGACATTCAGCCGGAGCTGCCCGGAGAAACGTTCGTTCATCCTGACTGTCTTGAAGATACTCGCATCCGCTTGATTGATCGTATTTCCGCGGAGCGTGTTGCGGCCGACGCCGGGGTAGGGATTACCGCGAGCCTCAGCCTCATACTCGTTATTGAGCAGCCAGTGAACGTTGCTGGGCGTCGTCGATTGACCAGTACTGAAGTCGAGATACCCTACTCCGGGACCAGCGTTGTAACCGACCGAACTATTAGGCGCAGTCGAACTGGAGAGAATAGGCCGGCAGGAATCATTTCCAAGACTGTTGGTGTTGTAGTTGAAATCGCAGAAGCTGAAGAGAGCCTGCCCCTGATTGGCATAAGGAATGGTCTTGAGGTTGTTTGGGTTGAGTGAAGTGTTTGTGGAGTTCTCAATCACTACGTTGCCCGGCGCGGCCTTGGTATTGCCAAGTTGTGGCGTGTAAACCTGGCCACTGTTGTATGTCCAGATCGTATTGAGAGAGTAGCCGCCCAGGAGATGCCCCATAAACCCTCTCTGTTCCGAGTAATAGGGGACCTTGTAGACCAACGAGACGGAGACGACATTTGGAAACGAATTTCCTGCCACGCCACGCTCAGCCCGGTCGGTATTGAAGGGACTTTGCGAGGTTGACAGAGCACCTGTGGTGGCGAAGATGTCATCTGCATTATCGATTGCACGGCTCCACGTATACGCCACATCTGCGCTGAGACCGCGAAAGTCTTGCACTCTCAGTTGAGCTTGCAGCGCGTTGTAGTTGCTGAACGCAGTATTCGCGCGCAACGACTGCGTTGTCAGATTACAGTTTTCGGCCCCGAATCCGACAGCACCCACAGTCGTGCAGTAGCTGCTTGCTGGAAACAGGCTGGGGAAGCCCTGAGCCAGCGTCTGATAGTTCTGTCCGGCGGTTACTGTCGTTGATGGAGGTGTCGCGTTGATGAACGGATTGCCATTCAGGTTCTGGAACTGATCGTAGGAGTGGTTTCCGACGTAGCGGACCTCCATAACGGCGACATGGCCGAGCTGCTGTTGAATACCAAGGGTGTAGTTATTGGCCACAGGGTTTTTGAACGGGATATTGACAGTGCTTTGGGTCTTGATCCCAGGATTGACCCCCGTAGGGTTATTGACCGCGTTCTGTGCATTGACGAGCGCGTTGCTTGTGCCACCCGAAGGTAAGCAGTTGACTGTCGTTCCGTTGCAATTAATGGTACCCGTATTCACGATAGGAGCAGAGGTATAGGCGTTGAGAAAGATGTTATAGAACGCCGGATCGTAGTTGATGGCGAAGCCGCCACGGACGACCATTCCCGGCAGAAACGATGGGTTGTAGGCAAAACCCACGCGCGGCTCGAAGTTCTTGTAGTTGTTAGGAATCTGTGGGAACGTGGTCAGGTTGAGAGGCAGAGTGGTGAGCCAGATAGGATTGGGTCCGGTCTGACGCGCCACACTGGCGTTGTGCAGCAGGTTGATGCTCTGCGAGAAGTACTCCCAGCGCAGGCCTAGATTAAAAGTAAGTTCCTTGTTGAACTTCCAGTCATCCTGGAAATAAGCGGCCCAATCAGGCTCTTTAAAGGGAATGTTTGGGTTTCCGTTAGCAAGACTGAGTGACGCAACCCCAGCCAGGGCGTAGTTGAACCCCTGGAAGGCGAAAGTTCCGCTCGTATTCGGCAAAAAGACATTAGGTGAGTTCTGGTAGTCGAACTCGCCCCCAAAGGTGATCTGGTGAGCACCGATAGAAACGTTTGCGTTGTCCTGGGCCTGAGTCGCTTTGACGATACGGCCCTGGGGGATGTTGTTTTGCTGGCCATAACCGGCGAAACCAGTGATGCTGATGCTGGATGGGCAGTTGGTCAGATTTGCGTCGTCGCAGCCGGGATAGCCTCCGTCGCCAAAGGTGATCGTTGCTTGTTGGAAGCCATAGCGAAGCTGGTTGACCCACCGTGGAGAGAACGTGTGAGTAAAGTCGGCACCAGCGGAGTGAAGCTTGTCAGTAGTGTCGTAGTAGTTACCAGTCGAGATAGTGCCGCCGGAGACGTGAGTCGGAGCATTTTGGTAGAGATACCGGATATAGAAGCGATCTCTGGTCGTTGCTTGATAGTCACCACGGTATACCTGTTCATCGTCGCTTGAGGTACTGGGCAGCAAACGCGAGATCGTACCCACCTGAATCGCAGGAGAACCTGCTGGACAGCTCGAATTGACCGGAGTAGCGCCATTAAGGGCAATCGTGTTGTTTCCTGTCGCCGATGGACATACAACTACACTCCCGACCTGGCTTCCAACAACCGGATTTCCGTTCTTTACCGAGAAGGGGCCCTGGTTTAGAAGGGAGGCAACGAACGGATTGGCAGGAAACGCAGACTGCAGTTCTGAGATGCCGGTCGGTGTCGGTGTAAAGGTTGTTGAAGTGGACGGGGCAGCGCCGTTGGTCGTCCGGCGAAAGAGGATGCCGGCGAAGAAGAAGAGCCTGTCCTTCAAGACCGGTCCGCCGATGGACCCGCCAAACTCGTTTGCCGTAACTCGGGGAACGGAAGGGGGGCAACGGCCGGGAACGGGAGTGGAACCTGGGGCGCAGAAGCCGAACTGTACACCTTTTTGACCCTGTGTGAGCGAACTGCCCCAGGAACCGAAGTAGTTCTCAAAAGCCGTGCCATGGAATGCATTGGTACCGCTCTTCGTAATGTAGTTGACGACGGAACCGGCATCGCGACCGTACTGCGCGCCGTAGTTGTTCGTAATAACGTTCAACTCCTGGAGCGCATCCTCATTGCGGAAGAAGAACTGAGGGCCGGCCACGGAGTTGTCATTATTGGATTGTCCATCGATTTCGAAGTTGTTCGAGCGGCCGCGCTGCCCATTGGACGAGAACCCAACTCCATTGGTATTCGAGAAGTTGTCACCCAGAGTACGCACAACACCGGGAATCAACAGCGCGAGCTTGTCGAGACCGCCACCGGTAGGTAGGTCAGTGATGGACTGGGTATCAAAGGTCGAGGTGATTTGTGCCTGGGAAGTCTCCAACAAATTCTGCGCCGTGGTAACACTAACCTCCTGCGCACTGCTACTGACCGTAAGGTGCTGAATACCAACGCTTGACGTACCTCCTGAGGTGACTTGCAGGTTTGCAATCTTCAAAGGTGCAAAGCTAGTAGCGGCAACAACGACTGTATATGAGCCAATGGGGACATCAGTTAGATTGATTCCGCCAGCACGTCGGTCTTTCCAACAATTTTGGTCCCGGTCGCTATGTTGGTTGCCACAACGGGAGCATCACGGACAACGGCTCCTGAGGCGTCTGTAATGGTTCCGGTAATGGTACCGGTAACAATACCTTGAGCAAAAGTAGTTTGGGTGCGTGCGATAAATAAACACCCAATCAACAGAAAAAAAAGGGACGCCCTGCGGAAGAACATCGTCATTAAATTTGCCTCGTTCAAAGATAGGAAATCTGGATAAAACCAAAAACAACAAAGTATCGGCTGACTACCGTTCATGAAAACGAAAAACCATCGGCACTACCTGATAAGCATCTCTACAGGACCTCCTTACTGGAGCGTCCCTTGATGGTTTTCACCTCTTAGTGATATCAAAGATATTAGATAGCACCTAAGTGACCAAACGAGAATTCGCCTATTTCCGCAGTTTTGCTCTGCCTAATTTACCGAAATTCATAGAATTCTGAGTGGTAGGTTCCGAATTTATAGATTCAATCTCTTGAAGAAGATGCGCTCCGAGAGGTTGCGGATGGCAGACATGATTGCCTGCCACTGGAATGAGACGTAGAGGACATCCTTGCGCTTGCCATCGACTCTCAGGTCGTAAGCGCGCTGCTTGTGAATTCGCGGGCGATAGTCGTGCGGGCAAAAGAACACGCCGGAGTCCATGGGAACTCCGGCGTCGCAGAAAGGTAAGCGCTTAGAAGATGATCTTGCCGCCAACTCTCATTGTGCGGCTTCCACCATTCAGGATAGAGGTGTTCAGAAAATTCGCGCCGACGTTTCCGGACACGTTCCTGTTCTTAGCGGCGACGGGAGTGTCGAAGTTCTGGTTGTTGGTAATGTTGAAGAACTCACCGCGTAGCTCGAAGCCAACGCGCTCCGTAACTTTGAACGTCTTGAGAATGTTGCTGTCGAGGTCGAGATAACGGGTTGTGTAGTTGGAATTTCGGCTCTCGATCAGCGGGCTGAAGGGTTGGTACGAAGCGACCTGAATGAAATGGACGTCGTTGGCCGTGACGCAGGCGCCGTTTGCGTAATTCTGCAAACCGGTCGAGCAAACGCTGGTGGCAACTGCTTGCGCGCGCGTATTGACCGGAGCATGAATGTTGCCGATGTTTGGACGAGAGAAGGCATCCGAGACACCGTCCAGGTTGCGGTCGAAGCCGTTGGTCACGGTATAGGGTGTGCCGCTTTGCACGGTGAGGATTGGGGCAACGGACCAGCCTCCCACAACCTCATTGAGGAAGCGGTTTTTTACGCCGCGAATCTGCAATTGCATGGTACCGACCAAGATATGGCGACGATCGTTATCCGAGGGGCCGTAATCTATGTGGCGAAGGGAACCCACCTGAGACGGCGAGTGCGACAGATCCTGCGGCGACGAGTTGGTGCCGAAGACTTCTGTAATAAGATCCAGGTTCTTCGACCAGGTGTATGAGGAAGAGAAGGAGAGTTGACCGGCGACAGTATTGATTGCGCGGCGACGAACCTGAACCTGTAGCGAGTGGTAGTTCGAGGTAAGACCGGAGTCCCGCGTTTGAATTATGCCACGATTTGGAAAGAGACGAAGGATCTGCGATCCGTAGAGCGCTGTATTCTGGGTTGCCGTTGAGGTAAAGGTCGCGTTAGGCAGGGCTGGGTTGAGTGGATTGGTATAGAAGAGTTGGCGGCCAAGCGAGCCCACGTAGGCTACATCCAGAACGACGCTTCCGGGAAGCTGCTGCTGGACGCCGAACGAAAAGTGATGGTAGTACGGGTTCCGGATGCCCTGGCGCAAAACAGACCCGATTGTTGAATATGGTGTGAGCGGTAGTGGCTTCAAAGTGGGAAGAACTGCCGACAGGTTCGCCAGTCCACGAGGAGTAGCAGCCGTAGAGTTGCTCGGGGTGGGGATATTTGCCAGCGCGTTGGGCGAGGAAGCCGCTATGTTTGAGAGTAAGTTGTTGAAGAAGGTATCGTACGTTACCTGGTAACCGCCTCGAATGACCATCGAGCCGTTGGCGTAGCCATGAGGATTGTAGGCGAAGCCGACGCTGGGGCCGAAGTTGTTGTTATCCTGATTGACCCGTGCGGTAGAGGTGGCATCCGCATCTGTGAACCCCGTAAACGCTGGGTGAGCGAAGATGTTGGCTGGCTGTCCGAAGTTTTCGTAGCGGAGGCCATAGGTGAGGGTGAGGCTTGGAGTGACCTTGTAGGTGTCCTGCAGGAAACCTGCAACGGTGAAGAGATTTGGATGATAGCGACCGCTGCCGAAGACAATATTTACAGGACCGGAAGAGGTTCCGCCGTAATTATCGATGAAGTTGGCCAGCCCCGTGATAGCACCGCCCGTAAATGCGTTGTTTGCACTGATGGAATAGTTAACCTGGCCTCGGCTGTTGATTGGAGCGGACTGGGCTGCGAGTTGACGAAGGATGTCGACTCCGCCGCGAATGGCGTGCCGACCGCGCGTATAAGTGATCGCATCCTGATATTGGAAGTTGTTCGAGATGCGGCCCTGGGGAAAGGTAGCGCTCAATGCGAGGTTGGATGCGCCGGAAAATCCTATGTCGGGCAGCGTTAGACCGATACTATTCGCATCCGCCGGGAAGAACCCGATGTTCGTGCGTGTGAAGCCGAAACGGAACTCATTGACCAAATTATTCGTAATCGTATAGATATCGTTGAAGTTGACTCCAAAGGTACGAGATGTCGAAGGGACGTCGAACCTGGGATCGAAGCCTATGACGCCGCCAATATTGTCAGAGGTATTGTCATATAAGAAGCGGACCATCAGATTTTGCTTCTGCGACACAAGGTGATCCACGCGAGCGAGATAGTTGGTGTCCGGGTTGATCTCGGCGGTGGGACGAACGTACTGGCCGAATTCGGCGGTCTGGCCAGTGCGCGCTCCGCCGAAGCAAGAGGTGGATGCAAGACCGGCAGGGAGCGAGGTTGAGATCGTACTGGACCCTGTGCCGGTTGCTCCACGCGCTGAACCGATGAGAGCGAGGTAAGAGGCCACATTCGGGCATGACGCTGCGAGGGTCTGAAGGTACGCGTTTCCGCTGGCGGTGGGGATAATATAGGCCGGAGCGCTGGCAGCTGCCTGGAAACGATCAAACTGTCCCGCGCCGAAGAAGAAGGTCTTGTCGCGTCCGTCATAGAGATGAGGAATATAGACGGGACCGCCAATGGTAAATGCTGGGATATTTTCGTGGAATACGTTCTTGAGAACCGGGTGAGTGCTTGGGTCGGCGTTGCGGAAGTTGATTCGCTGAATATTATTGCTGGCATTGAAAATCTGACTACGATAAACCTCTGCGAGGGTGCCGTGCAGCGCATTGGTGCCCGACTTGGTAACCTGGGTGATGACTGCGCCACCTGCGCGTCCGTACTCCGCTGTGAAATTCGACGTCTGGAAGCTGACCTCCTGCAACTCATCATTATTCGTAATTCTGAACTGCGGCCCGGTAACCGAGATGTCATTGTTCTGGAGGCCATCGAGAAGGAAGTTGTTGGAACGGGCGCGTGCGCCGTTGACCGCACCAATGCCGGCATCGAGCGAACCCGCCTGATTGGAGCGCACGACACCGGGGGCAGTCAGTATAAGGTTAAGCGAGTTCTGCCCAACGATTGGCAGTTGAGCGAGCGCGACAGAAGAGATCGTGTCGCTACGCACCGCGTCCTCCGTCTGCAATTCAACCGACCGAGCGGACGAGACTTCCACTT
>JBDTEQ010000123.1:0-46336 GCA_039922475.1 Edaphobacter sp.
ACACGACTCTCGGTTTGCCGCACATGCGGAGCGGCAGGTCCATCTCTTCGATGGCAAGGTTGTTGCGGAGGGCGAGCTCAACAGGCTGTTGGCGGAGGTGGAGGCATGATGACGATGCTGGAAGACGCGAGACTGGCGCTGCGACAAATCTGCCGGTCGTTTGGCCTGCCGGGGGATGTGGCGACCGCAGTTTCGCTGATCGTGCTGGGAGTCGCTCTGAATGTTGTAGCGCTACGCGCTGTGCAGTACGCGGGGATCGGCAGGCATGTAAAGCATGAGCAGGCGACATTGCGGTGTGCTACCCAGACCGAGTTGAAGGTGATGCGTACCGCGGTCGTCTCGACGCTGAAGAAGATTGGCGATAGTGGACAGAGACGGTGTATCGCGCGACAGCGGCTGATGGATCAGCGAACGGAGCGGACTGGTACCGCGTCGAGGTTGATCTTGCCGGGACACCTTCCGTCTCTGTCGAAGGCTCCAGTCGGGATGACTGCTAGCGGGCAGAGCGGTTGCGGGTGTGGCGAGGAGTTTAGCCGCAACGTAGCTGCTGAAATATTTTCTGTTTGGAGTTAGGGCACGCGATGCCGGAAAGATCGCCACCGCCGTTATTTCGATGAGGGTTGTGGGTAGTGGTGTCGCGGCATATCTGCCGGCGCGCAGGGCCTCGCGAATTGAACCGATGGAAGTTTTGAAGATGGGAGTAGCGAGATGATCGGACTGAAGAATCTGGAACGGAGTTATAAGACGGGCCATACGGAGGCGTGGGTGCTTCGGAGGATTAATCTGACGATTCGCGAAGGAGAGTTTGTAACCGTGATGGGTCCGTCGGGAGCAGGCAAGTCTTCGCTGCTGAATGTGCTGGCGATGCTGGACGACCAATGGAAGGGCGAGTTTTATCTTGCAGACCATGCCGTACATGCCATGAATCGCAAGCAGAGGGCAGAGCTGGCGCGACGTCGGATCGGAATGGTTTTTCAGAGTTACCATCTGCTCGACGATCTAACGGTAGCGGAAAATATCGATCTGCCGTTGTCGTACAAGGACATTCCAAAGTCGGAACGACAGGCTTTGGTGGCGGATACGCTGGATCGCTTCAACATCGTAGGCAAGAAAGATCTGTTTCCAAATCAACTCTCCGGCGGCCAGCAACAGCTGGTGGGGATTGCGCGGGCGGTGATTCATAAGCCTGATCTTTTACTCGCAGACGAACCTACAGGAAATCTGCATTCAGAGCAGGCGAAGGAGATTATGCAATTGTTTCGGAGATTGAATGAGCAAGGGACGACAGTGATACAGGTGACGCACTCAGAGACGAATGCGGAGTACGGCACACGGACGATTGAGCTGCGTGATGGTTGGCTGTCTCGCGATACTGCGGGCTTACCCGTCGAAGCGGGGGTGAAGGCGTGAAGAGGAGTCTTTCTTTGTTTTGTGGCTTTGGCGTCGTGGTGCTGATGTCAATCTCCCTTTTAGCGCAAACACCACAGGCGACTGTCGCTCAAGCGCCGACCGCGCCGCCTCAGCCTGCGTTGCGGCTGGACATCCCTCACTCCGACAATCCGTTCAATACCTATCGGGCCTCGCTGGTTCCGCAACCGAACCTGGCGAACTCGCCGCGAATCGATACGCTGGTAAAAAATGGGGTTCTCGAGCTTAGCCTGAAGAATGCGATTGCCCTTGCGCTCGAAAACAATCTGGACATTGCGATTGCGCGGTACAACCTTCCTATTGCGGCGGCTGACGTTATGCGAACGCGGGCGGGCGGGTCGTTTCGCGGCGTCAATACAGGTGTGGTGCAGAATACCCCTGGTGCGGGGGTAGGTGGTTTCGGTTCGGGATCAGCCGGCGCCGGCGCTGGCGGAACATCGAGCGGCGCTGGGGGAGCCGGCTCAGGTGCAAATGGACTGGTCTCCTCGACGCTGGGTACCGGCACCAATGTTTCGTCGTATGATCCGGCAATCACAGGAAATTTCAGCATTGAACACTATGCACAACCACTATCGAACACAGTTGTCTATGGCGTGCCGGTGCTGATGCAAAATAGTACGGTAGGGAACATCGGCTACACGCAGGCGTTTCCCACGGGCACCTCGATCTCAGCGATCTTAGACAACAACCGTGGAACATTGAACAGCCCACAGAGTTTTCTGAATCCGACTTTGAGCTCTTACTACCACATTCAGTTTCAGCAGCAGTTGCTGGCAGGCTTCGGCTTTGGTCCAAACCTGCGGTTTCTCCATATTGCCAAGAATAACCAGCGAATCTCGGATGAGGCGTTCAAGCTTCAGGTAGTTACCACCGTTACGCAGATCGCAGATATGTACTGGGATTTAGTCGCTGCGTATGAAGATGAAGGGGTAAAGAGTCGCTCGTTGGATTTTGCGAATCAGACGCTGGAGAGTGATCGCAAACAGTTGTCCCTGCAGGCAATTCCGGCTATGGATGTGATGAAGGCTGAGGCTGAGGTCGCGAATCGTGAGCAGGATTTGACGATTGCCAAGACGACGCTGCAGTTTCAAGAACTACTCATTAAAAACGCACTTACGAAAAATCTGGATGACCCGATTCTGGAGGCGATGCCAGTGCGGCCAACGGATCAGAGTTCGATGACCGGGACCACGGTGCAGGAACCGACCGAGGATATGATCTCGCAGGCTTTGAAAGAGCGCCTGGAACTTGGCGAATCCGAGATCGATCTCCAGAACCGGCGACTCAGCCTTAATGCCGCGCGGAATGCTCTGCTTCCCACTGTTGCACTAACGGCGTATTACGGCGGTTCCGGTCTGGCGGGGTTGCAGAATCCTGAAAACCACACGATTTCGACAGCACCGCTGGGTTTTGGCGGGGCATTGAGGACGGCGTTCAATAATAGCGCTCCAGACTACTATGTTGGAGTGTCGGTTAATGTTCCGATACGAAATCGCGTTGCCAAATCGGACCAGTATCGCGCCGAGTTGGAGACGAGACAGTCTGAGTTGCGGCTGCAGCAGTTGAAAAAGCAGATACGCATTGAAGTAAGGAACGCTCAATATGCTTTGGAGCAGAATGAAGCACGAGTGATCTCGGCTCGTAAAGGACGCGACTTAGCCCAGAAGACTTTTGATATTACAGCCAAAGAGCAGGATCTTGGCTCTGGATCGAACTATCAGACCTTGACTGCGAGGCGCGACCTTGCGGCGGCTGAGTCTACGTTGGTAGCGGCGATGACTGCATATCAGAAGGCTAAGATTGAACTTGAACGCGCGGTAGGTTCGACACTCGATGCAAATAGCATTTCGATAGAATCGGCGAAGACGGGTGTTGCACCTAGCGGGCAGTAATGGGAAGCAGGGTTGTATGTTGGCGGAGAAGATCGAGAAAACCGTGCTGTCGTCATCCGATGCGGAGCCACCCTGCAAACTCCTGATTGCGGATGATCAGCCGCATGTGCTGGAGGCGCTGCGTCTACTGTTGAAGCCCGAAGGCTATCAGCTTGAGATGGTGAGGATGCCTGCGCTGGTCCTCGAAGCTTTGGGGCACGAAAGCTTCGATGGCGTGCTGATCGATCTGAACTATACGCGCGATACCACTTCAGGTCAGGAGGGTTTGGATCTGGTGACGCACATTAAAGAAATGGATGCTCAACTGCCCGTCGTGGTGATGACGGCGTGGGGCAATATCGACCTGGCGGTGGAGGCGATGCGGCGCGGGGCGGGAGACTTTATTCAGAAGCCCTGGGAGAACGCACGGCTGCTGAGCATTCTACGGACCCAGATGGAGCTGCATCGGAGCCAGAAGCGGACACAGTGGCTGGAGGCGGAGAATCGCATTCTGCGTGCGGCGGGCGCACCGGACTTTATTGCTTCGGCTCCATCGATGCGTACTGTGCTGGAGACTATGGCGCGTGTAGGGCCGTCGGATGCGAATGTGCTGATCACCGGGGAGCACGGAACGGGCAAGGAGGTCGTGGCGCAGACGCTGCACCGCTTGTCGTCGCGTGCAGAGCGAACGCTGGTGGCGGTGAACACTGGTGCGCTTCCCGAGGGAACTTTCGAGAGTGAGCTATTCGGGCATGTGAAGGGAGCCTTCACAGACGCACACGCAGACCGCATCGGGCGATTTGAGCTGGCGAGCGGGGGGACACTGTTCCTGGATGAGATCGCGAATATTCCGGTGCGGCAGCAGGCTAAGTTGCTGCGCGTTCTGGAGACGGGGGAGCTGGAGCGTGTAGGCTCTTCGAAGACTCAGAAGGTGAATGTGCGTATGCTTTCGGCAACCAATGCGGATCTGCGTGCGGAGTGTGCGGCTGGACGATTCCGTGAGGACCTGCTGTTCCGTCTGAATACGGTTGAGGTCAATCTTCCTCCGTTGCGGGAGCGGCGTGAGGATATTGCAGCTCTGGCGGCACATTTTCTGGCGCGATATGCGGCTCGTTATCGCAGACAGATTCGGGGGCTGGAGCCGGGGGCGCTGCAGATGATGCTGCACTATGGGTGGCCGGGTAATGTTCGGGAGCTGGATCACACAATTGAGCGTGCCGTCCTGATGGCGCGGGGAGAGTGGATTGAAGCTGCCGATCTGGGGCTGAACGCGCAACGCGGTGCGGCGGCGCAAAGCATGGACGAGATGAGCCTGGAGGCGGTGGAGGCGATACTGATTCGCAAGGCGCTGTCGCGCGCAAACGGCAACGTAAGCCATGCTGCGGACGCGTTAGGATTGAGCCGAGGAGCGCTCTATCGCCGTATCGAAAAGTATGGGCTCTGAAGAGCCGGATGGAAGCGTACCGGGCGGTGGCCCGCGGCTGACTCGTGTGCCGCTGGGGCGGTCGGGACGGCGGGTGAGCTTCGAGCGGCGGCTGCGAGTGTGGATGTATCTGCCTGGGCCTCTGATGATGGTGCTGTGCTGGCTGCTGTTGCGGCAGTATTCGGTTGAGCCACTTGAGCAGGGGCTTATCCTGCTGGCATTGGCGCTGGGGTGGATCTTTGCCGTCTCCCTGTTGATGGAGCAGATCAACCGGCCGCTGCAGACGCTGGCGAATGTGGTGGCGGCGCTACGTGAGGATGACTATTCTTTCCGCGCTCGCGGAGGACAGAGGAACGATGCGCTGGGCGATCTGGCGCTGGAGGTGAATCGGCTTGCGGGTACGCTGCAGGGGCAGCGTGCGGGCGCGCTGGAGGCGATGGCGCTGGTGGAGCGGGTGATGCGGTCGATGCAGTCGCCGGTGCTGGCATTCGATCCTGAGGGGCGGTTGAGGCTGTTGAACGCGGCGGGAGAACATGCGTTCGGGTTGCGAGTTCAGAAGGCGCTGGGCCGCTCGGCGGCAGAGCTTAAGATGGCGGAGCTGCTGGATGTAAGTGAAGATGATGTCATTTCGCTGGGCAACGGGACTCAGCCGGTGCGATGGGTGGTGAAGCGGAGCAGCTTCCGGCTGCGTGGTGTTCCGCATACGCTGCTGGTGCTTTCGGATGTGAGTGCAGCGTTGCGTGAAGAGGAGCGGGTTGCGTGGGAGCGGTTGATTCGCGTACTTGGGCACGAGATCAACAACTCGTTGACGCCGATCAAGTCGATTGCCGGAAGCCTGCGTGGGCGGCTGAGTATGTTGCGTGTTGTGGATGGTGAGAAGGCTGACTTTGAGCGTGGGCTTGAGGTGATCGAGAACAGGTCGGAGTCGTTGAACCGGTTTCTGCAGGCCTATCGCCAGTTGATGGGACTGCCCGCGCCGAAGCTGCGTGCCGTCTCGCTGGCGATGCTGATTGAACGCGTAGCGCAGTTGGAGCGGCGTGTTTCCGTGACGGTTTCGCGAACCGAAGATGTGACGCTGCAGGTCGACGTGGACCAGATTGAGCAGGCGCTGATCAACCTGGTGCGGAACGCTGCGGATGCTGCGCTGAGCCCGGATGCAGGTGGTGAAAGCGTTGCCAATGTGGCGATTTCGTGGCAGATCGCCGGTGCGGAGGTGGTGATTGCGGTGCTGGATAATGGACCGGGGCTGAGTAATGCCAGCAATCTTTTTGTACCGTTTTATACGACGAAGCCTGGGGGTACGGGGATTGGGCTGGTGCTTGCGCAACAGATCGCGCAGGCGCATCGTGGGTCGGTCCAATTGACTAACCGGTCCGACGGCATGACGGGGTGTGAAGCCGATCTCAGGCTTCCGTTTGCGGGGTAGACGCTGCGATTGTCGAGCGGCTCAGCGCTTGAACCCTACGGTCCGCCCAACCTTTTTGGAGTCGAACATGCGGCCGTTGGTGATGACCTTCGAGACCGTGCGCAGGTTCCGGATGTTGTCGAGCGGGTTGGCGTCTACCAGGATGAGGTCGGCGCGTTTTCCTGGCTCGATGGAGCCGGTGTCTTTGTCGAGTTTCATGGCGCGGGCAGAGACGATGGTGGCCGTCTCGATTGCCTGCATCGGCGTCATCCCCGCCTTGACGTAGAGTTCGAGCTCGCGATCGAGTCCGAACCCGATCAGTCCGGTATCGCTGCCGGCGACGATGGGGACTCCGGCGCGGTAGAGGGCTCCGATGACCGCTTCGTTGGTGTCCATGCGCTCACGGAAGGCTGCGCTGTTGGCGGCGGGAGTGCCCATGGCGAGAAACTTTGAGGACAGCGTGTAGGGGGCTTCATTGACACCGGGCTCGAATGAGGCGACCTCGATGTTTTTGGGATGGCTGGCCATCTCTCCCCAGGAGGCAGTCGGGTCAACGACAGTGTTGTGCTCCTTGAAGAAGGCGATGGCTTTCTTTGCTTCGGGAGATTCGAGATCGATGGCCTGAGTTCCTGCGGGATGCATGACGCGGGTGACGAACTGAAGATGGTTGATCTGGTCCATGCCAGCGTCTACACCCTCGAAGGCGTTCATCGCAGCGGGGACGTGGCCGGTGACGGTCATGCCGACACGGTGAGCCTCTGTGGTGATGGCTTTGACGACATCGGGCTTGAGCAGCGTGTAGAGCTTGATCTGTTCGAAACCGGCGGCGTGGTAGCGGTCGACAACGGCAGCGGCCTGATCGGGTCTTTCCACATTGATATCGCCGAAGGCTCCGGGACCACCTCCATCGATAAGACCCGCGAAGAGCAGACGAGGGCCGAGGCCGTTTTGTGTGTCGATGGTTTTGCGGACGGTGGTGAGGAAGTCGAACTCGCCGCCGCAGTCGCGCGCAGTGGTGACGCCGGCGGAGAGGAGCGCCGGGCCGAATTCGATGCCGGAGTAGTGCGAGTGCATCTCCCAGAGACCGGGGAGGAGCCACTTTCCTTCGGCGTGGACGACGCGGATGTGCGGCGGCATCGTGACTTTGCCTGCGATACCTGCGGCGACGATGCGGCCGTTGCGAATGATGACGGCCGAGTTGGCAAGGGCTGGAGCGCCAGTGCCATCGATCAGCGTGGCACCAACGATGGCGAAGGATCCGCTTGCTTCCGGCGCGACGAGCTTGCCCAGTTGCGCGAGGTCTTCCATCTCCTGAGTGACACCGTTGTGGAAGAGTTGCGTAAAGGCCGGCTCATAGGCGTTGTTGACGATCTCCATGGGAAGGCCGCCGGCGAAAGTCATCATGGCGGCGAGCTGGTCGTGTTCGTCGAGCCAGAGCACTTCGCGGCCAAACATGAGATTGGCGACGGTGTATCGCTGAAGCTTTACGGCGCGGCCTTCGACGGTGATCGAGTCCTCGCCGGCGGATTTGATCTCAAGCGGAGGGGCCAGCGGGTCCGCGCGCAGAATAGGGAGCTGCGCTGGCTGGTGGTGCGACTTCCAGTAGCGCATCATCATCATCTGGCCGGAGGCGGGCGTGGCTCCGAAGAGCAGGAATGAGGTTGCCGGCGCGGCCACGGTGCGCTCTTTGTCGCCCTCGTGAATGGTGGCGGTGTGGCCCGCGATCTCCGCGGTCTGCAAGGTCTCGGCTCCGCGGGCGCTGCTGCTCTTCTGTTCGAGCGATCGCGGGGTATAGTCATCCTCCATCTTGAGCGATGAGGCGATGGTGCGCTTCATGCCGCGGTCGGAGGAGGTAAAGGAATCCTCCATCGTGAGGGTGCCGGGAGTTGTGCCGCGTGTGATCCAGAAGTGCTCTTCGCCGATGGTATGCAGCAGGAGATGAACGGTATAGCTACCTTGTTCGAGGGCAGGCGAGGCGTTCGCCGGGGTGGTTTGCGCGTTTGCGCATGCAGAGATGAAGATGGCTGTTGCTAAAAAGAGTTTTCCGACGCTGCATGATTGCATTCGCTGACTGAACCTCAGGAGCTTTCGATAGAAGTGGTTGATGCGTGACTGAAATAGTACAGATTTCTGAAGGAGTTTTTCTGCTGGCTTTGCCCCTCCCCCTCCCCTGGGGTATTTTCTGGCTAAAATATTTCGATTCAATAATCTGCAGGCCGGGTGTGGCTGCAAAACGTTGATTCTATTTTGGTTGTTGCTAAAATACTCTCTATCAATAAGTTAGCCTCGGAGAGATCCGAGGCTTTGAGTTTATTGTGCTGTCTTTATTATAGCTGGCTGGATACAACTGATACGCCAAGTCTATGTTGTTTCGTTTGTGGCGCTTAGATGGCTTCTGGGATTGACATGCAATTTCTGGGCTGAAAACGTAAAAAAATAACGAGGCTTAGGAAGCAGGGAGTTCCAGGTAGCGCTGTGATGGGGAGATAGAGTTGGCCAGCGGACACAGATCACCGTTGCCGGGTGGCGTCGATTGCTGGATAACTATGGATGGCGCGCGGGATCAGTTGATGACGGGGAGCACCGAGCTGCGTCCGGCGAGGAAGACGATTCCCATGGCGAGGCTGTAGACGGCGGTGAGGGCCGAGACGAGACGGAGGAGTTGCGGGCGGTGGCGGGAGGCGCCGAAGACCCCTGCGACCGAAGCGGTCATTAGAGCGTTCATGGTGAGCAGGCCAGCGAGAAACATTGAGAGGCCGAGCATGCCGAGGGCTGCGCCGCCGAGGTTAGCGGCGAGAAGGAAGATGAGGAGCTGGCTGGGAGTTTCAGCTCCAAGACCGTGGACGATACCGATGATGAAGACGGATCGGGTGTCGAAGGATGGGTTTGGGGTTTGTCGGTCAGCAGGGAACGCACCGGATTTACCTTTGAAGGCATATAGGACACGATGGTAGCCCTGGTGGAGGAGCATATACCTGCTCTTTGGCAAGGCGGCAGGTTTGACGAGGAGCGTAGCCAGGACGTAGATGCCGAGGACGAGGAGGGTGATTCCTACCAGCCGCTCGGCCCAGCGGTCGGCGCTGGCGGGGAGATTAATGCCGAAGACGATGACAATGGAGCCGAGCAGCGCTACGGTGAGTGCGTGTCCGAGAGCATAGGTCATGCCCAGCCTCATGGCGGTTCGTTTCGAGTGCTGGACGCTGACCACGTCGGTAATCGCCGCGATGTGGTCGTAGTCGAAACCATGGCGAAAGCCCAGAAGAGAAGCGGTAAAGAGCGCAAGATAGAGGGCGTTGTGCATGATCGGAGATTCCGAGTGGAGGATTGCGTCCCATAATAGATGCAAATGGTTGGAAATAGGCGGGTCCGGAGAGAGTAGATATTTTTTTTTGCCTGGGCAGCGCATTTCATCGCAACCCGCACTAAGATGGTTGCAGCATTCCAACCCTATGAGACTGATTCCTCTGCTGTGTGCCCTGACGTGTGCTTCGACCCTGTCCCTTTCCGCTCCTCCAACCTTGGCTCAGACTGGATTGAACGAGACGTTCGCCAGAGACAGCCATCAGCCTATCGATCAGGCGTACACGGATCACATTCGCAAGTACACGACCGATCCGCAGTTCTCCTCGCACCTGGTGGATTACCTGCCGGCTTCAACGACAGTTCCGACACCGGCCAAGGTCCTGGGCGATGTTGCGGGCGCGCCAAATATGCTGCCGTATGCCGAGGATGTCTATAAATACTTTCGTCTGCTGGAGGCGTCTTCGCCGCGGGTGAAGGTGTTTTCGATCGGGCATACGGAAGAGAATCGCGAGATGATCGCAGTTGCGATTGCAGACCAGTCGCTGCTGCAGGGCGCAAAAGAAAATGGGGAGCGGCTGGCAAAGCTGGCCGATCCGCGCACGATCGGGTTGGATGACAGCAAGGCGCAGCCTCTGATCGACCAGTCGTATCCGGTGTACTACATCACCGGTACGATTCATTCGAGCGAGACGGGAGCGCCGACGGCACTGATGGAGCTGGCATACCGGCTGGCTGTCGATGACTCTCCTTATATCAAGTACATTCGGTCGCACATGATCGTGCTGATTACGCCGGTCGTTGAGGTAGATGGGCGTGACCGCATGGTGGATACCTACCGGTGGCACAAGGCGCATCCGGGGGAGAACTGGCCGCGACTGGCGTACTGGGGCCACTACGTTGCGCACGATAACAACCGCGATGCGATGGGGATGACGCTGGACCTTACGAACAACGTGTTGAGCACGTATCTGGGCTGGCATGCGCAGGTGCTGCACGATCTGCATGAGTCTGTGCCGTTTCTTTACGACAACACGGTTGGCGATGGGCCGTACAACGCGTGGATCGATCCGACGCTGGCAGACGAGTGGGCGGAGCTGGGGTGGAACAATGTAGCGCAGATGCAGTCGTTCGGAATGCCCGGCGTGTTTACGCATGGAGACTTCGATACGTGGAGTCCCGGCTACCTGATGTTCCTGGCGGGCCTGCACAACGGCATCAGCCGGCTGTATGAGACGTTCGGCAATGGGGGCGCGGATACGGAGAAGCGGATTCTGCAGCCGGAGGAGTACTCGCGGACCTGGTATCGGCAGAATCCTCCGCTACCCGAGGTGATGTGGTCGCAGCGGGATAACAATAACTATGAAGAGAGCGCACTGCTCTCTACGCTGTCATATTTTTCGCGCAACACGCACCACTTTCTGGAGAACTACTACATCAAGAGCAAACGTTCGGTGGAGAAGCCGACACTCGGCGGCCCTGCCGCTTATGTTCTACCTGCGAATGCCTCTGAGTTGAACCGGCAGTTGCAACTGCTGAACGCGTTGAAGCGGCAGCATGTGGAGGTGCAACAGCTTTCGGCGGCGACGGTGAGTTCAATACCTGCGGCAAAGCGCGGGGAGAAGCCGACGACCGAGAATTTTCCTGCAGGCAGCTATGTTGTGCGGCTCGATCAGCCGTTTTCGCGGATTGCGGACGCGCTGCTGGACAAACAGTACTGGGCACCGGATGATCCGCAGAAGCATCCGTATGACGACACGGGCTGGTCGTTCACCCAGTTGTTCAATGTGAAGGCTGTTCGCGTGACGGATACTGCAATTCTGAAGGCTCCGATGACACCGGTTGCCGACTTCACCCAGGCTGCGGGGAAGATCGACGGGGCGGGTTCGGTTTATGCGATTGCGAATACGGGGCAAACTTCGCTGCTGCCGCTGGTGTATGCGTTGAAGCAGGCGCATGTCGAAGTAGCGGAGAAGGGGTTCGATGCGGAAGGCAAGCACTTCGGTGCGGGCTCGCTGGTGATTACGCAGGGGGATGAACAGTCGGTAGCTGCTGCGCTGCGGAAGCTGTCGCTGGATGCCACGCGGCTAGCTACGGCACCTTCGGTTGCAACGCATCGCGCGACAGCACCGCGGATCGCGTTTATGCATTCGTGGACAGGAACGCAGACCGAAGGCTGGTGGCGGCTGGCCTTCGATAAGGCGGGGATCCCATTTTCGTACATCAGCACGCAGACAGCCGGATCGGAGAATGATCTCAGAGCGAAGTATGACGTGATCATCTTCGCGCCGGTGGGGCGGTCTTCGTCGCAGGACATTATCAATGGCATGCCGAAGTGGGGGAATGCTCTGCCGTGGCAGAAGAGCGAGATTACTCCGAATCTCGGGTTGCTGGATTCGACTCCGGACATGCGCAAGGGCCTGGGTTATGACGGGCTGGAGCACTTGAAGAGCTTCGTCGAAAAGGGCGGGCTGCTGATTACGTGTGAAGATACGGCGCAGTTCGCGATTGAATCGGGACTTGCTCCGGGCGTGAGTGTTGCTGCACATGGGGACGCGCGGGTTGTGGGCAGCGTGCTTGACAGCGTCTTCGTTTCCCCGGCGAGCCCGATCGCCGATGGCTATGGAGCCACACTGCCAGTGATGAGCGCGAATGGAATGGCGTTCGACGTGAGCAATACACTGGGACGGCAGGGCGGACGAATGCTGATGGATCCGTATTCGCATCGTCCGACGGGACGCGGCGGTCCAGACGATAGCGATATACCGCAGGGGCGTCCGCTGGTCGAGGCGAAGGTGCAGCCGAAGACGCAGCCGTGGCAACCGAAGCCGCTGAACGAAGATCAGATGCGGAATAATCTTCAAGTGATTCCGGTGCCGTATCGGCCGGAGGTGATCCTGCGGTTCAGCGATCAGAAGACGATGCTGCTCTCGGGGCTCCTGGATAAACCTACTTCTATTGCGGAGCGGGCGATTGTGGTGAACGCGCATCTGGGAACGGGCAATGTGCTGCTGTTTGCAAATAATCCTGTGTACCGCGGAGAGACGATCGGCAGCTACGATCTGGTCTTCAACGCGATCCTTAACTACGACCACCTTCGTCAGCCTGTTGCCGTTCCAGCAAACGGCGAGCAGAGTAAAGCGGCTTCTACAACTAAATAGATTTAGGCAGAAACCATAAGGAACGGAAGTCGCTAGTGACTTGGGTAGATAATTCTTGAAGACTTTCATGTCCGACAATGAGCCTTCAATGGCGGGAGAAGCCGGTTCGCCTCCGGTTGCCGAGGTTGCGGCTGTAAGCAATCATCGAGCTGCGGTTGCGGCAGGGTTTAGCGGTTGGCTGTTGGATGCCTTTGATTTTTTCCTGGTGACGTTTTGCCTGACTTCAATGGCAAAGGAGTTTCACAAGACCGATGCGCAGATCGCGCTGGTCATCACGATGACGCTGGCGTTTCGTCCGGTGGGGGGCTTTGTATTCGGCCTGATGGCGGACCGCTACGGCAGACGTTTGCCGCTGATGATCAATATCGGATTTTTTGCCGTGGCAGAGATCTTTACAGGCCTTGCCTCGAGCTACACCATGCTGCTGATCGTGCGCGCACTGTTTGGCGTAGTGATGGGGGGCAACTGGGGCGTGGGCACGTCGCTGGCGATGGAGGGTGCGCCGGTCGGCAAGCGTGGGATGCTCTCAGGATTGCTGCAGGAGGGTTATGCGGCGGGCAATGTGCTGGCTGCGCTGTGCTACCTGTTTCTGTTCGGGCGTGTGGGCTGGCGTCCGCTGTTCTTTCTGGGGAGCGTGCCGGCGATCCTTCTTGTGCTGTTTATTCGGTTCCGTGTGAAGGAGTCAACGGTCTGGCAGAAAGCTCGAACCAGTGGATGGGTTGAGCATGGCCGTGAGGTCGCATCACATTGGAAGCTGTTTCTGTACCTGGTCGCGTTCATGACGATGATGCTGTTTGCCTCGCATGGCACGCAGGATATGTATCCTACGTTTCTGCAGCGGGAGTGGCACTTCACGCCGCAGCGCAGGGCGGTGATTATTGCGATCTCCGGTATTGGGGCCATCTTCGGAGGGATTATCTTTGGACATTTCTCAGATAAACTGGGTCGCCGCAGAGCGATTGTTATAGCGTTCGTTCTCGGCGCGCTGGTGATTCCGTTGTGGGCCTACGCTCCGAACCAGGCGATGCTTGTGGTAGGAGCATTTCTAATGCAGTTTATGGTGCAGGGGGCGTGGGGTGTTATTCCGGCGCATCTGGCGGAGCTCTCACCAGACTCAGTTCGCGGGTTGCTCCCAGGGTTTGCATATCAGACGGCAGGCATTATCGCGAGTTCGGTCGTCTATATAGAAGCGGTCTATGCGCAAAAGACAAGCTATGCGACCGCGATGGCACTGACGGCGATCAGCGTGTTTATTCTTGCATCCATAATGGCTGCTGTCGGACGCGAGAGACGCGGACACGCATTCGGTAGCTAAGCCAGATCGGAACGTTATAACGATCGCGGAAGTTGACATCCTGCTGCACAGTCGCCTGCTCCGCAGGTGCGTGCTAGCGATGGAAGGTATACACCGCACTCTTATCGAACGACGGTGCACCTTGTCTTCAATACGCACCGGCAAGTAAAGCTGATCGAATTTTCTCCAAAATTGAACACTTGTAGCGGTCCGCAGCCGGTGGATACCCGTGCGTGAACCGCGGGGCTGCTTGCTCGTTGGTTCGGCAAGCGGGCTGTATACGACTTCTTTATGGGCTTTCTATGCATTCTTTATGCATCGACTGCTTGAATGATTGAGCCGGGTTTGCTCGCGAAATCGGCAGGAGGCAAGGGCATGTGGGATGTCGGTTGCATTGTTGCCAGCGTGCTGTTCTTTGTGATCGCGATTGCATATGCGATGGGATGTGACCGGCTGGGAACGAAAGAGGCGCATCGATGATTGAAACGCTGGCGCTTGGTTTCGTAACGGTGGCCTTGCTGGTTTATCTGGTGTACGCGCTGCTGCGCCCGGAAAAGTTCTAAGGGGAAGTTTTTATCATGACGGCGAATGGCTGGTTTCAGATTCTTTTCTTTTTTGCCCTGGTGCTGATATGTGCGAAGCCTCTGGGTATATATATGGCCCGCGTCTTTGAGCGGGAACGAACGCTGGCAGATGGTGTGTTTCGGCCAGTAGAGCGGCTTGTTTATCGATTGACAGGCATTGATGAAACCCATGAGATGCGGTGGACCGAGTATGCGGTCGCGATGCTTCTGTTCAGTCTGGTCACCATGTTGGTGACATATGCAATTGAGCGGCTGCAGCATGCGCTTCCACTGAATCCCCAGCACCTGGCTGGTGTCGTCCCGGATCTCGCGTTGAATACGGCTGCGTCATTCACGACAAATACGAACTGGCAGTCGTATGTGCCGGAGACGACGATGAGCTATCTCACGCAGATGCTCACCCTGGCCTACCATAACTTCTTCTCCGCAGCGGTTGGCATGGCCCTGGCGGTTGCGCTGATTCGGGGGATTGCACGGAGGGAGTCGAAGACGCTGGGAAATTTCTGGGTCGATACGACGCGTGCGTCGTTGTGGGTACTGCTGCCGGGCTGTGTGATTTATGCGCTGCTGCTGGTGTCTCAAGGCGTCGTGCAGAACTTTCGTCCCTATGACCAGGCAAAGCTGGTGCAGCCGCTAACTGTAACTACGACGGGCATAGATGGAAAGACAGCAACGCAGATAGTTGCAACGCAAAACATCGCGCAGGGGCCAGTGGCTTCTCAGGAAGCTATCAAGATGCTTGGGACGAATGGCGGAGGCTTCTTTAACGCTAATAGTGCGCATCCGTTCGAGAATCCGACGCCGTTCTCTAACCTAATGGAGATGTTTTCGATCTTTTGTATTCCTGCCGCGCTTACAGTGACGCTGGGCAAGATGACGCGAGCGCCTAAGCATGGATGGGCAGTGTTCGCCGCGATGGCTGCTTTGTTCTTCGTTGGCGTATTCGTGGCTTACTATGCCGAGGCTCAGCCAAATCCTCTTCTGCACTCGGTCAACCAGCATGTTGCCGCAACGCAGGCTGGCGGCAATATGGAAGGCAAAGAGGTACGGTTTGGTGTCGCAAGTTCCGCTCTGTTCGCTACGGTGACTACTGACGCGAGTTGCGGCGCGGTGAACTCGATGCATGACTCGTTCATGCCACTCGGCGGACTGGTTCCGCTGGTCAACATCATGCTGGGAGAGGTGATCTTCGGCGGCGTCGGCGCTGGGCTCTATGGGATGCTGATCTTTGTTGTTCTGGCCGTTTTTATTGCAGGTCTGATGGTTGGCAGGACGCCGGAGTATCTCGGCAAGAAGATCGAGTCGTATGACGTGAAGATGGCGATGCTGTATGTGCTCATCTTTCCGCTGTCGATTCTGGGATTCTCGGCGGTAGCGTTGATGATGCCTCAGCTTGGGCTCTCTTCGCTGGCAAATGCAGGGCCGCATGGGCTTTCGGAGATTCTCTACGCTTACACATCGGCGACGGGAAATAATGGCTCTGCTTTTTCCGGACTGAATGCAAATACGCACTGGTACAACTTGTCGCTGGCTGCCGCGATGCTGGTTGGGCGATTCCTGATGATCGTACCGATGCTGGCTATCGCGGGGAACCTGGCGAGGAAGAAGGTGGTGCCTCCATCTCCAGGCACCTTCCCTGTGCACACACCTCTCTTTACGGTGTTGCTGGTTGGCGTGATCCTCATCGTCGGTGCGCTTACGTTCTTCCCTGCACTCTCGCTCGGCCCGATCCTTGAGCACCTGCTGATGCAGGCCGGTAAAGGTTTCTAGTTCATCAGAGGGAAAGTAGACAGACAAATGGCAAACACTCGCAAGCGTTCCCTTTGGGATACAAAAATTGTGCGTCGTGCACTGGTTGATGCGTTGGCAAAGCTGAGCCCGCGCACGATGATGAAGAATCCGGTGATGTTCGTGGTGGAGATTGGCAGTCTCATTACGAGCATCTATCTGCTTCGCGATGTGCTGGCACATCATGGTGCGTTGCGGTTTGATCTGCAGATTACGTTGTGGCTTTGGTTCACCGTATTGTTCGCGAACTTTGCCGAGGCTATGGCGGAGGGTCGTGGGAAGGCGCAGGCAGATGCGCTGCGGCGTGCGAAGTCTGAGACGACGGCCGTCCGGTTTCGCATGGACGGCAGCATGGAAGATGTTCCGAGTTCGGACCTGCGGTCGGGGGATGTGGTTTTTGTCGTTGCCGGTAGCATGATTCCCGGCGATGGCGAGGTGATTGAAGGCGTTGCTTCGGTGGATGAGTCGGCGATTACAGGTGAGTCGGCGCCGGTGATTCGCGAGGCTGGTGGGGATCGTTCGGCGGTGACTGGCGGAACGAAGGTATTGTCGGACCAGATCAAGGTTCGTATTACGTCGAATCCGGGCGAGACGTTTCTGGACCGGATGATTGCGCTGGTCGAAGGCGCTGAGCGGCAGAAGACTCCGAACGAAATTGCGCTGAATATTCTGCTAGCGGGTTTGACGATTATTTTCCTGCTCGCAGTGGTTACGTTGCAGCCGATTGCGATTTATTCAACTGCGCCGCAGACGGTGTTTGTATTGATCTCGCTGCTGGTGTGTCTGATTCCGACGACCATTGGCGGATTGCTTTCGGCGATTGGGATTGCGGGAATGGACCGGCTGGTGCAGCACAATGTGCTGGCGATGTCGGGCCGTGCGGTGGAGGCGGCTGGCGATGTGAATACGCTGCTGCTCGATAAGACCGGGACGATCACCCTGGGGAACCGTCAGGCTGCGGAGTTTATTCCTGCTCCTGGAGTGAGCAAAGATCAGCTTGCGGATGCGGCGCAGTTGTCTTCGCTGCCGGATGAGACTCCGGAGGGGCGGAGCATTGTGGTGCTGGCGAAGGAGATGTATGGCCTGCGCGGGCGTGAGTTGAGTGAGATGCAGGCAGAGTTTGTGCCGTTCAGTGCGGTGACGCGAATGTCCGGGGTGAACCTTGAGGGTCGTGTGATTCGCAAGGGAGCTGCGGATGCGATCGCCGGATTTTTAAGAGAGAATGGCGCAACTTTGCCGGATGAAGTGCGCGCGGTGGTAGAGTCAGTGGCGCGGAGTGGGGGTACACCGCTGGTTGTCGCCGAGAATCGACAGGCGCTGGGAGTGATCCATCTGAAAGATGTGGTGAAGGGTGGGATGCGCGAGCGGTTTGCGCAGCTTCGCGCGATGGGGATTCGGACGATCATGATTACAGGCGACAACCCGCTGACAGCAGCGGCGATTGCGCGCGAGGCGGGCGTTGACGACTTTCTTGCGGAGGCGAAGCCAAAGGACAAGATGGACCTGATTCGCCGTGAGCAGGCTGAGGGCAAGCTGGTCGCGATGACGGGTGATGGGACGAACGATGCTCCGGCGCTGGCGCAGGCCGATGTGGGCGTGGCGATGAACACTGGCACGCAGGCGGCGAAGGAAGCCGGGAACATGGTCGATCTCGACTCGAACCCGACGAAGCTGATCGAGATTGTTGAAATTGGGAAGCAGTTGCTGATGACGCGCGGTGCGTTGACTACATTCTCGATAGCGAACGACGTCGCGAAATATTTTGCGATTATTCCAGCGATGTTTGCGGCTACGTTTCCTGTGCTCGGCGCGCTGAACATTATGCATCTAAAGACACCACAGTCGGCGATCCTTTCGGCAGTGATCTTCAATGCGCTGATTATTGTCGGGTTGATTCCACTAGCGCTTCGCGGAGTTGGTTACAAGGCGATGTCGGCTGAGGCGTTGCTGCGGCGCAACCTGATTTTGTACGGCCTTGGCGGGATTGTGGCTCCGTTTCTCGGTATCAAACTCATCGACATTATCATCACCGCCATTCATCTGGCTTAGAGGTTTTTATGCGTCGTCATCTTGTCACTGCCGTTCTCTATACCGTGGTTACAACTGTGATCTTCGGACTGATCTATCCTCTTGTGGTTACTGGGCTGGCGCAGTTGCTGTTTCGCGATAAGGCGAATGGGCAGCTCCTCTACAAGAATGGTGAACTGGTTGGCTCGCGGATTATCGGGCAGCCGTTTTCCGCGCCGCAGTACTTTCACTCACGGCCTTCGGCTGCGGGCAGTGGTTACGATGCGGCGAACTCCGGCGGTTCGAACTATGCTCCAACGAATAAGAAGCTCGTCGACCGAGTGGCTGGAGATGTAGCGGCGTTGCAGGTGGATCATCCAGGCGTCGATGTGCCGATCGACCTGGTGACGGCTTCGGGATCGGGGCTCGATCCGAATATCACTCCGGCTGGAGCGGAGTTTCAGGTAGCGCGAGTGGCACGGGAGCGGCATCTTTCGGAAGATGCAGTTCGCAAGCTGGTGTTGGAGCATACGCAGGGGCGGCAGCTTGGGTTTCTTGGGGAGCCTCGGGTGAATGTGCTGCTGTTGAATCTGGATCTCGACAAGGTGACTACCAGTCGGTGAGAGTGCCGTCGAGTTTGCGGGCGAGGGAAGGTAGGAACGCTGGTACGGATATTTGGCGGTTAGGGTTTCGTCGATTTCTACGCCAAGGCCGGGTGCGTCGCCGGGCATGTAGCCTGTGTTGAAGGTGTAGTGGTGGGAGCAGACTTCGTCGGTGAGGTTGCTCTGGTGCATGTGGTCCTGGATGCCAAAGTTATGGCTGCTGATGCCGAAGTGGAGGTCGGCGGCCATGGTGATGGGAGAGAGATCGGTGGCTCCGTGGAAGCCGGTGCGGACGTTGTAGTGTGGCTGAATTCCTTGAGCTATATCTCCCGATCTATCCCTTGACCCAGGTTCCGTTGATCGAGCGCCAGGTGTTCGGATTTGTGATGGTGTCCTTGAGGATGGCGGGCAGGCGTTCTGCACGGACGGCGTCGTAGCACTCAAGCTTGGCGAAGCGATGGATGGAGGTCGGGATGCCGACAGAGGTTGAGCCGGGATGCGAGGTGGAGGGGAATGGGCCGCCGTGGTTCATCGCGGGGCTGACAGCGACGCCGGTGGGCATCTTGTCGTTCAAGAGGCGTCCAACCTTTTCGCGAAGCAGCGGAGCGATGGTGTTGTAGGTCGCATCGTCCGCGCCGGACTTGGCGGAGTAGATTGTGCCGGTGAGGTTGCCTTCGAGAAGACGGAGGACGGAGCTCAGCTCCTGCGGCGACTTGATGACAACAGCGAGGGTGGCGTTGCCGAAGATCTCGCGCTGGAGATCGTTGGGTGCGGCCAGGAACTGGGTGGCAGTCGCGCGGAGCAGAGTGTTCGCGTAGCGGTAGCCATCGCCGGGCGCGTTGTCTCCGCCGGTGACGAGCTGTGCTCCTGCGGTGCGGAGTGCGGTGACACCCTGATGGAGCAGCTTGCGACCAGCGGTAGAAAGAAGAGGCTGCGTGGGCCGTTCGCTGAACGACTTTGCGATCTCTGCCAGGAATGGCTCGGTCTGAGGCGTCTCGAAGACGAGAAGAAGGTTCGGGCTGGTGCAGAACTGGCCGGAGCCGGCTAGAACGCTGTCGGCCAGATCTTTGGCCAGTTGCTCGTGGCGTTCGGCGAGAGCGCCAGGGAGGAAGATGACGGGGTTGATGCTGGACATCTCAAGGAAGATCGGTTTGCCAGCATCTTCTGCGGCCCGCTTCAAATGGAGCCCTGCGTTGCGGCTGCCAGTGAAGCCGACGGCTCCGACGCGTGGGTCGCTAACGAGCTTGAGTCCGTTTTCATTGCTGATGTTATAGATGAGTTGCACGGTAGCGAGAGGAAGACCGGTCTGCTCGACAGCCTTGAAGGCTTGCTGGGCAAGCAGGCGAGTGGTATTCGGGTGGAGTGGATGGGCCTTGGCGATGACTGGATTGCCTGCGGCGATGGCAGCGGCGAAGTCGCCTCCACTGATGCCATTGAAGGCAAAGGGAAAGTTGTTGGGGCCAAAGATGACGACTGGGCCGATAGGTGCGAAGACGGAGCGGATATTTTTCTCAACGTCGAGCGTGGCGTTGCGCCAGGACTCTTCGCGAACGGCGGCTGCGGCCTGGCGAAGCTGATTGGTGGTGCGGGGAAGCTCAACGTCTTTAAGACGCGGCGAGGCTGGCAGGCCTGTCTCTTCGGCTGCCGCTGCGACGATGCTCTCGGCCGCAGCTTCGATATTGGCGGCGAAGGCTTCGAGGAAAGCGGCGATCTTTACAGGCTCCACAGTGCGGAGCTCGGCCGTGGCCACGGTTGCAGCAGTGAGCGCCGCATCGCAGTCGGACCATCGGCTGGTGGGGAAGGCGAGCGGCAGTGTTTCACCCTTGGCCGGGTTCTCGGCGTGGAAAGTTCCCTCGGCATCGGCTGCGCGCCATTTGCCGTCGATCAATACCTGAGCTACGTCCATTGCTGATTCCTTTCAATCGTTGTTGAAGCCGTGTGGTCGATTCGTACCTGTATTATTCGACGGTGTTTCTGAGCGTGCCGATACCGTCGATAGTGATCTGGATCTCGTCTCCGCTGTGCAAGGTGAAGGAGTCGGGCGGGACGATGCCAGTCCCCGTAAGCAGAAAGCAGCCGTAGGGAAAAGTATGGTCGCGGAAGAGATACTCGACCAGTGTGGCTGGATCGCGTTTCAATTCGGCTAATGTGGTGGTTCCGGAGAACGTTATCTGATTCGATCTTAGAATATCCAGCTTGATCTGTGTTGCGACGGGCATCGGGGAATCGCGAAGGAGGATGCCGGCGCCGAGGACGCAACTGCGGTCGTACACCTTGGCTTGTCGGTCGGGTGACATGATGACTTTGTCAGAGTCGATGCCGTCTGCTCGAGGAGATTTTTGCGGAGTGGAGATCCCCGTATCTCGCTTTTGCCTCTTATTTTCGAAGAGCCAAAGCAGGAAGCAATGGCCTGATCGAACCTGAGTTTCTGTCCTTGCTTTCCTGCTTGTCCACGAAGAGGATTGACTGTCGTATTTATTTTTCGCCATTTTCCTCAGCAAAATCGCATGTCAAGCCCCAAAACCACCTAACTCGCTCAAACGAAACGCAATAGAGTTGGCGTATAAGTTCCACTCAGCCCGCTATAATAGAAGTAGGAGTTAAGAAAGAAGCCCGGATATTAGCCGGGCTTCTTCATTTGGGAAAGGAAGGCTGCTCTAACCTGTTTGTTTGCCCATATCTAGCCGCAACCTCTTTGTTTGCACAAATTTGCCGGTAGTAACCCTGCTCAAGTCGATGAAAACAAAGGAACTCCGTGATTCCCTACATAGGGGGGGTGCCCCCCGTCTTTGAGGAAGAAGGAAGACGCAGTAAGGGTGGGTGATGCAAGACGGAGGCTCTAATCTCTAGAAGCCGCCTGAGGCCTCGTCTCCTTCTTCCCGGCATCCAGGTGGTCCCAGTTGATAATCGTGTTGAAACCCAGGGCGTAGGTCCCCTGGGTCTGCCACCGCCAGAAGGGCCGCAACGCAAACATCACAACGTGTCCCTGGCCGAGTGGTTGATCGAGAGCGAGAGCGCGATTGGTGAGTGCCTGACCTCCGGCAAGTTCTCCGGAGAGCAGAATCTCATCCGCCTTTGCGGGGAACTGCAGCACAACTCTGGGATCGGCCGAGGCATCTTCCTGGCCGCCAAACTGTCGTATCGCCTGACGAGCTGCATCGGCATCGTTCCTCTGCGACGGTAGCCCCTTCGGTTCTATCACGCGGTCGTCAGGCTCATACGGCGACAACGCGATCGGAGTTGCATTGGGAGTGATGTCCACTCCCACTCCAGGCACTGTAGCTCCCCGTCGGAAGCCGCCACCGTGAGTATTCAGTACGGGATCCTGGCTAAAGTACACAGGCATCTGATCGCCTGTGTATCCGTAGACGATCGGGCTCAGCTTGTCGGCGATGATGCCGCGCATCAAAGCGCCTTTGGCATACAAGGTCGTAGGATGCTCGACGTTGACTCGCGTCGTGATGCCGTAGTCGGGAAGGATCGTCGTCGTGGAGCCCTCCGTAATCAGGGTGCCGCCGGCTTCGACAAACTTCACCAGCTCGGCAAGTCCTTCGATGCCCATGCCGCCACGAATATCGTCGCTCGAGTCCTCAACTCCAAGGTTTGGAGTCAGCTTTGTCTTCTTATATGGAATTGGGTCGGGCCCCGTCTTTGGAATCCCGTTAACCTGCGAGACCGAGCTGCCGCCGATGCTCGGAAAGATAATGACGTCGTACTTGGCCCGGAGGTTGCCATCGCGAAGCTTCTGATCGGCAAAGTAGGTGTAAGGAACTCCGTAGTGGTCGAGCGCAGCACGTACCCAGCCCTCATCCTGCGTTCTTTGCCAGGAATGAACGTAGCCAATACGAGGAACCGTCAGCGGATGAGTCTTCACCGTCGTCGCGGAGGTGGCGTAGGCAGTGAGCCCAAGCTGCTGAATGGAAGCCCGAACCTTCGCGTCGTCTCCGTTGCGAATGACAAAAGCGCCCGCGCGCAGATGATGGCCGTCGACATCGAAGTCCTCTTCGGCAGCCTCCATCTTTGTGTCCGCGTTCTTGAACCGGAAGGTGGCCAGCACATTGTCGGTCGTGTTCTCAACCACAAGGACATCGCCCGTCCCATGGATAATGCCCGGCACGACGACGTCTTTGCCGATGATGGCCGTGGGTTGATCGAGGAGCGACTTGTCTGTCACTTTCTTGACGGTGACGTTGCGCATCAATGGCATAGTCCAGCCGGTGTCATCGTAGGGCAACGGATTTGCAACGGGGTAGTTCTGAAGGCTGAAGTACATATCGACGAGAGTTCGGTAGGGTTGATCGGCACGAATGATGTAATCGCCGGTTGCAACTTTGAGATTGCCGAAGGTGCTGTCTTTATCCGCGACTTCAATCTCGACACCTTGATGGCGGAGATCGTTGACCATCTCTGCTGCGTTCACGCGATGCAGTTGCCCGGCCGGAATCACCCATCCGTAGGTTGGGCCGTCCTTTCCTTTCTCCACGGATCGCTTGTTTTTGAGCCAGTAGTTTTCGAGATACAGATCCTTGTCCTTGGCGACTTTGTTGAGTGCGAAAAGGATCGCAGATTCCTGGATGTTGGTATTGTTGCGCGGCCCCCACTTCACAGTCGGAAGCGGCGGATTCGGCCGGTACCATTCACGACTCGTCGTGGTTGCGGGCAACTGTAGCTTCTCCGTGACGTCCGGCCCGTACGATTGCACCTCGTAGAAGCGTCCGAAGGAGTTGTGCGTCTCTGCAATCCAGAAGAGGTAGTTCGGTACCCAACCGTCGTAAAAGCCGTAGGTCCACACACCGGGAACGCCGCGCTTGGTCATCTCCATGATCTCAGTTTCGCCCAGCATCCACCACTCATCGACGGCGATGGGATCGAGCGAGGGGTTGTACGGCCCCGTCCCTGTCGAAACATAGAGGTAAGACTGTGCCTCGTGCAGATCGTGCAGCACCGTAGGATGCCACTCCAGAACACCGGCAGTAATGTTTTGGGTCAGGTGGAGGTACTGGCCCATTCCGTCGCGATTGTCATCATGCGCGACGTACTTTCCCCAGTACATTAGAGGAGGTCGCGGCTTCTTTGTAATTTTGCCGTAGTAATAGGTGTCGACCTCCTTGTCGCGGCCATCCGTCTCGACGACGGGAGTGATGAATACGATCGCGTTGTTGCGAATCTCCTGGATGAACGGGGTCTCCTCGACGATAAGACGGTATGCGAGTTCCACCAGCATCTGCGGGCCGCCTGTCTCTGGCGAATGGATGCCGCTGGTGATCCAGTAGATCGGCTTACTGGTATGGATAAGCCTCTGGGCCTGCTCCTCAGTAGTCTTGCGCGGATCGGTGAGTGCTGCCAGGTCGGCCTTGTACTTATCGAGGTTCTTGATCGACTCTTCATTCCCGATGGCGAGCACGACCATGTCGCGGCCTTCCTCCGACTTCACGCCAAGCTTCCAGAACTTCGCGCGCGGCGAGTCTTTCGCCAGTTCTTCGTAGTAGCGGTTGATGTCTGCGTTGTAGTACAGCTCTCCTGGCTGCCCGGGCATCGATCCCAGAAACTTCAGAGGCGTAGGAACCTTGGAGGATGCGGGGAGGTGATCGACCAACTCCGTTGTAAATCGCGGGTCAGACAGATACTCCTTGATCTTCTTTGTATAGTCTTCGTCGTTAGCCTGTTTAGAAGTGCTTGTTTGAGCGGCTACCGTGCCAATCGCTAACAGCAAAACTGAACAGGCAACCAGGTGTTGCACTGAGGCACGAGAGCGCAAAGAGATCCCAGGAGTCTGACATCCAAAACGAAGAATTTTCATGCAACCAACCTACAACACTTTTCATAGGGCCCGTGGTTTTCTGCCAGAAACAGACGCTCGCAGCACCTCTTGTATCTCCTCGATGCAACGCCGGAGGGAACCTGCTGCAGATGCTGCATCGACATCGGGCACACGGTGCGCGCGGGCACGGATGTGGTCAGGACCATCCATGAGGCGGGACCGCGGCTCTACAACATGCATGCGAAGGACCTGACGGACTTCACCAGTAAGGAAAGCCAGGTTGCGGTCGGCGACGGGCTTATGCCGATGCGCAAGATATTTGAGGCTCTAATCGCGCCCGGCTTCGTTGACCTGGAGTATGAGGTGCATGGGGACGATCCGATGCCCGGGGTTATCGCCAGCTTTGCCTACATGCGTGGGGTGCTGGCGGGGATGGGGTATTTGAGTCACGACTAGCAGGGGGTACCCCCCCCATTGCCCGGGCGTAAGTTTGCTCCTTTCAATGGTTTACGACTGATGGCAAGCTGCAAAATAGTCATAACAAAAGGGTTGTTGCTAAATTAGCCTATATCAACAACTTAGCCCCGGCTTTTGGCCGAGACTGCTTGTTTTTCTATCTATAGTTTAAGTATAGCTGGTTGGTGGGAACTAATACGCCAACTCTATCTTGTTCTGACTCAGAGAGTTAGGTGGTTTTGGGGCTTGACATGCGATTTCTGGGCTGAAAACGCGAAAAATAATTTGAATGGATGGCAGGTGTCTGTAAAGAAGGGGGATAACTGGGGCCGTTGGTTTTGGGGAAGGCTTAACACAGATCTTCACGGATTGAACGGATCGAGAACTGGCACGGCAACGGCAACGACAACTGCAGATCCCTGCGGGATGACAAACAAAAGGACAAGCAACGGCAACGACAACGACAACAGCAGATCCCTACGGGATGACAAATAGAAGGACAAGCAACGGCAACGGCAAATGCAATGACAAATGCAATGGCAACCGCAATGACAAACGCAATGGCAAACGCAATGGCAAAATGCGGGATATCTCCACTGCGCTGTTCACGATGAGACCGTGAACAGCTTCGGTCGAGATGACGGTTTTTGGGTGGTGGAAGGAGAGCGGTCGACTCACTGTGTTCGCTCAGGCGAAGGATGACAGATCAGAAAGTAGTTTATTTGGCGGCGGCTTCCTCCGGTGCGGGCTGGGTTTGTGCAGTTTGGAGGACGCGATAGCCTGCGCGGGTGCGGATGTGGTACTTCTGCAGGTTTTTGCCGACCAGCTTTACATTGATGGCGCGCCAGCCGTGGTTGGCGTTCTGCGCGGGGTAGTAGCTGATGGCGTAGAGGTGGGCGAGGTCGTCGCGGATGGAGTTGAAGGCTTGCTTTTCGTCCTGCCAGTCTTTGGAGAAGTAGGCTTTGCCGCCGGTGGCTTTGCTCATGCGTTCAAAGACGGCGGTGGAGACGGGCTCGGATTCAGCTTGCTGGGTGCTGATCATGTAGATGATGGTTCCGGTGGACTGGGCCAGCTCGGCGACGTCTTCGGGAGGTACGAGGCTGGCGTTGTCGGGGCCGTTGGAGAAGACGACGATGGCCTTTCGTCCGGTGAGCGGAGCTGCGTCCTTTACGGTGAGGAGGAGGCCGTTGTAGAGCGCGGCATCATCTCCGGCTACGGTGTTGCGAACGCCACGCAGGACTTGAGAGCGATCGGGCGTGAGGGTGGTGACTCGCGACAGATCGCGGCTATAGGAGTAGAGCGCGAGTTTACTGACGCCTTCGAGGGAGCGGATGAAGTCGGCGATGGCGTCCTGTGCGAAGACGAAGCCGCGATACATGTAGTTGCTGGTGTCGAAGAGGATGAAGACGTTGGCGCCGGCAAACCGCTGGGAGCCGTCGGTTGCGGAGACTGGGGTGCTGGATACGTTGTCGGCGACTTCGGTGAAGGATTTTTTATCGGAGGAACTGACGTCTACCAGCCTGCGGGTGGGACCGTTGCCTTCTTCGAAGGTTGCAGGTTTCTCCTGAATCTTGTCTTCGGTGATGGCGAAGTCTTCGGGCTTGAGGCCGCTGATGTAGTTTCCCTTGTTGTCGGTGACGGCGACGTTGAGCTGGACGAGGACGACGCTGACGCGAATGCGCGAGGTTTCCTCCTGGGCCGATGCGCCGGTTCTGGCACCGGCCAGAGGAAGAGCAAGAAAGCCGAGAAGCAAAAGATATTTCTTCATGGGGATTCTCCTATTGCTTGATTCCATTCGGTGCTGACTGGTCTGGCTGAACTGGCTGGCTTTCACGAAGGGCAGTCGCGGTGGCGGTAGGCAGGGCGGCGATTTTGCCGTGGCGCAGGTCGTCGCCTGTTTCGTGCATGGCACGCAGCATGGCCGGCCAGTCTTCGAGATCGGTGGCGAAGATCTTTGCGGTCATGCGGCGGGTCAGTTCAGGAACGAGGCGGTTGAGCATGACGGGGGGGTAGCCCATCTCGTCGGCGAGGCGAGCCCAGTAGAGATTGTTGGACTCCCAGGATTCGCCGAAGAGACGGCTGGAGTAGCCTCCGAAGAAGGGGAACGGTTTGACGTTGAGAATCTCGCGGCCATAGGTTCGGGCGAGGGTCGGATGGGGGACGCCGAAGTCTTTCGAGAGCCGCTGCCAACTGGTGTCGGTGGGGTGCTGGCGCACGAGGTCATCGAGTTGCTGGCTTGCGGGCCCTGAGGCGGCTGCCTCGGCGGGATATCTACTGCGAAACTCTGCGGCGAGGTAGAAGGTGTCTGCAGGCATCATGCGAGGAAGCATGGCTTTGAGATCGTCCTCGTGCTGCATGGCGTCTTCGATGCGTTCGAGGCGACGCGGTGTCATGCGGTCGGCAAGGATGCCAGCGACCTTGGTGCGGAGCTGCGGGTCTTTTACGGATGCGGTGAGGAGCTCTTCTCCGGAGCGTTGGTAGAGGGCTACGGCGTGAAGCTCGACGGGAGTGACGTTCCACCAGCGAGGCAGAGTTGCGCTGACGAGAAGGTCGGGAACGAGCTCTTTCCAGATGAGAGCCTGAACGTTTTCGGGGGCGATGAAATCTTCTTCCGTCATTGCGAGTGCGTGGGGGAGGTCGGTGAGCGAGCCCATGAGATAGGCTCCGCCGCCAGCGGGCGTTCCGACTCCGAGGAGCATAGGAGTCTGCCAAAACTGCTCGGTGCCGACGATCGATATTTCGGTGAAGTCATGGGAGCGAACGAAGAGGGGATTGTTGTGGAGGATCTGAGCGCCGGGCGGCTCGTAGTAGGCGTAGTTCAGGCCTACGAGCGTGTCGCGGAGGAAGGGAGCGAGTTGGCCGCGAGCTGCTTCAAGTTGTGCGGGGTTGCCAGGTGTTTTGATGACTTTGGTAAGGTCGGTCTGGACCTGCAGCTCGGCGTGATGGGCGGTGTAGACGCGTGGAGACCAGTCAATCTTTTCGCTGGCGGTGAAGATGGGGCGGGGCATCTCGAACTCACGGAGTTCTCCTGCGAGCGCGAGCATGTTGGCGGGTGCGGGCTTGCCCTGAGCCATTGCGTCGAGGCCATCGCTGAGTGAGAAGAGGGTGTCGAGTGAGACGAGGTGCTGATCTTCGAGGACGGCGTCCATTCTGCGGGCGAGCTCCTGATGGACGCGCCGACCGTCGGGAGTGTTCTGAGGGGGGCCGGCGAGCAGGCTGATGATGTCGCTTGGCTGAGAGTTGGGGGGTGCGCCGGCGGCGGTAAGGAGGCTGCCGAGGGAGTTGCGGGTGGCGTCGAAGAGCTGGGTGGAAGAGGTGATTCTGGTGAACGGGTCGATGGTTTTTTGCCAGGAGGAGTTGAGGTCGGCGGTGGGGATCTCTCCCTGACGGGCAAGGACCTGCCAGAGGCCGATGTTGGCCTGAAAGGCTCCGAGGGTGTTGCCGCGGAGGGATTCATTGGAGACCTTGTCGATCGCGTCGGCTATGTTGACGAAGTGGGTTGCGGACTCGTCGGTGAGGGCCGGGAACTCAGAGAAGACAAGGTACCAGTTGTTGAATTGAGGAAACTGATTGGCGAGCAGGCTGACAGTCGCGGGCGAGAGACGCTGGCCGGGAGCGCGTTGCTCGTCGATTTCACACATGGTGAGGTAGATCTGCAGAGGGCCGCTGTCGGTGACAACACGCGAGAAGGCGACCATGGCATCGAGAAGCTGCTCGGGAGTGTCTAGAGAACGATTGTGTTTGCTCCAGTCGCGGATGATCTTCGAGTCGGTTTTCTGGTGCAGGATATGTTTCCAGGCATCGAGATCTCCGGGGACGTGGGGGTCGCCGTTTGGGTCCCACTGGAGGCGAGTGAAGAGGACGAGGAGGTCAGGGACCTGACGGAAGACGCCGTGGGTGGCGGGAGGTTCGAGGTCGGTGCCGCGAAGATCTTCATAGAAGCGCTTGAGGCGGCCTTTTTCGGTGAGATGCTCACGCTGGGATTCGCTGATTCGGGAGAGAACGTCGAAGTAGGCGGCTAGCCAGCCGTTGTCTTTGGCGAGGAGTCGGGGGACAAACTCTGAGGGGTTGTCGGGGCTGGCTCCGGCGAGATCTCTCCAAGTGACCTGGGTCCAGGCTCCGCCGGGGACGACGACATGGCCGGAACGGATGACGATCTGGCTGCCGTAAAAGTCGAGGCTGGGGGCGACGGGAAGAAGCCTCCTGAGTCCGGGGGAACGCTGGAGAGCGACCCTGGTTTCGGCGTCGACTTTGGTCATCGCCCAATAGAGACGAGCGACTGCGGGGTCATTGATCAGCTCGTCCAGCAGGGTAACGTAGCTTTGTTTTCGCCCATTGCTCAGGGTGATCCAATCGCTTTCATGAAAGAGAACAGGAACACGAGAGGGAGCGTAGGCATAATTGAAGGGTGTGCCCCTCTGGAGCGCCTCTTCGAGATCGGTGAGAGGGAAGCCGGAGTCGATGGTTAGAAATGCGCGTTCCGGATTGGCGGTTTCGAGGAAGAATTTCTGGGTGCCGCAACCTTCGCGGAGACGATAGCCGAGGATCTGGATGAGGGTGCCGGCGTCATCACAGTTGTCGACGTGAATATTATTGGCCGATCCGGCGAGGATCTGCAGCTCTCTGGCTTGCTGGACGTAGCGGTCGACGAGGCGGAGAAACTCGGTTTGACGGTCCTGCTGATAGCCCTGCATGAAGATGTTTCGGGCGAGCAGAGGGACGACATCGTCTGGAGATACCTTCTGACTGATTGCGGCCATACGCATGAAGGAGCGGAGCGGGCCTGGGATGACGATCGTCTCGACTGCGGAAGACTGAGGGGCGCCGGCCCCGGACGTAGCTGCCTGGAGGAAACCACCAGAACAGAGGAGGAAAAAGGCCGATGCAACGATGGTGGATCTACGAAGGATGGTGGATCTACGAAGGGAGAGCTTCTTCATCGAATACCTCTCGAGAAACTTCAAAGCCTTGCGGGAGCCTGTAAGAAAGTATGGAATGGCCTACGCCCCATGAGGGTCGTCTTGCGGTCGGGGACTGCGAATCCAACACAGCCGAAACTTGGGCCATGCTTAGTCACCGGTTCTTAACGTCATTGGGCGCTTTCGGAGCTTTCAATCAAGAGGACATCACACGATCAACTTGACTGGACGGAAGTACTTTACTCTTGTCCTTCGAAGATTTACTAGAGGGCAAAGTAATTTAAATGCCTCTGAAAAGTAATTTAAATCTCCAAATTTTGATGGGCTCATAAGGTTTACGAGTGATCTTTGCAACAACAGTACTGGATGGAAGGATTCCCGAAGATGATTTGCGAAGGATTTTGAAGAAACGGCGATATTTTTTGAAGGCTTCAGCGAAACCGTCCGGTTTTTGAATGGACGGTGCTTGTAGAACGGGGTTTGATGAAATTGAAAAGGGCTCCTGAGGGATCGTCCGCCAAGAGCCCTTCTTGGTTGCAGGTGGTTGTAAGCACTCCGTCGCCCTTGTGGGCGGGGAGGGTTAGAAGTTGATTCCCGCTTCAGAGAGGGAAGTTGGGTGAGTTATCGGGTGGTTGTGAGGAGACAGTTGCGGGAGAGGCCACAAACCGGCCAATCCCTGCTTAATCTTTGACGCAGCAGGTTATTAGAGGGACGACAGAGCCGCAGCCTCGTCAGAAAAGAGGGTCGCGTACTTGGTGATGCCTACCATGGTGAAGACTTTAGTGAAGTGCGGTGTGAGACCGCAGATAACGATGGTCTGCCCGGATTTGCTGGCTTCCATCAGGACCTGAATGACGAGGGCGATGCCGGAGGAGTTAAGGTATTCGACACCTTTGAAATCGAGCAGGATGCGCTTGTTGGAGGCCTTATCGAGAGCCTGGTAGGTTCCAACGACGGCGTCTTTGGAGGCGGAGGAGATATCTCCGCTGAAACGCAGACAGGTGATCTGCTGGCCGCTTGCGCATGTAAGTTGTTGCTGCAAAACCTTATTCGCCGTTTGCACCTTATTCACTCTCCTTATTCATCCGGATGACCAGGCGGACGAAGCTCTGTTCATCGTTTCCAGCTGATGGTACCCACTCGGCTTCGTCAACTAGGGCCTGGATGAGAAACATGCCCATGCCTCGTGCTTCTTCTTCGCCCGTCATCTTGCGGTCGATGTCGGGAGTGGGGGCGGGCGTCTGCATGCCGGTGCCATTGTCCATGACTTTGACTTCAAGCTCATCGGGCTTCATGGAAAGGATGACGCTTACGGGAATGGAGGCGTTCATCTGGTTACCGTGCTCCATTGCATTGATGCATGCTTCGGCGACCGCGGTTTTGAGGTCTTCGATGCGATCGTCGCTGAATCCCATGAGCTTGGCCATTCCCGCGGCTGTGCTCATAGCGACCTTTTCGAAGCCGAGACGCGATGGGAGCCGCACCTCGACCTTGCTGCCGCTGGTCACGCTCATAGGGAAGGACTCTCCTTGGACTTGCCGGCCAGGCGGCAAAGTGCGATTGCACTCATATCATCCTGCTGGGGACCACCCTCTGAGAAGGTATCAAGCGTGGTCCACAGGCTGGTAAGGGCTGCTTCGGCCAGCTGTTCGGGGGTATTCGATGGATCGATGGTGCGGAAGGCATCCATGAGGCGATCCTGGCCGAACTCCTCTTCGCCCTGGAATATTTCGGTCAACCCATCGGTGTAGAGAAGGATACGGGCTCCGGGCTCGATGGGAACGCGCTCGATGGAGTATCGGGAGCCGGGAAGCATGCCAAGGGGCGTTCCGCTGGCTTCAATTAGACGTGGAGTGGTTTCGCTGGAGGAGACGAGAAATGCCGGATTGTGCCCTGCATTGACGATCTCCATCTCTGCAGATGCCGGATCGAGGCGCAGGAAGATGGCGGTGACGTATCGGCGGCGCGCTTCGGCACCCTCTTCCCAGTGCTGCTGGGACAGGCGTCCTGCGAGTTCGCGGAGTGTCAGGGACTGGCGGGCGAGGGCGCGAAAGGCGGAACGGAAGGCAGTGCAGACGAGAGCGGACGCGAGTCCTTTGCCTGCTACGTCTGCAACGACCATCAGGTGAGAGCCGTCGGGCTCGGTAACGATATCAAGGTAGTCTCCACCGACTTGATAGCAGGCCCGGGAACGAGCAGCGACGGAGTAGCCGGGGATCGATGGCATGGTCTGGGGCAGGAGACTCTGCTGGATGGCACGCGCGGCATCGAGATCCTGGGATAGCCGAGCGTACTCCAGGTGACGCTTATGGTTGATAGCGTTTTCAAGAGCGACCGAGGTTTGCAGAGCGAGGCCCTCGAGGAAGTCACGTTCGTAGAGGGTTAGTGGGCGGCTGCCAGGGGTGGCTACGACGAGTTCAGATAAGGCCTTACCCTCCCGTGACAGGAGCTCAAACCTCGGACAGGCGTCACATGCCTCGGTCACGGCCGCGGCTGGCACGTCTCCATAGGCGACATCCTGAGGGGTGAATAGAGCGCCTTCCAGTTCAAGCTCGCGCACGGCGATGCGGGCTGATTGCTGCAGGACATCGGAGGGCTCGATTGTGGAATGAACCGAGCGCGAAGCCTCCAGGAGAGCCTGCAGACGCACAACCTGTTCGGCGAGCGGAAGGCTGGTTGGATCGAGTGCATCGGCCTGTTGGGTCAAGGTCATGAGTTCGAGTGACTCTGAGTCTACCGCGTAGTCGCTTTTAAGGCACGCTTCAAAATCGTTTTGTTCTGGTGTGTCCGAGATGCGATCTACCAGCAGTTATCCCGAAGGAGGATATTGCTTATTGGAGGTAGGGGGGCTGTTGGCAATAGAGTACCTACTCTCCCATTTTCTATGCAAAATCGTGCATGTTTACTAGCGGATGATCGCCGAAATAGGAGGTTTTGCTGGGCTTTCTTTGGCCAGTGACTTGCTAAGTAAGTTAACAACTTGGGCCATTTCCCTTTTTTGCTTCACCGCCAACTCAGGGTTCGTCTGATTTGCCTATAGACCCTGATGTGTCAATTTCACGTCGTCGTGTTCAACTCTGGAGGAATTACTATGAAGTATCTTCGCGCCTTATTTGTGATGGTTCTGTTCTTTGGGTTTGCCAGCTTCAGCCACGCTCAGCGGGGCACCAATTTCCATGCCACGGTTCTCGATCCGAATCCTGTATGCCTGACTCCTGGTAATAACTGTTTCATCTTCGATGAGGCAACACCTTTTGATGTAAGCTTCTCATCGTCGGAGTGCGGGTTGCTGGCTCTTCCCGATGGATCAGACGATGGATGCTTCCTTGGAATCAACGCGACTAAGCAGACAATTACCAGTCTCAGCCTTATCTTTGGCAATACTCAGAATCTTGGGACTGTGAGCTGCGATAACTCCACTAATCTTCCTGGTCTTCCGCCTACTGTTTTTTCCACCTCGAGTTGTTCGAAGGTTGGAGGCGTCTACAGCCTTCTTTTCACTGGTGGAGGACTCCTGCCCGACGAAGCTTTCACAATCTTTGAGAATGGTGCCGCTCCAGCAGATCTAGGGACAGGATCCGGTGAGCTGAATCCGACACCAGAGCCAGACTCAATTCTGCTCTTCTCGACTGGCCTGACGATGATGGCTGCCGGCCTGTTCTTGACCAAGCGCCATCGGCTGCTTCTGTCGAACAAGAAATAGCTGACGCGAAAAAGTCTTATCCTTGCAATGCGACGATTGGCGAAGCTCATACCTCCGGGTGTGAGCTTTTCTTTTTTTCGGGATGCATTTGAGGCCGCCAGGGCTAAGTAGCATCTTCCGGCTGTCCGCTTCCTTTGATTGGTTTGTGTGGCACAAACGACGGTTCCGGTCGTGTACTCTCTAATCTTCGAGACTTTCCTCCACGAGAGTGCTTATGCGTCGGCTTCGCCAGTTTCTTCTCGTCCCGTTACTTCTATTGTTGCCGTTGGCGGCTTATGCGGCCACTGCAGCCGACGAGTCGCAGAACGACATTGTTGCTCCTGAAGATGGATCTGTTCACGTCACGCTTGGCGAGTCAGCGGTGGACCTCGCGGGACCGTGGAAGTTTCATACTGGTGACGACGCAGCCTGGGCGCAGCCGGGATTTGATGATTCCAACTGGGAGAATGTAGATCTGACTCCGGGCAGCCGAGGGCTTGCGCTTGGTTGGACTGCTCGCGGACATGCCGGATACTCCGGGTACGCGTGGTATCGGCTTCAGGTTGATGTACGGGGCGCAAAACGCTCACTCGCGCTGAAGATGCCGGATACGTTCGATGATGCGTATCAAGTATTTGTGAATGGCCAGCGCATTGGTGAGTTTGGCAAATTTATGCCGCATGGGGTCACGGCATACAGCGGCCTTCCGACGGCTTTTCGTCTGCCCAAAGGCGTTCGTGATGGCAAAGTGTCGATCGCGGTGCGAGTGTGGATGGACAGCGCCACTCCTTTCAACAGCCCCGATGCCGGGGGGCTTCGGGAACCCCCAGAGTTGGGCTATGCCTCTTCGATCTCAGACCAGGTTCGATTGGATTGGGACGATACAGGGCATCAGGTTGGCAGTGGTTTTCTGGAACTGCTGATACTTGTCATGGCGCTGATTATGTCGCTCGCTCTCTTCTGGCTCGATCGAGAAGAGAAGTCCTATCTCTGGCTCGCACTCGTTTGTGTTGCGACCCTGGTTAGTATTGCTGCTGTTCTTCTCGTCAACTTCACTACATTAATTGGACAGACCGAGTTCGTCGTCCTGACTGATGTCATCGCAACTCCCTTGCGAATCGGTCTGTGGGTGCTCTTCTGGGGATACTGGTTCCGGCTGGAGTGGATGCCCACGTTACATCGTCTGGTGTGGCCGCTGGTTGTGATCCTTGCCGTCGGGACAGCTATGCTGCGGCCGCCGTTATACGGCCACCACGTGCCGGTTCATGTTGCGGTTTTTCTGCACCCCTTTTTGTTGATCGTGAAGCTGGGTCTCGGCTTCCTGCTACTGGTGGTTGCATACAAGGGCTTCTCTAAAAATAAAGGAGAAGGAGGTCTCGCTGCTGCAGTTGTTCTTCTCGCCGTCGTCGCAAACTATCAGCGTGAGCTGCGCATTCTTCACGTGCAGACGGCGTTTACACCTCTAGGCTTCGCGGTGAACATTGGATCGTTGTCCACCATCCTGTCTCTGATGATCATCACGGTGATGTTGCTGGGCCGATTCATCATGGCACAACGGGCAAAGGAACAATGGAAGCTGGAGATCGCACAGGCAAGACATGTGCAGCAGGTTCTGATCCCGAACGAACTGCCTCAACTCGATGATCTGCATATCGACAGCGTGTATCGTCCGATGCGCGAGGTTGGCGGTGATTTCTTTCAGATTGTGCCTAAAGAAAAAGATGGTACCTCTCTGATTGTGTTCGGAGATGTAACGGGCAAGGGGCTGCAGGCAGGGATGCTTGTCGCTCTAATCGTCGGGGCCATCCGTTCTGCTGCGCAGCATGACAACAGCCCGCAACGGATACTGGAAGCTCTGAACGAACAGCTTTGCGAACGCGAGTCTTCGAGCGCAACATGTCTCGCCCTGCGTTTTTCACCAGGTGGGACGGTGGAGCTTGCCAATGCCGGCCAGTTGCCCCCTTATCTCAATGGCGTTGAGATGCAGATTGAAGGAGCGCTTCCGTTGGGAGTTCTCGCTGGGCAGGATTTTCCTGTCACCTCCTTCAAGCTGGAACCTGGCGACTCTCTTCTATTTATGTCGGACGGCATTGCCGAAGCACAGAATGCTGAAGGGGAGCTTTTCGGCTTTGACCGTATTGAGCAAATGCTTCGCAACCCGACTACGACTACAGAGATCGCTACAGCAGCGCAGGAGTTCGGACAGACGGACGATATTCTTGTGTTGCGCGTGCAGCGTTATGCGGTAGGGGCAGACATGCATCGGCAGCCGGAAGAAGTCTATTCGTAGAGCCACTCGGTGACGACCAACCGCACAACTGCGTCGCTTTCGTTCCGACAGGCAGGGTCATCCTCGGCGCTCTTGCCACACTCACCAATCAGGATATGAATGTCACTAGCGGATCAGAAGTTGAGGTATATAGGATAGCTAACGATTAGGTTTGGAGATTGGGGAGAAACCCCAAATGTGGGAGGGTAAGGAGGACCTCTGTGTCACACATGCCCTCTTGGAGGAAGCAGCCGGGACGCTTGCTTGTTACAGCCGCCCAAGTAAGATATTCGGGGCGCAGCCTAGAAGCGCAACACCAAAAGCGATCAAACATAAAACGATCTGGCTCACAACTGATACCTGAATGGGGCCTGCATCGGCGGGCGGGTCGGCGATGTAGATTCGTTTGAGTACTTGCAGGTAATAGTAGAGTGACACCGCACTCATCGCGATGGCTAGAATCACCAGCCAGAGTAGGCCGAGTGTTTGAGGAGCGGCGGCCAGGGCTGCAGCGAAGATATAAAACTTTCCAAAAAAACCAGCCAGCGGTGGGATCCCGGCCAGGGAGAGCATAAAAATCAACATGCAAAATGATAAGACTGGGGCGCGCCGACTAAGCCCAGAGAAATCGGAGAGTTTGTCACCGCCGATTTTAGCCTCAACGACGGCTACAACACCAAATGCACCGATCGTGGTCAGAGCATAGGTCAGGGCATAGTAGAGCAGCGCACTAAAACTCTGCTCGGTGTGGGACACGAGTGCAAGCAGCATGTAGCCTACGTGTGCAATCGCCGAATAGGCAAGTAGTCGCCGGACGCTGGCTTGCCTGATGGCCACAAGGTTTCCCAACACCATTGAAAGCGCAGCTAGGCACGCGATCGCCGGGACCCACACCGGCATGTGATCTTTCCAAACTCCAGGGGTTTCCACCCCGGAGAAACCGATCACCATGACCTGATAAAAGATGACAATGCCGGCAACCTTTGAGCTGGATGCAATGAGTGCTGCACTGACGGGTGGGGCACCTTCATAGACATCGGGGGCCCAGAAATGGAACGGAACCGCCGCTACTTTGAATCCGAACCCGATGATGGTCATTACAATTGCGGCAATTAAAAGCGGGTCCAAAGGGCGTCCCTTGGTTGCATCGGCAATCTGCGTGAGATTGGTTGACCCAGTCAGACCGTAGACAAGGCTGAACCCAAAGAGCATGAACGCAGCCGACGTCGCGCCAAAGAGAAAGTATTTCAGCGAGGCTTCAGCCGATTGGGCGCTGCGCTTATCGAAGGCCGCGAGAATGTAAAGAGACAGGCTCAGCAGTTCCAGGGAGATAAAGATCAGGAGAAGGTTCTGCGAGCTCACCAGAAACATCATGCTGGTTGCGGCGAACAGGACGAGTGCCAGATACTCGCCTACGTGCTTCGTGAAGGTCGATTCTATCGAGATCAAAATCATCAGAATCGTCAAGACGAGTAATGCGATCTGAATCAGCGGAGTTTGCGGATCGATTACCAGAATGCCATCGAAGATATTTGCCTGCTGTGGCGCAATCAACATCAGAGCGATTGAGCCCGCACAGCCGATGCACGAGATCAGAGCTCCGATGGCGAATCGAAGCCGCGTTCCGGCGTCGCGCATCAGCACAAGATCTACCGTCAACACAACAAGTGCGGTGGCGGCGACGATCGTTTCTGGAAGAATCAGCCGAAACAAAGCTGGATATGTTGTCGCGATCATTACCAGCTACCTTTCCGCAAGCCATCGAACAACGGCGAGTTCAGGGCTGGGATGATTCGACTCAGGATCAATTGTGGGTAGAGGCCTATGGTTAGGCTGGCACCTATCAAAATTATTGCGCCGATGCGCTCGGGAATTGAGATGGGGGGTAGAGAAGGATGCTGGCTGCCGGATTCGGCCTTCCCTATAAACGCTTTCTGCATTGCACGCCATGTGTAGGCGACACCGATCATAATTCCAATTCCTGCGACGATTGCATACAAGGGGAAGGCGCGCCAGGCACCGATGAGCACTTGGAGTTCTGCCACGAACCCACTAAAACCGGGCAAGCCTATAGACGCCATGCTGGCGACAACAAACGTGACCGCCGCAAACGGGATGAATTTGTAGAGGTTTATTTTCTCGAGTTCATCGAGGTCACGTGTGTGCGTTCTGTCGTAGACCATTCGCCCAACCACGGCGAACAACAGCCCCGCGAGAATCCCGTGTGAAAATATTTGCAGGACTGCGCCGCTAAGACCTGTCTGGGTCAACGTCATCAGGCCCAGTAAAACAAAGCCCATATGACTTACGCTCGAATAGCCTATGACGAACTTGAAGTCTTTCTGCACCAGGGCGACCATCGCGCCGTAGACGATGCCGATCAATGCAAGCAGGGCGAATACGTCACGCCATGAGCCAAGGCCGAGAACGTAGAATCCCCACGCGTCCAGTCCACGGGGGAATAACACCATGGCGACTCGCAGACAACCGTAAGCTCCCAGCTTCATCACCACGCCTGCGAGCAGCATGGAGGCTGCAGTGGGCGCAGCGACGTGGCCGGTAGGAGCCCAGGTATGAAATGGCCAAAGACCAGCCAGGATTCCGAAGCCTACAAAGACCAGTGGGAATGCCCACATTTGAAAATGAATCGGGAAAGGAAACTGGGCCAGGTCGGCGAGGTTCATTGTCTTCGCGCCTGCGAGTACATAGGCGGCAATTAACCCGATGAGTACCATCGCGCTGCCGACGAGCGAGTAGAGCACAAGCTTCATTGCGGCATATTCGCGTCGCGTTGAACCCCAGATTGCGATCAGGAAGTATTTTGGGATGATCGCTATTTCGTAGAAGACGAACAGCAAGAAGAGATCGAAGCTCAGGAATACGCCATATACGCCACCGATAAGCACAAGATAAAACGCGAAGAATTCTTTCGCGCGGTGCTCAATATTCCATGAGAAGAAGATGCCGGCGGTCGCCACAATGCCGGTCAAAAGCAGGAGCGTCAGGCTGATGCCATCTGCTGCAAGATGATATTCAATGCCGAGCGATGGAATCCACGGAATGCGCACAACTGTAACGATCGTGCCGGATTTTTGCTGTGCGAAGGCGGTGAGTGTTACGGCGAGCCCTCCTACTGTGGCTATCAATGCGATGATTCGCGCAGCTCGCACGCTAGCCTTGGGAAGCAGCAGAAGCGCCAACACTCCAAGAAACGAAATGTAAATTGTCCAGGCGAGCATAATCAAAATGCCAAAACGGAGATGTCCCATAAGCCTGTACTGCGCTCTAACTCCGCCATCTTCAATCCGGCTGTCTCCTTTCTCATTGAAACTAATACCTCATTTGCTGCACTATTTTGAGGGCTGTACTGTTGATGACCCCGAGCACTAGTTGCGGATAGATTCCGAGCACGAACATGAGCGCGATCGGGGGTAGAAGCGCAAGCCGCTCTCCGATTGTCAGATCTGGAAAGTTCTGCCACCGCTCATTGAGCGGCCCAGAGAATACACGTTGAAGAATCGTAAGAATGACGATCGCTGTGGCGAGCAGGCCGAGGAGGGCAAGCGCAGTCGCCCATGTCGCCAACGGGAATGCGCCTCGGAAGATGAGGAATTCACCGATGAAGCCGTTCAGTCCGGGCAGACCCAGCGATGAAAAGAGAGCGATGCCCATCAGGCCGCAGAATACGGGAGCGACTTTGCGTAGCCCGCCGAAATCATTGAGGCCGCGCAGACCTCCGGTGCGTTTCTCCAGCAAAGCTACGAACCAGAACAGCGTCGCGGCGGTGAGGCCATGGTTGAACATCTGCAGCATCACTCCGTTGAGTGCTGCCGCTTTATCGGCTGAAAATGCGGCACTCTCACCGTGGAATCCCGCGACCGATATCATCCCGAGCATGCAATATCCGAGGTGATTGATGGATGAATATGCGAATATGCGTTTCAAATCCTTTTGTGCGAGGGCGGCGTAGGCGGAGAGAACAATCGTCGCTACGGCGAGCCACAAAAGCAGTGTGCGAGCGGACCGCATCTCGACGAAGAAGATAGGGAACAGGATTCGCAGGAATCCATAGACACCCATCTTCGACATTGCGCCGGTGAGGAGTATGGTCGTACCGGTTGGTGCTTCGGCGTAGGCGGACGGTAGCCACGTGTGGAACGGGATCAGTGGAACCTTTACGACGAAGCCTAAAGATGCGCAACAGAAGATGATCATCGTGATCTGTTGCGGGCCTAGCGTGTGCCAGCCTAGTTTGCCAGCAAGCGAAGGAATCAGTTGTCCATTGCGCGCCAGATCGGTGAGGCTGATGAAGTCGAATACTCCGGTGCATTGGAATATTGCGAGAAACGCAAGAAGCAATGCGATGCTGCCGACCATGGTGTAGACGAAGAACTGAGTTGCGGCTGAAGCGCGTTGCGGGCCACCCCACAATCGAATCAGGAAAAATGCAGGGATGAGACTCAACTCCCAGAAGATGAACCAGTGAAAGAAGTTTAATGCTGTAAACGTTCCGATCAATCCTGTCTGAAGGAAGAGTATGAGGGAGAAGTAGAGTGATGCGTTCTCCTGGATCTGCCAGGAGGCGGCTATCGACATGGGCACGACAATTGCCGCGAGCAGCAACATCAACAGCCCTAGCCCGTCGATGCCTACATGGTACTGGACACCAAGTGCAGGAATCCATGTATGCAGTTCCTCGAATTGAAGATCGCCCGTGGAAGAATTGAACCGATGCCACACGATGAGAGTCAATGCGAGCGCAATGAAGCTGAAGATCAGAGCCGCATTGCGTGGGAGCTTTTTGTTCTGTGAGTTCACGCCAAGGATTGCAAATGCACCGATCAGCGGTACGGCAGTCAGCGTTGTGATCAAGGGGAGGGTGTTCATCCGCGCCTCCCCCAAATGAGAAATAAGACGAGCGCAGCAAAAGCGATTCCAACGATGCGTAGATAGCTCTGCGTTCTGCCGCTTTGCAGGCGCGAAAGGATCTGCCCGCCGCGGGTTACACTTTTGCAGCCTTGATCGAAGCTCCGATTCACAACGTATGTATCCAGTGAGCGGTCGAATATCGACAGGCCCAGCACAAGATATGTGGTGAGCTTTACTGCACCTCCCCAGATCCATTGATCCATCCAGACGCAGACACGGGAGCACCATGTATTGAAGCGAATGACGGTAGCTTCGTAGAACCTGTCGACAAAATAGGCGTTGCGCAACACATTGAAGATTTGCGGCTGCAGCCGTTCTACTGCGTCCTGCGATTCGGCATCTCCGATTTGCCCGCGTCCATAGAACCACCATCCGAGGGCGAGGCCGAGAAAGACGATGATCGTCGACGAAAGCATGATGGGAAGGATGCCGTCTTCGGTGAATCCTCTGAAGGCGAACTTTGCAGGCTCGCTATTGATAAATGAATCGAACCACGGCCATGCTGGCGTGCCAATCAATCCAAGCAGGATTGAGGATGTTGCAAGGATGACGAGCGGGATCGTCATGACCGCGGGGCTCTCTCGTGGAGTTGCGGCTCCAACGTCGGCAGAATGATGCGTGTCTACGACGGCTTCGCCTTTTCGTGATTTGCCGAAAAAGACGTAGTACACCTGCCGAGTCATGTAGAAGGCGGTCAACAACACACCGATTGAGCCGAGATAAAACGGTGTTTTCGAGACGCTCCACGTCGATGCAGCGTGCAGGATGGCATCTTTGCTCCAGAAGCCGGAGAAAAAGAATGGAAAACCGCATAGCGCCAACATGCCAACTGCATACGTCGCAAACGTAATGGGCATGAGCTTTCGTAATCCGCCCATGCGGCGAACGTTGTGCTCTTCATGGCAGCCGTGGATTACAGATCCTGCACCCATGAAGAGCAGAGCTTTGAAAAAAGCATGAGTAATGAGATGGAACATGCCAACTGCTACTCCGCCGACACCCAAGCCCATCATCATGTAACCGAGCTGGGAGACGGTGGAGTAGGCGAGAATGCGTTTGATGTCATCCTGCGCAATGGCGATGCTGGCAGCAAAGACCGCTGTGATCGCGCCGACCCAGGTGACAACTGTAAGCGTTGTGGTCGGGGTTAGCGGCAGGGCGATTCCACTGCGAGCGCTCATCAATGGAAACATTCTTGCGACGAGAAATACACCGGCCGCAACCATCGTTGCGGCGTGAATCAATGCGCTTACGGGCGTGGGACCTTCCATGGCATCCGGCAACCAGACGTGCAGTGGAACCTGGCCCGATTTTCCAACTGCTCCACAGAAGATCAGCAAGCCTATACCAGTGGAGACTGCGAGACCTATGCTCGTGGTCTGTGCGACGAGCGCGATGAGAGCAGAATGCTCAATACAACCCGCTCCTCCATCGTAGAAGAGCAATGTGCCCGTCTCCGAATACAGCCAGACCATGCCGAGAAGGAATGCAAGATCACCAATCCGAGTGGTAATGAATGCTTTTTTCCCGGCTGCCGCTGCGCTCGGCTTGTGATACCAGAAGCCGATGAGCAGGTAGGATGTAAGGCCGACGATCTCCCAGCAAATAAAGAGCAACAACAAGCTATTTGCGATGGCGACGCCCAGCATTGCGCCGGCGAAGAGCGACAGAAAGCAAAAGAAGCGTGTGAAGTTTTCGTCATGAGCCATGTAGCCGACGCTGTAGATAAAGATCAGCAGGCCGACAAAGGCAACCATTATCAGCATCACCGCGGCGAGTGGGTCAAGGACCCAGCCGAGTCTGAGCCATTCACTACCAACCTGAAACCATGGGAAATTGAAGACCTGCTTCGTCTCGATTCCTCTGCCGCTGAGTTCAAGCATCTGTGCAAATGCGACCAGGGAGAGCGACAACGACAAGACCATGGAACCAATAGCAAGACCCGCCGCGAGTTTGCGGCTTCGTTGCCGCAGGAGCGCAGTCAGCCCCGCTGCCAAAACCGGCATCGAGGGAATCAGCCAGAGGTGTCGGACAATCCAGGTCATGTAGTCTCAGTAAGCTGTGTGATGATGGCCCAGCGGATCTGCAGAGTTCTTTCGTTCATTCAGAGCTTATCCCCTCATCGAATTAATCTGGTCCAGGTTGGTGGTCTTATAGTGTCGGTAGATGGAGATGATGAGGGCTAAACCTACAGCGGCCTCCGCTGCGGCGACGCCGATTGCAAAGATCGCAAACATGATTCCGGTCAACGTCTCCGGGTTCGGACCGTAGCGCCAGAACGCGATGAAGTTCAGGTTTGCTGCATTAAGCATCAATTCGATTCCGACCAGAACGAGGATGGCATTCCGTCGAGTCAGCGCGCCAGCGAGGCCGATAGAAAACAGGAGTGCGGCGACAAGGAGGCAGTTCGTCAGCGGAGTCATTTCGTCTCTCTTTTGTCTCGCATGGCAATCGTAACTGCGCCGACAAGCGCTGCCGTCAGCAGCAGGCCGAGCACTTCCAGCGGCAGAGCAAAACTCGACATGAGAGCGTTGCCGATCTGCTTTACAGTCGCTTCCGGTGTGGCTGGCAGTGCGCGCTGAGACGCTGCACTGGAGCGAACTGTCCATGCAAGAACGGCAAAGACCATCGCGGAGACAACGGTACTTGCACCCCACGAGGGTGAGACGATCGATTGCGAAGTTGATTCGGAGCCGCGTGTGAGAAGGATAGCGAAGACGACGAGGATCGCTACGGCCCCAACGTAAACCAATATCTGCGCAAAGCCGATGAATTGCGCATCGAGCTGGAGGTAGAGCCCTGCGAGCCCTAAAAACGCTAGTACAAGTGCCAGAGCACAATGCACAAGGTTGCGCAACGTCAACGCCGCCGCTGCGCCAGCAAGGGTCAACACACCGAGAATGAAGAATGGCACGGTCACTGGTTCGGGCACGCCTTGTTCAATTGGCTTAATAGTTCCGTTGTCGCGTTACTTGGCATTTTATTCATCGATTGGCGCACGTCCAGCGGCAAATCTATCCTCCATGACTCGTTACAAAATTGCGAGAACTTTATTCGGCGAATCGATAGACACGCTTCTGCAGTTTTTGCGATTGCATGAGCCCTCGACCAAGCAAAGCATAGGGAACGACAACAAGAATGGTGCAGACGATCCAGCGTAACAGTCCAAATGGCATGAAGTGCCAGACCCCAGCGGTGACGAGGTTCAGCAGCGCCATCGGCAACATGAACTTCCATGCAAAGTTCATCAGCTGGTCCATGCGCAGCCGTGGCAGAGTGGCGCGAATCCATATAAACATGGCGATCAGTGCAAGGAGTTTGGCAAAAAACCAGAGATAGGATGGGATCCAGTTGAGGAAGGAAAACGGAGCCGACCATCCACCAAGGAAAAGTGTGATGGCCAATCCGCTGATCGCAAACATGCCGATGTATTCGCCGAGAAAGAACAGCGCGAACTTGAATCCGGAGTACTCGATGTAATAGCCCGCGATGATTTCGGACTCCCCTTCAGGTAGATCGAATGGTGCACGGTTGGACTCTGCGGTTGCGGCAATCATGAAGAGCACGAACCCCGCGAACCCCCACGGCGTAAATACAAACCAGTGCGGCCAGATTCCGGTGTACCCAGCCTGATGATTCACAATGTCGACTGTCGAAAGGGAACCGACGATCATGATGACTACAATCGATGAGAGAATCAGCGGGACTTCATAGCTGATCATCTGTGCGATGGCACGCATCGCGCCGAGCAGAGAATATTTGTTTCGGCTCGACCATCCAGCCATGAAGATCGATAGTTCGACTATCGATCCGGCGGCAAAGAAGTACAGCACGCCCGCGTCCAGATTGACAGCGACCATATTGCGGCCTATTGGAAGAACTGCATAACCCATGAACGCGGCTACGACCAGAACCAACGGCGCCAGGAGATGTACGGTTTTGTCCGCGGCACGGGGGACGATGTCTTCCTTGGTTAACGACTTCAAGCCATCTGCGAGAGGCTGGAGGAGTCCATAGGGTCCTACTCGATTTGGCCCGTACCGATTCTGAAAACGACCCAATCCCTTCCGCTCCATGATCGTCGTTAATGCAAACAAGGATGCGAACACGACGATGATCGATACGACGGAGAGCGCAGCCCCAACGATCGGTTGAACTCCGACCGGTATGTGACCCAGAAGCCAGTGCTTCAGTATGACGAAGATTTGGTCGATCGTTTCTGTCATTGGCGATCAGTTTGTGGTGCTAGGTCCAGAATTAGATGGATGTAGAGGCGGTGTTGCAGGTTTTACGTCTGCTGCGGCTTTTGCTTTTGCCTCCGCTTTACCCTTTGCTTCGTTGAGACGTTCGTCTACTTCAGCCGCTCCAACAGGGTGGATTTCGTGAAAATATGTGTTTGACTTTGCCAACTGGGCCTTGCGCCACAGCAGGCCGCCGTACCGGTTATCGGTACTGAGTTCGAACTCAGTATCCATCTCAATGGCATCGAACGGGCAGACTTCCACGCAGATCTGGCAGCTCATGCAGACGGAGACGTCGATATCGAATACGGCCGGGAAAAACTGAGGCTTGCCAATATAATCCGGTTTCTTGTCTTTACTCTTTTCGATGAAGATGCATTTGGGTGGGCATTCTTTTTCGCAGATCTGACAGGCCACGCAGCGTAGACCTTGCTGCCAGTCATCGCCGTCATAAACAAGGAAGGGAAAGTTGCGCGCTGCCTCCGCCTGGGGGAGGCGTTCTTCGGGAAATTGGACGGTGGTCAACCGGTCTTTGCTGACGTAACTGCCAAAGAAATTTTTGGCCGTCTCCGCCAACCCTTTCAAGATACCTTCACCAAGCATGGTTCAAGACCCTCGCGTACCCAATCCACTTGTCCTACACTACCAATCTTCTTTACCGATCTACTTCGCCCAACACGATATCCACCGTGCCAAAGATCACAATTGTGTCCGCCACATTGTAGCCGCGACACATATCTTCTAGCACGGTCAGGTTGATCAGGCTTGGCGGACGCACACGGTAGCGATATGGATCAGGCGACCCGTCACTTATCAAATAAAAGCCAAGCTCACCTTTGGGCGATTCGATCCTGCCGTAGGCTTCTCCAACCGGTGGGCGAAATCCTCGAATCTTCGCCTTGGCGTCCATAATTGGGCCGACTGGGATATCGCGTATCGCCTGACTCAGAATCTTCAAGGACTCGCGCATTTCGAGCATACGGATCATATAGCGATCAAAGACATCGCCATGTTCGCCCAGAGGAATTTTGAAGTCAAAGCGGTCGTAGATCCCGTATTTATCTACTTTGCGGATGTCATAGTTCACGCCCGAGGCTCTCAGCATTGGGCCAGTGACGCCGGCGTTGATAGCGAGCTCTTTCTTCAATATGCCAACGCCCTGTGCGCGCGCCATGAAGATCTCGTTGCCCGTCAGGAGCTGCTCATATTCATCGAG
>JBDTEQ010000124.1:0-97925 GCA_039922475.1 Edaphobacter sp.
CGACTCTCCACACCCATCGGCCATCACTACGATCTCGACGAAATCTTCGAGTCCGTCAACACCCGCTTCTTCCACGGACTCCTCGGGCGCCCCACGCTCACGTGGTCCGCACACCAGGCTCGCCGCATGCTCGGCCACTACGACGCCGCCCACAACACCATCGTCGTCAGCCAGGTCTTCGACCGTCCCGACACCCCCCGCTGCGCTGTCGAGTACCTCCTCTACCACGAGATGCTCCACCTCAAGCACCCCGTCCGCGTCAAAGCCGGCCGCCGCTGCGTCCACTCCCGCGAGTTCCAGGCCGAAGAACGCCTCTTCCCCGATCTCGACGCCGCCAAAGCCTACCTCAAGCGCTTGTAAGGCCTTTTCACTTCAATTCCGCACAACATAAATTTCATTCTGAATCTCGCCTCATCGTGCTACGATTCCGCTACGCCAAAGGCGTCCGTGCCTTGGTATGCAGCATTTTCTCGCAATCTAAAAATCCATCCCACAGAAAGAGCAGGTGACACGATGCATCTCTCCAAACGTGCAACAGCCGAGTTCTTCGGCACCTTCTGGCTTGTCTTCGGCGGATGCGGCAGCGCGGTAATTGCCGCAGCATATCCTCAACTGGGCATCGGCTATGTCGGAGTCGCGCTGGCCTTCGGTCTAACGCTGCTCACCATGGCCTTCGCCATCGGCCACATCTCCGGCTGTCACCTTAATCCTGCGGTCTCCGTCGGTCTTGTCGTGGGCAGACGCTTCCCCATCTCCGAGCTTCCCGCATACGTCATCGCGCAGGTTCTGGGCGGCATCGCGGCATCAAGTGTTCTCTACGTCATCGCCAGTGGCAAAGCCGGATTCTCCCTCTCCAATGGCTTCGCGTCGAACGGCTATGCGGACCACTCGCCCGACCACTACTCGTTACTTGCCTGCTTCGTAGCCGAAGTCGTCCTCACCGCGTTCTTCCTTCTTGTCATCCTCGGCTCCACCGACGAGCGCGCGCCCAAAGGCTTCGCTCCAATCGCCATCGGTCTCTGCCTCACGCTGATCCATCTCATCGGCATCCCGATCACCAACACCTCGGTCAATCCCGCCCGTTCGACCGCCCCCGCAATCTTCGTCGGCGGATGGGCAACCCATCAGCTCTGGCTCTTCTGGGTAGCACCGATCCTCGGCGCAATCATCGGCGGCCTCATCTCCAACGCCTTCTTCGCCGCTCCACAACAACCCATCCGCGAAGAGATGGCACGAGACTAGGCAGCAATTCGCCGCGATGTAATAACTGGTCTTCAGACGTCCCAGTCCAGGTGCCTGAAGACCGCAGCGTGTTATTTGCCGGTACCTTCGCCCCATGCGCCACCGCGAAACTCGTCCAGGCGGAGAGTGTAGTGGTTTTTCCAGATCATCCAGCCAGGATGGTAAGTCACAATCGCCATCTCTTTCACTACCGCACCGCGAAGTGGGCCCCCATTTCCGTCCACAAGCTGAGCAAAGCCCCCAGTATCCTCGACCAGCGGCGAGAGGAGGAATCCGGACTTCATCATGCTCGGTACCACGCGATAGTCCCTTCGCGTACCGTCCGACAACTGCAACTCAATTCTCACTTGTGTCGGTTTGAAGATGGTTTTCATCAACTTTCCGAACAACGTAGACTCCAGGTCAATCCTGGCAAAGATCGGTCCTTCAGTCGCTGGGAGGGCAACTTCCTCTCCCGTTTTGTAGACGCCTTCGTGCAAACGTTTGAGGTGAGAATAAGACTGCAAAACATCTCTCTTACTTAGATAGGCGAATTGCTGGTCAACCTTTGTAACGGTGTAGTTATCCAGAAGTGCAGTCCAACTGATGCCATCTTCCAGCGAAGGCAGGTGCTGGTCCTCAGAAAAGAGACCAAATAAAATATGGTCTGGAGCTCGCTTCGTCCGAAGATGCAGTTCATCGTCAACTGCCAGCTTCGGCGTGTAGGCCGAATAACTCTGCATGACTGGACGGGGATTCCAAATGTTTTCCGAAGCAAGAATGTAGGCCTGCTCCGTAGGATAAATATCCACACTGCCGACAAGTTTCGGTATCGAATACTCGTCCCTGATCTCAGCGAGCCCGTCTCGGTACTCATTCTCAAGTTCACCTTGATGCAGTAGCCGAATGCGCAGGCCACTCCACACGGGTCCATACACCCCGAAAACCGCTTCCCCAACAAGTCTGGAAATCGGTTGTACGTTCTTCGCTTTCATCGCAGCGATTCTGGCCTCAGAGGGATCTTGGGGCGGCGCTTCCTTCTTTTGCTTATAGTTCGGAATAAGCGCTTTCGCAACGACAATCGTTTTGGGGTTGTATCGAATCGTCATCCCCGCAAACAGGACGGCGCACACAAGAAGAGTAGCTCGTACGCTCCTGTCCCACCGCACGAATCCAACCAGAATTCCGGCAAAGAACAGACAGGTGAACGCAACCAACGCATGCTCATCGTGACGTACAAAGCCGCTCTTGAACCCTACGAAAAGGAAAAGCGCAAAACAGGCGCAAAGGAATATCTTCGATGCATTCCCAATGGTCTTTGCGCAAGACAGGTTCCACAAAAGCGCTCCAGCCGCGACAAGAAATGCCAGAATCTCTGCGTCGGGTAGATATGCCAGGATGCCACGAAACTCTCCCTGCATCCCCATCGCCTCGGTGTATCCGGAGAGAATCTGGATGTTGCTCCGCACATAGTCTGCAAGCCCGCTCAGCGGTTGGCCAGCCAGCGTCCAGAAGAACAGAAGCGAAAGCGTCGGAACGATGACGGTAATGATCCCAAAGATCATGCGTCCCTGGTAGAGCAGATAACCCACGATAAAAAGAGCCATCGCAACGCACACAATAATCATGTTTCCCTTAACCAGAGGAAGCAGGCCAAGCGGAACGCACAGTGCGGCTGCAAACATCAAATGCTTGAAATTGAATCGCTGCCGTTCCGTATCTCCTGTACAAAACTTCACCGCACAAAGAGCGAGAAGTAGAGGATAGGAAAACATCAACGCGTCACGCGATTGAGCAAACCAGCCAAGGAATATCAGAAGGATAATCGCGGCCGCCGGCTTGACACCTCTAGCCGCATACAGCAGCGCACCAAGATAGCAGAACGCAAAAATCAAGCTGACAATAAGGATCAGGTGGTCGAGCGCCGGATGATAAACCTGCGAATACAAAGCTGCATAAGGCCCGAACGTGAAAGTTACGTCGTGGCCGAATCTCATATGCTCGGCCGCAGCTTCATTCATCGACATCGCCCACGATGGATCAAGGCCTCCTCGCGGCATATTCGGCTTCAGCGGAACGATCAGCCCGATCACCGTAATGGCAGCAAAAAGCGGAAACCATATTCTGAGAAAGCCTTGATACAGGGCCGTCTTCTGCAACTCAAATCGACGCGACGCCGTTTCTGTCATGCTTCTCCTTGCACTTGCATCTCAGCTTCAAAAACAATCCAGACTCACACTCAATAAATGGCATTACGAAGCGACGGTGGCATCTATCTGAACTACAGGAGCCGGTTTCCGCCGCGTCACCAGCATCACCACCACTCCCACCACCACCGACCCCAGCGCTGCAACCTGCGCATTGCTCATTCCCCAGTAGAGCCGCGGATTGATCCGCACAAACTCCACCAGGAATCTTCCCCCGCCGCTCAACACCAGATACAGTCCCGTCAGCCAGCCCACCGGCCGCGTCTTGCTTCCCAGCCTCCACAACAGCCACGCCAGCGCGAGCGAAAACAGCAGCTCATACACCGGCGTCGGTTGAACCAGTGCAGTCGGCGGAATCGGCGGCACCAGCGCATTCTTCGCCATATGCACGCCCCACGGCAGTGTCGTATTCATTCCGTAGTCCCCATCGCCTGCAGTCAGGCACCCGATCCGCCCCACACCATATCCCACCGCTGCTGCCGGAGCCGCAAGGTCCAGCATCCGCAACGCTCCAACACGTCGCCCCGGCTTTCCCTCCGACGGCCCCTTGAAGTGAGCTTCGTATCCCTGCCACATCAGCATCGCAATCCCGGCCAGCATTCCCCCGAACCACGCAAACCCCGCCTGGAACCAGTGCAAAAACTCCATCACTACATCGAATGGGCGATGCCACCCCGGTGCGCCCATCATCCGAAATGCAGCCTTGAGATCGGCCACGTTCTGCAGCTCATGCCAGGTCTTCGCTCCAATTACGCCGGCGATCACCACAAAAGCCACCACGCTCAGTGCATCCGCATCCACGCCATTGCGCACAAAATTCTTATGCAGCACCACCGTCGCGGCCACCGCCGCCAGCCATAACAACAACCCAAACGTGCCCAGATGCACCGGGCCAATATCGATATAGGGAAACATAATCCTCGCTCTCGTAAGTATAGCGGCCTTTCCTTCCGCCCCCTACTCGCGCTACGCTACCCTTATGCCCACCGGTACGCCCGTCTTTCCCCCCGCCTCAGGAATGGAAGTCCTCATCTCCAAACAGCAGATCGCCGACCGCACCCGCGAGATCGGTGCGCAGATCACCGCTGACTACCAGGGCAAGTCTGTCGTACTCATCGGCGTCCTCAAAGGCGCAGCCATCTTTCTCGCCGACCTTGCCCGCGCCATTGAGGTCGACAACACCTTCGACTTCGTCGCCGTCTCCAGCTACGGCCGCGCCCGCGTCTCCTCCGGCGCCGTCAAGCTCATTAAAGACATCGACAACCCCATCGAAGGCAAGCACGTCATCATCGTCGAAGACATTCTCGATACCGGCCTCACCCTCAGTTACCTCCGCGGCCTCATGCTCCAGCACAAACCTGCGTCCCTGAAGATCGCCACCTGCCTCGACAAGCCCGAGCGCCGCCTCGTCCCCATCGAAGCCGACTACGTAGCCTTCAAAATTCCTAACAAATTCGTCATCGGCTACGGTATGGACTATGCCGAGCGCTACCGCGGCGTCGAGGACATCCGCATCTTTCCATCCGAAGTCGCCGGACACTAAACCACCATCATGCCCACTCCACATACGCCTTCGTCGCGTGCCTTCCTGTTCGCCGCAATCGCACTGCTGTCTCTCAGCGGCTGCAAGAGAAATCACCACGCCCAGATGAGCCTGAAGTCAATGAGCAGCCTGCATCCTCAGGCGACGTTCACCGTCAAAGGTCATCCCGACTGGATGGCCATCGCTCCCGACGCGGTCTGGGTTACCAGCTCAGCCGCTAACATCGTCTCGCAACTCAGAGCGTCGGATAACCGGAACGGCGCAACCATCGCGGTCGACCGTCCCTGCTCCGGGCTTGCCGTCGGCTTTGGCAGTCTCTGGATTCCGAGCTGTGGGCAACACACTCTCGTTCGCGCTGACCTGAACACCGGCACAGTTCAAGCCACAATTCCCGTCGGTCCCGCAAGCTCGGAGGGCGGCATCACCGCCGGCGCGGGCAGCATCTGGATCATGACCAGCGCCTCCGGCCTACTCTCTCGCATCGACCCCGCCTCCAACACCGTCGTCGCAACCATCACCACGCCGTCTGGATCGTTCTGCCCTCTCTTTGCCGACGGCTTTGTCTGGCTCACATCCACCGAACACAACGCGCTCATCAAAATCGATCCATCGACCAATCAAGTTGTATCGGAAATTCTAGTCGGCAAAAATCCGCGCTTCCTCACCTACGGCGCAGATTCTATCTGGACTCTCAATCAGGGAGACGGCACCATCACCCGCGTGAGCACCAGAACCGGCCAAAGATTGGCAGACATCGCCGCGAACATTCCCGGCGCAGGCGGCGAGATCAGCTTCGGCTTCGGCTCCGTGTGGGCGACCGTCATGAAAAAACCCATCACCCGCAGCGACGCCTCCCGCTCCGCCATTACCAGCCAGTGGACAGGAGACGGTGGCGACAGCATCCGAACCGCGCTAGGCTCGGTCTGGCTCACCAGCTACAAGGACGGAAAGATCTGGCGTCTATCGCCGAACCCTCTGTGAAGGTCTGCTGAACCGCGACCGGAGATGAAAATCGTCGCAGCAGCTACTCATTAGCTTTGGATAACCCAAACGCCCCAGCCAGCAGCTCATAACTCCGCAGCCGCTTCGCCTGATCCCACACAATCGTATTCACAATCAGTTCCCCGATCCCCAGCTCATCAGCCATCGCCTCCAACTGTTCCTTCACCCGAGCAGGCGTCCCCACAAAATATCGCGGCCACTCACCCTCCTCCATCGGTATATCCCCCAACAACTTCACCTCCCGCAGTGCATCCTCCGGCGAAGCCACCGGCCTACGATCACCCTGCCGAATCCTTCGCTGCAGCAACCGCACACTCGCCGATAAAAACTCCGCCTCCTCCTGTGTCTCCGCACAGATCGCGCCAACCGCGACTGTAGCCTCCGCTTCACTCCGATACACGCTCGCAGAAAATCCCCGCCGATAAGTCTCAATCGCCGCCCGCGTATGCAATGGCGAGAAAAAATGTGCGAACGAATACGGCAGCCCAAACTCCACTGCCGCTGCCGCGCTCCACATGCTCGACCCCAGCATCCACACATCCGGCTCACCTGGCATCTCCGGCGAAACTCGAATCCCCGCAAACGGATGGCTCGCAGGAAACGAATGCCCCACACCTCCGTGATTCAGAAACGCGAGCAACTCACTTACCTGCTCCGGAAAATCGTCCAGCATATTCGTCTTCCGGTCGCGCTTCAGAGCCAGAGCCTCGATCGGCCCTCCTCCAGGCGCACGTCCAATCCCCAGATCCACTCTGCCCGGATACAGCGCATGCAGCGTCCGAAACACCTCCGCCACCTTCAGCGGTGTGTAATGCGGCAGCATAATCCCGCCCGCCCCAATCCGAATCCGCTTCGTCTCCGCACCAATCCGCGCCAGCATAATCTCCGGAGCCGTACACGCCAGCGTATCCATCGCATGGTGCTCCGACATCCAGAACCGCGTATACCCCAGCCCATCCACCAGCCGCGCCAGCACAATCGAATTCTGCAACGCCTGCCCCGGCGAACTCCCCGCAGGCACCGGCGACTGGTCCAGCACCGAAAGCCTCAACCCACCACGTAACTTTTCTTTCATCGCCTGTATTGGATGTCCCAGAAAAGACTCCGATTCCATGTCACCGGACAGAAGCAACCGGCTGCGGAACACAAGGTCAGAATACTTGACACGCCCCCGCCCCCTGAAGGCACCTCCGCTGTCACTCTATAAAAAGAAAGTCATAGAACGATTTCGGAAAGTCCACCCTCAACCTGCAAAGAATCAAGACTTTGCACCAATTCGACGGGGAGCGGGTACCCCCTTCAACCAGACCTCAACCCGGTATGATAGAAAGTAACGCGGCGATGTCTCTCCCTCGCCGAAGGAGCAAAGCGTTTGAACACGTTGTCTATCTCTGATCCTCTCCCAAACGGTCCCGAACACTTCGATGCCGCAGCCTTCACCGCTCACACACTCTCCTCCCCGCAGAACCTCGCTGCCGTCCTCGACCACACCCTCCTCAGACCCGACGCCACGCGCAACCAGGTCCTCCAACTCTGCCATGAAGCCGCCGAATACCGCTTCGCCTGCGCGATGGTGAACCCCGCCTGGGTCTCCCTCGCCCACGCCGCGCTCAACGGCACCGGAGTCCCCGTCGGCGTCGTCATCGGCTTCCCCCTGGGTGCCACCCTCTCTGCCTCCAAACGCGACGAAGCCATGCGCGTGCTCAAACTCGGCGCGCACGACGTCGATATGGTGCTCAACGTCGGCCTTCTCAAATCCGGCCAGTCCGCCGACTATGAAGCCGTCCGTCAGGACATCCGTGGCGTCGTCGAGCTCGCCCACGCTCAGGGTGCCATCGTCAAAGTCATCCTCGAAACCTGCCTGCTCAGCTTCGAAGAAAAACTCCGCGCCTCCGAGATCGCTCTCTCCGCAGGTGCCAACTTTCTCAAGACCAGCACTGGCTTCTCCACCGGCGGAGCCACCACCGACGACATCACCCTCCTCCGCGGCGTAGCCGGCCACCGCGCAGGCGTCAAAGCCTCCGGCGGCATTCGCTCCCTCGCCGATGCCACAGCCATGCTTCTGGCAGGAGCCTCCCGCATCGGAGCCAGCGCCAGCGTCAAGATCGTCGCCGAACTCGCCGGCCACACCGCCGAACCACCCATCGCCGCCCCAGCCTGCTAATGATCGCGCATCCTCGATTACCCAGGTCGCGAGAGAGACCTTCCTCACCTGGATCGAACAACCCGTAACAGCTAAAGCCCTCCCCCCTTCTTTCCTTATCAAGCACTCCCCAAACCCAACCGCACCCAGTAAGATCATCGCAAAGCAGAATGCCTCCACCCAACAAACCGCAGAGCGCAAAATCCGCCTCCACCCAACCGTCTCAGCCCGAACACTCGTTCGAGGGCGACTATCGCCCCACCGGGTCTGCGCTCTTCCACCCCCACGCCGCAGATCCCAAAATTCGTGTCGATCCCCTCCAGGTCGACTTCCTCCACAAGCTGGCCGACGCGCTCAACACCACGCTCGACCTTAACACGCTCATGCACCGCGTCGCCGACCTCGTCCGCGCCGTGATCGACTACAGAATCTTCGCCATTCTCCTCATCAACGATCGCTCCGAAGATCTCCGTATGCGTTTCCAGATCGGACACACCACGGAGATCGAGCGCATGCGCATCAAGCTTGGTCACGGAGTCGTCGGCCGGGCTGCCCTGCTGCGGAAGTCGCTCCTCATCGAAGACGTCTCCACCACGGAGAACTACATCGACGCCAACCCCAACGTCCGTTCTGAGCTCGCCGTACCGTTAGTCGTCAAGAACCGAGTCATCGGCGTGCTCGACCTGCAATCCGAAGCGCTTGGCTACTTCACCGACGAACACCAACGCCTTCTCGAGCTTGTCGCGTCGCGCATGGCCATCTCGGTTGAGAACGCCCGCCTTTACACCCGCGTCTCCCGCCAGGCCCAGACCCTCGGCGCACTCAACGACATCTCCCGCGAGATCACCAGCATCCTCGACCCCGACGACCTTCTCGTGCGCATCGGTCATCTTCTCAAACGCGTCATCGACTTCCAGATGTTCAGCATCCTGCTCTGGAACGATCGCACCCAGCTCTTCGAGCACCGCTTCTCCTCCCGCTTTGGTGAGCGCGTCACTCGCGAACGAACCATTGCGCTCGGCGAGGGACTCATCGGCACTTCCGCTCAGCTTCGCGAACCTATTCTTGCTCCCGATGTCCGTAAAGATCCTCGTTACGTCGAAGCCAACCCCGAGGTCCGCTCTGAACTCTCTGTTCCCCTGGTCTACAAAGGCGAGGTCATCGGAGTTCTCGATCTCGAACACACTCGCGTCAACTACTACACCGAGGACCATCAACGCACACTCACCACCCTGGCCTCGCAGGTCGCAATCAGCATCGCCAACGCACGCCTCTATCGCCGCATCCAAGAAGAAGAGCAGCGTATGGAGCGCGACCTTGAGATGGCGCGCCAGGTTCAACTTCGCCTGATGCCATCACTTCCCCCCAAGCTTGAGCGCGCCGAGATCGCAGCCGAGTTCGTCGCCGCCCGCTCCATTGGAGGCGATGTATACGACTATCTCGACTACGGTCCGGGCCGCATCGCTCTCGCCATCGGAGACGTAAGCGGCAAAGCTGCGCCCGCCGCGCTCTATGCTGCACTCGTCAGCGGCATCCTCCGTTCACTCGCACCGCAGCATCTCTCCCCCGCAACCATGCTCGCCGCGCTCAACGATCAACTTCAGGAGCGCAAGCTCGACTCGCAGTACGTCACCATGCTCATGGCCGTCTGGGACGACAGCAACCAGACCCTGCAGATCGCCAACGCCGGTTCTGTCCAGCCTCTCTTCGTCGCTGCCAACCCTGTCGATACCTCTCAGCAGCCCGCAGTCCGCACCATTCAAGCTGAAGGCTTCCCGCTCGGCCTCTTCCCCAACGCCGAGTACGAAGAGTTCACCCTCTCCACCCGCCCCGGCGATCTGATCGTCTTCTTCTCCGATGGCATCGTCGACGCCGTCAATTCGACCGGCGAGATGTTCGGAGACGACCGCCTCAAAGACCTCCTCCAGACCCAGCACCATCCCACCGCGAAGACTACCGTCGACGCGATTCTCCAGGCTGTCTCCGACTTCCAGGACGGCACCGCGCACTTCGACGACGAGACGATCGTAGTCCTCCGCGCCCTTGAACCACCCGACCCATCCCACTAACTGCAATCAGTCTGCGTTCTTCATCTGAATCTGTTTGAAGCCAGCCGGTATCGCAAAGCTTGCCTCATCTACTGTTCGTGAAAAACCGCCCATCTGAGTATTGGTCTCCATCAGCACGTTGGATGTAGGCGTCGCCGCTGAAGCAGCGGAATCAGAATCAGCAGGTGCCGGCGCTGGATCAGCCTTCTTATGCCCGAATCCGCCAAGCCCGAATCCACCGAGCTTGCTTGCAATCGCCGACGTAGCCGACTGTTTTGCAATGTCCCCTGCGCTCGGCATCGCTGGCCCCGAAGGTGTCGGTGGCAAAGGAGCCTCGGACGCCGCAGGCAACGGCTGCCCGTCCGTTGTCATGCCCATCCGCATCACCTGCAGCACCGGGGTCCCTTTCAATTTGGACATCTCCTGCACCATGTCGGCCATGCCCTTGTTCGCCCCAGGATACTGCGCCAGCATAGCCGGGTTGAATGCGCTGCTGAACACCGTTCCCATCTTCAACGCAAACTTCCGGTAAAACTCTGCAACCTCTTCGTAGCCTGGAATCGCAGGCGCAAGCCACAGATCGTTGGTAATCGCCAGCGATCCCGTCTGCCCCGACCTGGTATCCGTAGCATCCATGTTCATCGTCATGATCGACTCGTTCGTGCTGAGCCCGGACACGTCCTTCGACTGGCCTGTATTCCTCACATGAACCTTGAAACTCACATCCGTAGTTGACGGCTGCTGCTGTGAGCCCGCAGAGCCATTCTTAGCCTGCTGCTCCTTCATCTTCGCTGCAGCTGCTTCAATCTGCTGCTTCATCTGCTCAAACGTCATCACCGTGTATTGCTTCTTCAGCATGTCAATGGTTGTAATCGTCTCCGCGTCCAGATCGATGATCTCCGCGTGGTCGGGGTCAACGCGCGCCATACGATTACCCTTGATGGCGACCGTCGAAATGATCGGGTCCCCCACGTGCCGCGCCTGCTTGCTGAAGGCTCCGGCCATCTTCATCAGGCCAAGCATCGAGCCGCCCGCCATCTGCGTCGTCTCGGTATAAGTAAAGTCTGCATGCAACGACGCCGAAGTCGCCACCAGAACTCCCCACACCAAACCCTTAATAATCTTCATCGCCGTATCTCCCGCAAATTGAATTGACGTCCAGGGCCCATAAACTTCACCTGCAAAATGAGTTCGAACGCCAACCGCCCAGGTTGACCACCGAAGTCTATCAAATAAAAATCTGCAGAGAAATCCTGCACCAAACTGTCAGATCCGTCACTTCACCGGTCCAAACCCCTCCGGCGCCCTACGATGCTTCGTAGCCTGTTCATATCCATAGGCATACTTGATCAGCAATCCTTCGCTGAAGGATCGGCCCACAAAGGTCAGCCCTGCCGGCAGCGTTTCGTGAGTAAATCCCATCGGCACCGTAATCGCAGGAAAGCCCGTCTGCGGCGAAAGCACCTGGCTGTTATCTCCCGCCGGACTCTTCATATCCCCAACCTTCCGTGGCGGATTGCTCCACGTCGGATAGATCAACGCATCCATATGGTCTTTCTCCATCTCGCCAAGCACTGCATCGCGAAACGCAATCTTCTTCGGATCATGATAGGTATCCACGCAAGGCCCACGCGCCTCCTGAGCCTCTGTCTTCGGCGCAACACTCCCCTTCATCTCCTCTTCGATATAAGGCAGGTACAGTCCTGAATCCACAATCTCCGACAGGCTCTTGTAGTAAGCATTCGGCGCATGCTCCGCAAGATACGTATTCAGATCCTTCTGAAAATCCCCGCACCCCAATCGCTTCGTCAGCTTGTCATAGTCCGGAATCGTAAACGGGTCAATAATCTCCGCTCCCTGCGCCTTCAAATCCGCAATCGCCTTCTCCATCAGCTCCTTCACCTGCGGATCGCCCGTCTCCGCATCGACATACCGCCGCACCACGCCAATCCTCGCCCCGCGTAGTCCATCCTTCACCAGATACTTCCTGTAATCCGTCTCCGACTTTCCTCCCGAAGTCTCAGCCATCTTCGTAATCGGGTCCGCCGGATCGTATCCCGCAACCACGCCCAACACGGTAGCCGCGTCCGCCACGGATCGCGCCATCGGCCCACCTACATCGGCGAAAAAGTTCAGAGGAATAATCCCATCGCGACTCGTCAGCCCGATCGTAGGACGAATTCCCACCAGGTCGTTATGCGACGATGGCCCGCGAATCGAATTCCCCGTATCCGTCCCCAATCCCACTTCGCCCAGGCTCGCCGCTACCCCAGCCGCCGTTCCACCACTCGATCCTGCAGGCACACGGTCCAGCGCATATGGATTCCGTGTAATCCCCGCAATCGAGCTCTCCGTCACATACGGCGAAAACGCCCACTCTGCCATATTCGACTTGCCCAGCACAATCGCTCCGGCCTCGCGCAGCCGCTTCACCATAAAGGCATCCGTCACCGGAATATTGCCCTTCATCGCCAGCGACCCACCTGTCGTCTGCAGCCCCTTGGTGTCGTAGTTATCCTTCACAATCACAACAATCCCAAACAGCGGACCCATCGTGTGCGTCCTCTGGAACGCAGCATCCAATCGGTCAGCATCCGCCAGCGCCTCAGGGTTCAGCAGAATCATGGAGTTCAAATGCGTCGTCTGGTCATACGCTTTCACTCGCTTGATATAAGCCTCTACAAGCTGTCGGCAAGTCACCTTCCCCGAGCGAATCGCCTCCTGCGTCTGGGCAATCGTCGTCTCCCGAACATCAAAAGCAGAGCCTTTGTCCGAAGCACCCCACGCAGGCCCAGCGCTTATCATCGTCGCAATCGCCAAACCAGCCAGCAGAAAAGCATGTTGCACCAAACGTCGATTCATCGTTCCTCTTTCCTTGCTGGAGAGCGTCAGAAGCAGCCGCTCTACAAATACTACACACCGTCACATGAATCCAGACGACGAGCATTTCAGCCAGTTGCACCCATCAGGCCGCCACCGCTCTCGCAAGAATCGGAAAAACATTTAAACTAAAAGCAATGTCCTCACAATCGACCACCCAGCTCGTCCGTCCTGCCCGCACACTGCAAGGCTCCGTCACTCTCCCGGGCGACAAATCCATCTCCCACCGCTACGCCATGCTCGCCGGCATCGCCGAAGGCACCACACATCTCTCCAACTTCTCCACCGGTGCCGACCCACACTCCTCTCTAGCGTGCATGAAGGCCCTTGGCGCAACCGTCGTTCACAACGACGACAAGACCATCGCAATCACCGGCGTAGCAGGAAGCTTTCAACAGCCCACCATCCCTCTAGACTGCGGCAACTCCGGCTCCACCATGCGTATGCTCGCCGGCCTCATCGCGCCGCACCCTCACACCTTCACGCTCATCGGCGACCACTCCCTCACCCCCCGGCCCATGGAGCGCATCCGCAAACCGCTCGGCCTGATGGGCGCAAAGATCGACCTCACCCTGAACCCGGGGGACAAGGATGGCCACGCGCCCATGACCATCCACGGCCGCCCGCTCCACGCCATCGACTTCGACACTCCCATCCCCAGCGCGCAGGTCAAGACCGCCGTCCTCTTCGCAGGCCTGCAGGCCAACGGCACTACCAGCCTCACAGAATCCATCCGCACGCGCGACCACTCCGAGCACGCCCTCCAGGCTTTTGGTGCGGTCCTTCATCGTAAAGGCGAAAGACTCAGCATCCCCGGCGGCCAGAAGCTCCGCGCCGTCGACGCCACCATCCCCGGCGATCTCTCCTCTGCGGCCTTCTTTCTCTGCGCCACGCTTCTCTTCCCCGACTCCAACCTCATCCTCGACTCCATCGGCATGAACCCCACCCGAGCCTCGCTCCTCGACGTCATCACCTCTCTCGGCGGCAAGATCAAAATCCTCAACGTCGAAGAACACAACGGCGAACTCATCGGCACCATCCAGGTCAATGGCCCCGCCAGCGGCCCGAGCGGCATGCACATCGGCGGAGCACTTTCTGCCAAGCTCATCGACGAGCTTCCTGTCATCGCCGCCATCGCACCCTACACGAGCGACGGCATCACCATCCGCGACGCAAAGGAACTCCGCATCAAAGAGTCCGATCGCATCGCCCTCGTCGCAAAAAATCTTCGCGCCATGGGAGCCCACTTCACTGAACACGAAGACGGCCTCGAGATTCCCGGCAACCAACACCTTCACGGCGCGCAGATCGACTCCGGCTCCGACCACCGCATCGCCATGGCCTTTGCCATCGCAGCTCTCCGCGCGGACGGTGACACTGAGATCTACGGAGCCGAAGCCGCCGCCATCAGCTTTCCCGAGTTCTTCCCCTACCTCGACGAGCTCTGCCAGCGCTAGATCATCGACCAACCAGAAGATCGATCGAAGACAAACTCTCCTCGACGCGCCCTGCACGAGCCGCTGCGTTGGGCGCATACGTGCGCAGCACATCGTCCACAGCCTCGATCACGCTGTCTGCAGAGATTTCATCCAGCCGATAGTTCTCCGGAATCCCCTCGCGATCTTCCCCACGCAGAATCCTCACGTTCGGTACCGTAAGTGGAAGCCATTCGATCGGTCTCTGCCACGAAGGCCCCAGCACAACCATCGGCGTCTTCACCGCACGGCCCACATGCATCGTTCCTGTGTCGAGCGTCACCATCACATCGCTCATCGCAAGCACCGCCGCAAGCTCGTTCACATTCGTCCGTCCTGCAATCGAAGTCCCGATCCCATCAGCCGCCTCGCGAATCGCATCGATCGCCCCGGCATCGCCCGCTGTCCCCACATACGCAACGGCGCAACCCAGCTTCTCCGTCACATATTGAATGATACTCACAAATCGATCCGTGTGCCATCCTGTCGCCTGCCCCCCACTGTTCTGAGTCACCATCACCGCGAGAGGCCGTCCTGCCGGATTGATCGTCTGCAACAGCGCCTGCGCCATCTCTGCATCTTTGCGCGAGAAGAAGACGCGCGGCTCAAGTGCCTTTACATCGCGGCCCAGTAATCCGGCAACCCGCAGATTATTAGCGATCAAACTAGTGTTCCGGTCATACTCAAGCGGTCGTTGGTACAGCGCAGAGTTCACGGTATAGCCGCCGCGCCATCCGCCCGAGGCAAGCAGACCCAATAGCGCAATCCGCGTCCGCTGATCCGAAGCGCCAGTCAGCACGCAGTCTGTGCCAATCTCCCGCAACTCCCTCCGTAGAACAGAAGAAGCTCCGCGCAGGTTCGTCAGCGGGTCAGGAGTCTCAATCAGGCGATCCACATAAGGAGAATGGCGCAGCACCTGCAATCCCAACCCTCGCGTCGCCACGGTAATCGTCAGATCCGGCCGGCAAAGCTTCAGCGCTTCAAAGAGCGGCGTCAGGTGAACGCATGTCCCCAGCGGAAGCATGTACTCCAGCACCAGAACACGCTTCACCTTCTCCGGTTCAATCGCCACTCTTCTTCGAAACAGCCTTTCGGCAGCAAGCACAGCGCGAGCCAGCATCCGTCCACTCTCTCCTCATCCATCTTTCGTCCAACCCGATTGTACCCAGCCTCCATCGCTTGACGGCGCTCTTTCATCTGCTAGCATTGCCTTCAAGAAAGCAACCGCTCTTACATGAAAGTTACCCAGGCCGTCTTTGGAGTCTTCCACCACTTCGAGCTGGCGCATCAACTCCATCGACGCAACCATCTCCAGAAGATCTACTCCACCTGGCCCTGGGCGCGGTTGAAGCGCGAAGGCCTGCCTCACTCCCTCGTCGATTGCTTCCCCCTGCTCCACACCACCGACTATCTCCTGGCTCGCTCCGGCCTGCACTCCGAACGGCTCTCTTCGAAGATGAACGCCTGGAACGCCCGCAGCTTCGACCGATGGACCAGCCGCCGCATCGCGCCGTGCGACGCCTTCATCGCCATCTCCGGCGCAGGCCTGCTCACCGGCCATAAGGTTCAGGCTAGCGGAGGAGTCTTTATCTGCGATCGCGGCTCAACGCATCAGCGCTTTCAGGAAAATATCGTCGCCGAAGAGTACCGCCGCTGGAAAGTGCCTCTGCCACTCGACAAGCCACACATCACCATACGCGAAGAAAAAATCTACGCAACTGCCAACGCCATCACCGTTCCATCGACAGTCGCAAAACGATCCTTCCTCCAGATGGGCATCGCGCCGGAAAAAGTCCACGTCATTCCCTACGGCGTACGCCTCGACCACTTCACGCGTACCGCCGAGCCACCGCGCGACTCCTTCGAACTCCTCTTCGCCGGCCACGTCAGCCTCCGCAAAGGCATTCCATATCTCCTCGAAGCCTTCGCCCGCTTGAAGCATCCGAAAAAACATCTCACCATCGTCGGCGCTGTCCAGGACGACATGCGCGCACTTCTCTCCTCCCTCCCCACTCAGGATGTGGTCTTCACCGGCTCCATTCCGCAGCCGCAGCTCGCAAAAAAGATGAGCGCCAGTCATCTGCTCGTGTTGCCCAGCATTGAAGAAGGCCTCGCCCTGGTTCAAGGCCAGGCCATGGCCTGCGGCTGTCCCGTCCTGGCCACGACAGCCACCGGCGCCGAAGACCTCTTCACCGACGGCGAACAAGGATTCATCGTCCCCGACCGAGACGTCGATGCTCTATCCGAAAGAATGCAGCAGATCGCCGACGAACCCGCGCTGCAACGCCAGCTCAGCGAAGCAGCGCTGCTACGCGTCAAAACTCTCGGAGGATGGGATCAATACGGCGAAACCTGGGACCGCCTTCTCCACCAGCTCACCGGCAAGCCACTCGACCCACACTAGCGCGGCCACAACTACATCTTGTAGCGGCCCATGTCGTCGTCGTTCAGGTTTTCCAGCCACCGCCGCATCTCATCGGCATTCACGTTCTGCGCGCCGCTCGCTGTCTGTTTCGAACTCTCCAACACGTTGCGATTGACGTAAATCGGGCAGTCCCAACGCAATGCAAGCGCAATTGCATCCGATGGTCGAGCATCCATCGTAACCGTCTCCCCGGCATGGTCCATCCAGATCACCGCATAAAACGTGTCATCGCGAAGCTCCGAGACCACGACTTTACGTACCTCGGCGTTCAGCCCCCGAACCATATTCTGCAGCAGGTCATGTGTCATCGGACGCGGCAGAGCCGTCTTCTCAAGTTCCAGCGCAATCGCATTCGCCTCGAAGATCCCCACCCAGATCGGCAACACCAGGTCGCTCCCCACATCCTTCAACACGATGATCGGCATATTCGTCACCGGGTCCATCATCAGGCCGCGAATCTGCATCTCCACCTCATCGGAGGTCTGCGTCTCGGAAGATGTTGTCGTCTCTGCCATATCAGTTCAACACCACAAACTGCGGAACGCGCGCTACCGGTACAAACGCCGCAGCCTCCGCCGAGTCAGCCATCGCCTCGCCCACCAGGCAGTTCGGCAGCGTCTGCGTAATCCGTACCGGAACATAACTCCCAATCGGCGGCTGAGCGATCTGCGCCGCGGTAAAGTTCACCGTCTTGTTCTGCGAGCTGCGCCCCACAACCTGTCCCCGCGAAGCGTTATAGCTCTCCACCATGCACTCCTGCATCTGCCCCAGGTGCCGTCCATAGTGCTCACGCTGAATCTCGCGCTGCCGATCCATCAAGATCCGCAACCGCTCCGTCTTCACCTCATCCGGAATGCTATCTGCCATCGTCACCGCCGGAGTATTGGGTCGCGGCGAAAACTTGAACGCAAACACAGCGTCGTACTTCACCTCGCCGACCAGAGTAATCGTCTGCTCGAAATCTTCATCGGTCTCGCCCGGAAAGCCGACGATCATATCGCTCGTAATGCTGATGTCCCGTCTGGCCGCCTTGATCCAGCTCATCCGCTCCAGGTACCAGTCCCGTGTGTACTCTCGCGACATCGCCTTCAATACCGCGTTCGACCCCGACTGCACCGGCAGATGCACATGGTCGCACAGCGTCGGCGTAGCATCGATCGCCTCGACGATATCGCGCGTGAAATCCCGAGGGTGCGACGTAGTAAACCGTACCCGCCGAATCCCGGGCAGCTCGCCAACAGCCACCAGCAGCTCTGCAAACGACATTCGCCCTGAAGGATCGCGCCATGAGTTCACATTCTGCCCCAGGAACTGAATCTCGGTATATCCAAGATCCACCATCTTGCGCGCTTCAACCAGCACCGAGGCAGAAGTACGCGACCGCTCCTTGCCACGCGTATACGGAACCACGCAGTACGCGCAGAACTTGTCGCACCCTTCAATAATCGTGATGTACCCGCGATGTGGGTTCGATCGCGCCGTAAACTCCGTCTCAAACGTCAAGTCCGTTTGACGGTCATCAAGCCCGGTTATTCGCTCTTCCCCAGCCTCCAGCCGCCTCAGCATGTCGGGCAGATTGCGATACGAAGCCGACCCCGCCACCATCGACACATACGGAGCCTTCTCGAAGATCCGTTCGCCCTCCTGCTGCGCCACGCACCCCAGCACGGCAAACTTCTTGCCTTCACCCTGCAGCCGCTTGTACTCGTTCAGCCGGTGGAACACCTTCTGCTCGGCCTTATCCCGAATCGAGCAGGTGTTATACAGAATCAGGCCAGCATCCGCCTCATCCTCAACGCGAGCATACCCCTCATGCTCCAGCGTCCCAATCACCTTCTCGGAGTCATGGGCGTTCATCTGGCAGCCAAACGTCTCGATATAAAAAGTCTTACTCACCGTATAAGTATATCGCCCAAACGACGTGTCTTCCCAGGTTACAGTCGTCCTTGCGCTATCCGAAATACGCACGTCATCAATCAGTTCCCCGTCCTGAAGTAACCATTGATTCTTCAATTGCTTCTAACTAACATACTCACCAACAGCTCACTATGCAGTTCCACCAACCGCAGACACTTGAAAGGTTCACTCATGCGCGGACTGAAAGCCCTCCTCTGTAGCATCGCACTGCTCACGTTTTTGGCATTCGCTCCAAAGGCCAACGCGCAGATCTCTATCAACATAGGCATAGGAACTCCACCGCCTGTCTGCCCCTACGACTACTACAACTACGCACCCTACGCCTGCTCGCCCACAGGTTTCTGGGGACCCGAATACTTCTACAACGGAGTCTTTCTAGGGGTCGGCCCCTGGTACCACTGGGGCTATAACCACGGCTGGGGAAGGCATCGTTTCGTTGGTAGAGGCGGATACGTTGGCAGAGGTGGACCAGGCTACTATGGAGGCTACGACCGTGACGATCATGATCGTGGTTACGACCGTGGCGATCATGACCGCGATCACGACCGTGGTCACGGCGGCGGCGATCACGACCGGGGTCACGGTGGTGGCAGACCCCGATAATCGCAAGCATCTCCTATACAGCGCGACCTGAAGCGCACATAACCAAGGCCCCGGCATCTTCGTCGGGGCCTTGACTTCTCATCCACGCCGCATCAACCCGAAGCTTTCACTAACCTCGTTTGCCTGCTTCTTTCGTCTCCAGCGATCTAGCCTTGTTTTTGCGTCTCGTACGACTCGGCCCAAGCGCCTGGATCGTCACAGGAATACCTCGCTTTAGCTTCTGCTCCAGTCCGTCCAACAGTTTTGAGCTTGTTCCAGCGCGAGAGCCCGGCTTGGGCAGAACGATCTCTCCCTTCAGCGTGTCCGAAAAGATGGCCGTCAGAAACCGTCCCATGTCCTCTTCGTTCGCAATCCCCTTCGCCGCAATCTCTGCCGAACGGGTTCGCTTCGGTATGACGACTCCTTCAAACAGAAGGTCGTTTTTGCCTCGCTTGATCCGTGCCATCGACGTTCCTCTCTACCAACGCAGGACATCCCAGCAAAGTATTCTGTAGTCGAAATCCAAGTAGCTTGCAAAAAGCAAGTCTGGTAGCGCCACCGGGGCTCGAACCCGGACTCTCAGCCTTGAAAGGGCCGCGTGTTAACCAGTTACACCATGGCGCCATACACACAAAACATCCACAAAACCCGCTATACGTCGTCCACTTCACAGAGCACAAGAAGAGAAGATTTGGTAGCGTTCCCGCGCTCAAGCCCGAAATCTTCGCCTCAAGGGTAAGCGCGTAACTTCTTTGAGTTTACACAAGTTGCCGGGGGCTTGCCATATCCGCATCGTCACAAACTGGTACTTCTTTTAAATGTGCGCAATGTGGCAACCCATCGTCGATTGCCTGATCGGATCTGGCAACTCAGCCAGAGCACAACGTTAGAAATTCTTCGCTATATTTTTTTCTTAGCCACATTGCAGAGCCCCAATCTCTGCTGTACACTTCGCGAGCCAGAACAAACTCGACACAGGAGCGTTACCTATGCCAGGCCTCCCCGAAAAGCTAGACAAAAATGTTACGGGTTCGCAAACAAACCAGCCTATTAACGTCGCCTCCCAACATCCCCCCATCTCAGCCTATACAGAAGGAGCCATGCCTGCTGTCAACGGAGAGAGCTCAAGCACAGGAGCTGCAATCTATGGCCGCGGCAAGGTATCCGATGGAGTTCACGGTGAAAGTTATGGAACCAACATGTCCGGCGTTGCTGGAATTCATAACTCCGGCGGAACCGGCGTCTACGGCAAAAGCACCAACAACGCTGGGTTCTTTGACGGAAACGTCGTCGTGAACGGACAAGTCACGGTCAGCCAGGACATCGTCTTCACCGGAGGAGACTGTGCCGAACAATTTGATTCCATGGGCGGAGCGGTCATCGAACCAGGCACTCTTCTCATCCTCGACCCTTCCGGCGCACTGAAAGAGAGTGAGGGTGCCTACGACAAAAAAGTCGTAGGGGTCGTAGCCGGTGCAGGACACTACCGCCCGGCAATGGTGCTCGATAACGCCCCTTCAGAGAAGACACGGGTCGTGGTCTCCCTCATGGGCAAAGCGTTTTGCAAAGTGGACGCCTCCTATGGAGCGATCTCCGTCGGTGATCTGCTGACATCCTCCCCGGAGCCAGGACACGCCATGCTCGCCGATAGCCCCGAGCGTTCCTTCGGAACTGTGGTCGGAAAAGCGCTCAGTCCGTGGCCCTCCGGCAAGGGAATGATCCCAATTCTCCTCGCTCTTCAATAACGTTCTGGCTAAGGGGATACAGCATGGCATCTATTTTCAACTCGCCAGGGAACACGACCTCGACTACCATTGCGGTCTCTTGGAAGGACTTCGACCTCGCCACCAATCCATCGGTCCGCGTCGATATGTATCTAACCAGCGATCTGGCAAAACAAAAACCTGGCGAACTGCCACCGGTCACACCGGCGAACAATAAAGGCGGGATCGATACCCCCAGCATTCCGCCAATCTCCGCCCAAACCGGCTTCCCCTTACCATTTACCGGCCTCACACCCAACACAAGCTACACGTTTTTTCTCTATGGCTGGCAAAGCGACCCCGGGACCTCAGGGCCGTCACCCTTGCCAATCCTGCTCGCGCAGAGCACGCCGATCAGTACACTCGCTGCGTCGGCACCTACACCTCCGCCAAAGAAGCCGCAGCCGTCTCCCGATTATCCTGTGTTTACTCCCCAGCTCTTCCCGAAAGATCTGAACAATACAAATCGGGTCGTCATTACGCTGGATAACAATCAACTCTTCGTGCAATGGTATGTCACGCTGGACGGCGTAGCAGACCATAACTCCATTTCGCCGCTTGGTCTGTATCGGTTTGAAACATTTCCGGGTCAATCATTTTCCGTAAGTCTCTCCGGCAAGCTGATATCGACAGGGGAATATACCAACTCCCCAACCCAGAACAAAATCGCTGGGAAGAACTCCTATCATGTGAAAGCGTTCTTGAATAACAGCGGAGTGAACGGTCTGAACGGCATACGCCAGTTCGTTGAGAGCTCGAAGAGCACGTCCGTTAGAAACATGTTAGGAATTTAGCCGGGTCGGCAGATTTGGTAGCGTTACCGGGGCTCGAACCCGGACTCTTCGCCTTGAGAGGGCGACGTGTTAACCAGTTACACCATAACGCCAGATCACATCCTGCGCAGGAGGAAACTCTCTCCAGGCACTCTTCAAAGTATAGCGGCATCTCCGCCCCCACACAAGGCGCGCCGCCCCAGACCTGCGCTCAATTCAGGATCTAACATTAGAGACCCAGCCTAAAACCAAAAGAACGGTCATCTCTCCACTCCACTGCTCACGGTTTTATCGTGAGTAGTCGAGTGGAGAGATCTGCTTTCCGCCTTTGCTCTTGTTGTTGGCCGTCTTTTCTTTCCAATCCATGGCTTCAAAAAGCAGCTTTAGAACAGCCCCTAAAAACCGCTACCAACCAATCGGAGGACTTGACAAAACGAAGTGCGCCAGAACGCACGTCACCTATTCCAGCCTGACTGCCAGACAATCTTATTCAATCCAAGTCCGGCAGGTAGTCCAAACCTAACCTGCCTCGTTCGAAGACTTTGTACACTTTTTGACGGGGTGTGGGTACCACCGGAAGCTGCTAAAGCCCCAGCTTCTTGACCTCATCGTTATAGTACTTCCGGTAAAGGATGTCCCACTCCTGCGATCCTTCCACGATGATCTTCCGCTGTGAAGCGATCTTCTGCCGCGCCGCCGCATCGATCTTCGTCTCTTCCGTCAGCAGTTTTTCCAGAGCCTTCCGCGCCTCCTGCCGGATCGTGTTTCGATCCTCCAGGAAGTCCACCTCAGCGATATCCGCCAGCGTATCGGCCACCGTATGGGCCAGCTTGTTCAGCTTGTCGCGCGAGATTCTCACAGCACCGCCTTATACTTGCGGGCCAGCTCGTTCTTCACCTTTTTGAACATCTCCGGATAGCTCGCGCCGGTCTTGCGCATATCGTCCTGGAACGCCTCAAGGATCACCCGCACCTCATCGTTGATGCGGTCTTCGAGCGACAACTCCTCGACCATGGCAGACGTAACCCGTTCATTCACCACCACCGGCTTGTCGGTGTGGATCATCTTCTCGGCGACGAGATGCTTTACTGTCTGGCGCGCCAGATACCCAACATAATCTCTAGAAAAAATCATTTGACTTTCCTTCGAATATACCACGCAGGCTCAACGCGCTCACTTGCCGTCAGGCCTCGCCTTATATAGACAGACTCTGTCCGGGCAGATAAAACCGTTGCGCTGAAACCTGCCCATCTTCCCCGTACTCCTCACTTGCAGCGGTTGTGGAATCCCTGTGCGGCGCACACAGCTTTCTGAGACAATAAGCAACGAATGCAACCTGACAATCTTATCTCGCTCAAGGACGACATGGTGGCCTTCATCGCCGGCCACGGTATGCGCCGTCTCAATGCTTTCATTACGGACGAAGTCCCCACCATCATCTTCGAAGAAGACAATCCCGACGGATGGAAGGACTTCGTCGAGCACGCCAAAGCCGCAGGAGCCCCCTTCATCACCATGAGTGAGGTCGTCCTCGAAAAGGAAGATATTGCCATCCTGCTCGATCAACTCAGCGACGAAACCTTCTCCGAAGAAAACTCCGGAGAGATCGATGACGCCGAGTATCTCGTCAACCACGTCGGCAAGATCGGCTATCTCCAGCTAGGCTTCGCGCATCAGGGAGTCATGTTCCTCTTCGAGGTCGCTACCGAATGGTACGACACCTTTCAGAACCTGATGGAGACCATCACCGATCTCAGCGGCATCGTCGTCGACCACCACGACAGCGACGAGTAAACGAGCCATGTCCTCCGCCCACGCAGGGCCGCAGCAACTCGCCGGACAACAGCCTCCGCAACAATGGATACTTCAACCCGCAGACCTCGCCGCAGCTAACCTCGCCGAGCATCTACGCTGTCCGCAAGCCATCGCGCAGCTTCTCTTCGCCCGCGGCATCTCTAACCCCGCAGCCGCCGAAGCCTTCCTCAACCCCACAATCGACGATCTCCACAACCCCATGCTGATGCTCGGCATGGATCTCGCCGTAGCGCGCATCCTGCAAGCCGTCCGCTCCAGCGAACCCATCCTCATCTACGGCGACTACGACGTCGACGGTACCACCGCCACCGTCCTCCTCAAAACCGCAATCGAACGAATCGCCGCTAAAGAAAAACCCGCCATCGTCACCTACCACGTCCCCCACCGTCTTCGCGAGGGCTACGGCATGCAGACGGGAGTCCTCGGGCAAGCCGCAACAAACGGCGTCCGCCTCGTCATCAGTGTCGACACCGGCATCCGCGCCTTCGCCGCCGCTGACGAAGCCAAAGCCCTCGGACTCGATCTCATCGTCACCGATCACCATCTCCCCGACGAAGCAATGGGAATCCCCGAAGCCGTCGCCGTCCTCAATCCCGCCCAGACAAACTGCCCTTATCCCTTCAAATCGCTCTGCGGTGCCGCCGTCGCCTTCAAACTCGCCCACGCCCTCCTCCTATCCACAGCCGAAACCAGCGAAGACCCCGAGGCCTATCGCCTGCGCCTCAAACGCGGCCTCATCCCGTCCTTTCTCAAGCTCGTCGCCATCGCCACCATCGCCGACTCCGTACCCCTCGAAGGAGAAAACCGCACCATCGCCTCTCTCGGGCTGCGCGAGCTTCGCAACCCAGTCCAGCCCGGCCTCCGCGCTCTCATGCAGGTTGCACAGATCCCCGCCAACCGTGCTCCAACTGCAACTGAAGTAGGCTTCCGCCTCGCGCCCCGAATCAACGCCGCAGGACGCATGGACATTGCCGGCGACGTGGTCGAGCTCTTCCTCACCAAAGACACCGCCTGCGCCACCGAACTCGCCGAAAAGCTCAACCGCCTCAATGACGAGCGCCGCGCCACCGAAGCCAAAGCCCTCGAAGCCATTGACGCCCAGCTCCAAACCCTGCACGCAGCCACAGGAGATCTTTTAGCCGAGTGCCTCATCCTCGACGATCCCACCTGGCATCGCGGCATCCTCGGCATCCTGGCTTCGCGCATCGTCGATCGCACCGGACGCCCCGCGCTCGTCCTCACTCATGAAGACGGCCACGCCCACGGCTCCGGCCGCTCCATCGCAGGCTTCCACCTCCTCGACGCCCTCACTGCAGTTCACGGCGCAGTTGAGGTTGAGGAAAAGCCCAATTCACCTGATGCCCTCTTCACCCGCTTCGGCGGTCACGCCCACGCCGTCGGCTTCTCTCTACCATCCGATCGCATGGGCCTCCTCCGCGAACGAATGCAGCTCTACGGATCAACCCGGTTGACCCGCGACACGCTCACACCGTCACTGCAATGCGACGCCGAAGTCCAACTCCGTGACCTCACACAAAACTTCTTCGACTGGCTCACACGCTGCGAACCCTTCGGCATCGGCAATCGCGAACCGGTCTTCCTCGCCCGAGGCCTCACCCTCACCGCGCCGGTGCGCTACATCAAGGAAAAGCACATCTGCCTCCAACTCGAACAAGACGGCCAGCCACCCCGCATCACCGCACTGGGCTGGAGTCGAAGCATCGACTGGCCCTCCCGTATCGCCGCAATGGCCCTCGACAAAGGATCGCGAATCGACGCCGCCTATCGCCTGAAAGCTAAAACTAACCCACAGTTTCCCGGCCTCGAACTCGAACTGGTCGACCTCCGGATGGCATGACCCACCGCATTCACCCATAACTCAGGCATTTAACTGGGAAGCCGCGGGGTTACTACTCCGCGTTCAAAAACTTTCTGCTTCGTTTCTGGTGCAGCGACACTCTTATATACTGAAGCCTCTATCTGCATGCCGACGACCGAGACAAGCCGACGCAATCCATTCCTGATGTGGGCCCTCTTTCTCGCAATTATCCTTCTCGTCTTCGTCGTAGTGCGCTCCTACACCCGCGACGTCATTGAGGTCAAAGCAGCCGCAGTCACTCGCCAGAACCTCGTCAGTTCCACCTCGACCAACGGCAAAGTGGAGCCCATCGGCGAGTTTCAGGCCTACGCTCCGGCCCCAGGCGTTATCGCAAAGATCTACGTCAAGGTTCTGCAGAAGGTCCGCGTCGGCGATCTTCTGCTCAAGATGGACGACTCCGACGCGGTAGCCAAGCTTGCATCGTCAAACACCGCCCTTCGCACCGCACAGGCCGCGCTTCACGATATGGAGCAGGGCGGCTCGCAGGAAGAGCATATCGCCCTCACCGCCGACATCAACCGTGCCCAGTTGCAGAAGCAGCAGGCAACCAAAGATCTCGCCGCACTCAAGCAACTTGAGCAGCACGGGGCCGCCTCGGCCAGTGAAGTCGCCGCCGCCGAGCAACGCCTCGATGCCGCCAATAGCGCTATCCAGACTCTTCAGGCGCGTACCACCCAGCGTTACAGCCCGGCTGACAAAGCTCGTATTGAAGCTCAAGTCGCCGATGCCAAAGCCGCAGTCGCCGCAGCAGAGAGCAGCTACGCAGCATTCAACATCCGCACCCCCAAAGCTGGAACGGTCTACTCCATCCCCGTCTCCACCTACGACTTCGTCCCCGCAGGCGAAAACCTGATCGATGTCGCCGACCTCAACAAAATCCAGATTCACGCATACTTCGACGAGCCTGAGATCGGCAAGCTCGCCGTCGGTCAGGCTGTAAAGATTACCTGGGATGCAAAACCCGGCCAGACATGGCACGGCCACATCAGCATCGTTCCCACCACCGTCATCACCTACGGCACACGCAACGTAGGCGAGTGCATCGTCACCGTCGACGACGCGCACGGCGACCTGCTGCCCAACACCAACGTCGTCGTCAAAGTCACCATCGCGCAAAGCACCAACGCGCTCAGCATTCCTCGCGAGGCTCTCCACACCGATGGAGGCGACTTCGTCTACCGCGTCGTCGACAACAAGCTCGTCCGCACTCCCGTTCAGCCGGGCCTCGTCAATCTCACCCGCGCTGAAATCGTCAGTGGCCTCACCGAGAAAGATACCGTCGCGCTCAGCGCAGCCAACAACCGCGAGTTGTCCAACGGACTTGCAGTCAAAATCATCGACTAGATATGCAGATTCCGATCCATCCGGCCCGCATCCGTCTCTTGTCGTTTGTTCTCGTGTTCGCCAGCGCTCATCTGCTCTTCGCCGATGCACCCCACGCCAAGCTGCTTCTCCAGCAGGGTCGTGTCGATGAAGCAACCGCAAGCCTCCGCGAAGAGTTGACCATCCAACCCGGTAATGCCGAGGCTCACCAGCTTCTCTGCCGCTCCTACTACAGCCAGGAGATGGCCGACAGCGCAATCCACGAGTGTGAGCTGGCCGTCGCGAATGCACCCGGTAACAGCGACAACCAGATGTGGCTCGGCCGTGCCTATGGATTCAAAGCCGAGCACGCCAATCCCCTCGCCGCCCTCAGCCTTGCCATCAAAGTCCGTACCGCCTTCGAGCACGCCGTCCAGCTCGACACCGAAAACGTCCAGGCCATGAGCGACCTTGGCGAGTTTTACGTCGCCGCGCCTGCCCTCATCGGCGGAGGCCTCGATAGAGCCAACGCACTCGCCGCCCGAATGCAGCCGCACTTCCCCTCTCAAGCTCATCGCCTCCTCGCACTCATCGCCGAAAAGAAAAAAGATATCGCCGCCGCCGAAGCCGAGTTCACCCGAGCCGTCGAAGCCGGCAGAACGCCCGACGCCTACATCGACCTCGGCCACTTCTATCAGCGCCACAGTCAACCCGACAAGATGGCCGAGGCTCTTAAGTCCGCTATCGCAGCCGACTATCGCAAAGGCCCCGCACTCGTCGATGCCGCCAGCATCCTCACCGACGCCCATCGCTCCCCTGAACTCGCCGAGACCCTTCTCCGCACCTATCTCGCCTCCTCGGCTAAAACCGATGATGCACCCGCCTTCAAGGTGCATCTCCAACTCGGCAACCTCCTCGCGCAACAGGGCGATCCCGCCGCCGCCCATCGCGAATATGCCACTGCTCTTGCCCTCGCATCCAACTATGCACCTGCCCGCAAAGCCGTGCAGGGCTCCTAAAGAAAAAGCGATACCATAGCTCAAGCCGGTAAGGAATCTCTCAGGACGTATGATCCGCATCTTTCGCCTAAGTATCGTGTGTTCTGCGTTTGCCTTCGCGGTCGCTCCTGCCTGCGCGCAGATATCCTTCACCACCGCGATCGATCTCGCGCTCAAGAGCAACCCCAGGGTCCTCACCGCTCATGCCGATGTCGATAAAGCCCTCGCCGCCGTCCAGCAGTTGCGCTATGCTTACATCCCCGCCATCGTCGGCGGCTCCGGACTCGGTCCCCCCTCTTACGGTTTTCCTCTCGGCCAGCCCTCCATCTTCAACATCACCGCCCAGTCGCTGGTCTTCAGCTACTCGCAGCGCGACTACGTCCGCGCCGCCCAGGCCTCGCTTGACGCTGCCAAACTCAACCTCCAGGACGTCCGCGACGGTGTAGCCGAAGACACCGCCATCACCTACCTTGCCCTCGACCGCGACCTCCAGCGTCAAGCCGCGCTTCAGCAACAGCAGGGCTTTGCCGACCGCCTCGTCAACATCGTTCAGGAGCGTCTCGACGCCGGCGAGGACACCCCCATCGATCTCACGTCCTCCAAACTTCTCGCCGCGCAGATCCGTCTCGCCCGGCTCCGCGCCGAGGATGAGACCACCGCCGACCAGGCCCACCTCGCCCGCCTCGTCGGACTCCCGTCGCAGGCCCTCAGCACCGCCTCCAACAGCGTCCCCGCCCTCCCCAATCCCTCTTCGACGGATCTCAGCGGTACGAGCCTCGTCACCAGCCCCGCAGTCGACTCCGCCTACGCGGTCGCACGCGCCAAGCGCGAAACTGCCTTTGGCGAGTCGCGTTATCTCTGGAGGCCTCAGATCACCTTCGACGCCCAGTACAGCCGCTTCGCAAAGTTCAACAATCTCCAGGACTACTACTTCCGCTTCCAGCAGAACAACGCAGCCCTCGGCGTGCAGATCACCGTGCCGCTCTTCGACATGGCCCACAACGCCAAGGCACGCGAGGCCGCAGCCGACGCCTCACACGCAGAACACGAGGCCGATACCCTCCGCGACCAGTTCTTCGATAGCCGCCTCCGCGCCCGACACACTGCAGCCGAACTCTCCACCCGCGCCGAGATCGCCACTCTCGACCAGCAGCTCGCCCGGCAGCAGCTCGACATCCTCCTCGTCCAGCTCAAAGCCGGCAGCGGCAACCTCTCCGGCCCTCAGATGACTCCCAAAGACGAGCAGACCGCCCGCATCGCCGAACGTGGAAAATTCATCGCCGTCCTCAACGCGAACTTCGAGTCAGAACAATCCCAGATCAGCCTCATGCGAGTCTCGGGCAAACTGGAATCCTGGCTCGCAGCAGCAGTGCGCGCCCAGACCCCAGCGCCCGCAAAACCCTAGGTGAATCCGCTTCAACTATCTTTTTTGCAATGAATATATTGCCTGTCCTAAACGACATCGGCCCGAACCATCCGCGGAACCTCAGAAAAGCAACTTAACCCAGTGACAGAATGGTAAAATCGATAGTTGATCATGCCTCTAAAAACCCTGTTTCTCAATCCGCCCTCCTTTGAAAATTTTGACGGTGGTGCCAGCTCCCGTTGGCCCGCCACCCGCGAGATCGAGTCCTACTGGTACCCCGTCTGGCTCGCCTATCCCGCCGGCATGCTGGAAGGATCGAAGCTCCTCGACGCCCCGCCTCACCACGTCTCCGCGGATGAAACCATCCAGATCGCAAGGAACTTCGACTTCCTCGTCCTCTTCACCTCCACCGTAGGCTGGTCCGGCGACCACGGCCTCGCCCGCGCTATCAAGAGCGCGAACCCCTCCATCAAGATCGCCTTCGTCGGGCCACCAGTAACAACAGATCCAGACCGTGCGTTGAACGAGTGCGAAGTCCTCGACTTCGTATGCCGCCGCGAGTTCGACTTCTCCGTGGTCGAATACGCCAACGGAAAGCCCCTCAACGAAATCCTCGGTATCTCCTACAAAGACTCCAGCGGCGTCATCCAGCACAATCCCGACCGCCCTCAGGTCGAAGACCTCGACGCCATGCCCTGGGCCACCAAAATCTACAAGCGCGACATGGACGTCACCCGCTACAACGTCCCGTTCCTGCTCCACCCCTACATCTCGCTCTACTCCACCCGCGGCTGCCCCGCGCAATGCACCTTCTGCCTCTGGCCCCAGACCCTCTCCGGCCATGCATGGCGCAAACGCTCCACCGACGACGTAGCCGCCGAGATGAAGTGGGCCAAAGAAAACTTTCCCCACGTCAAAGAGTTCTTCTTCGACGACGACACCTTCAACATCCAGAAGGTCCGCACCATCGAGCTCTGCGAAAAGTTGAAGCCCATCGGAATCACCTGGTCCTGCACCTCGCGCGTCACCACCGACCGCGACACCCTCAAGGCCATGAAAGACGCCGGTTGCCGTCTCCTCATCGTAGGCTTCGAGTCCGGCGACCCCCAGATCCTCAAGAACATCAAAAAAGGCGCCACCGTCGAGCGTGCCCGCGACTTCGTCAAGGACTGTCACGACCTCGGCCTCATCATCCACGCCGACTTCATCCTCGGCCTCCCCGGCGAGACCAGAGAGTCGATCCGCAACACCATCAACTTCGCCAAGACCCTCGACTGCGAGACCATTCAGGTCTCCGTAGCCCACGCCTACCCCGGCACCGAGTTCTACGACTTCGCCCAGAAGAACGGCTTCATCACCAACGAAAAGATGGAGGACGGCGGCGGCCACCAGATGGCTCACATCGAATACCCCGGCCTACCCACCGAGTACGTCATGGAGATGGTGCACAAGTTCTACGACGAATACTACTTCCGACCCAGGGCCGCCTTCCGCGTAGTCTGGAAGGCCGTCGTCAACCGCGACGTACCCCGCCTCTACGTCGAAGCCAAAGCCTTCATGAAGCTCCGCAGCCAGCGCAACAAGGCCTCTCGCCTCAAAGCCCAGGAGAACGCCCTCAAAGCGCAGGAATCCGTCAGCATCAACGCATAATCACGTCCAGAGACACAGAAAAGCGGTCAGCTTCGGCTGGCCGCTTTTGTTTCTGCTTCCAGGTAACCCAAGGCTTCAGCCTTGGGCCTCTCTCATCTCGCCACACTTGGGGCTTCAGCCCCTGGGGTATGTCTTCCTTCTGAGCGCGACTAAAAACAAAGGCGGCTGGCATAAACCAGCCGCCTTTCCATTTCCGCAAAAGCCTACTTCCCGCGCTCGGTCGACTTGATGAAAGACGCAACGTCAGCATGAAACTGCTTCAGAATGTCTTCCTTCACGTAGATCATGTGTCCCGCTTCGTAGTAGTGGTAGCTGATGTTGGACTGCAACGCCTTTGGCATCGGCAGATGATGCATCTCGTAGATCCCCTCAAAGTAAGGCGTAGCCAGGTCGTAATAACCACCCGCCAGCATCACCTTCATCTTCGGATTCATCTTCATCCGGTACGCAAGGTCCGGCATCACATTCGCGCCAGTCTCCGACGAGTTATTCCCGCCGCCGCCGCCGAACCCTCTCCCTGGAGGCCGGTGATTCATATTCCAGGAAAACTCCCCGCCCTGCCGCGCCGACATCAGGTACGTGTCCTGCGTCGCATACTTCAGGTCATTGTGCATGTACTGGTTGATCGCCGTATTCCACGCCGAAGTGATCGCGTCGCTCTGCGGATCGTAAGCTGACGATGAGCTCAGCGGATCGACCTCAGGCCCCTCATACCGCGAATCGAGACGCCCCGTAGTCAAACCCTCATTCAGCTTCAACTCTTCAGAGAACTCCCCGCCCGTAACCCGCAGATCAGCCCGCAGAAGATAGTCCACCGGCAGCCCGATATACCCATGCAGCTTCTCGGCAACCGCCTGACGTTCCGCATCCGTCAACTCGCTACCCTGCAGCAGAGCCGTCATATACTCGCCCAGCGCAAACTTCTGCACCTCATCGAGAAACGGCTTCAAAGCCGCGGGCTGCGTGGGCAGCTTGTGGTGATACCACGCCGTCGCCGCAAAGGTGGGGAGCGCCAGCGCATAAGCCTGATCCACGCCGGGGTTTGCCGTCGGGCTATCGATGCTGTTGTCGAAGCTCAGAATCTGCGACAGCAGAATGATGCCGTTCAGATCAACGCTGCCCAGATCGGCGGCAAGCACAGCCGACCGCGGCGTACCGTAGCTCTCGCCGAAGATATACTTGGGCGAATTCCAGCGATCGTACTTAGACAGAAACCGCCGGATGAACCGCTCGAAGGCATGTCCGTCGGCGTCGACACCATAAAACGCCTGCACCTTGTTCTTCCCGAACGTCCGGCTCAACCCAGTGCCTGGCGCATCGATAAAGACGACATCAGCCACATCCAGCAACGAGTAGTCATTGTTGACGATCGTGTACGGCGCGCCCTCCTGATGCTCCGTATCCGGCGTAACGATGCGTCTCGGTCCAAACGTCCCCATATGCAGCCACATGGTGGGCGAGCCCGGCCCGCCGTTATAGGCAAACACAATCGGCCGCTGCCCAGCAGAAGCATCTTTCTTGAAGTACGCAACATAGAACATCCGCGCGGTAGGCGGCGCATCTTCCGCCTTCTCCGGCAGCTTCACGTTGGAATCGGGAAGCGGCTTGCCATCAAAGCCAATCGTAGCGTCCTGCGGGTCCGTTGCACCCACGGTGATCGTGCCTGCAACAGCGCGATAGGCGATCGCCTGCCCGCCGACCGTAACGCTGCCCTCGGTAGTCGAATCGGCAGTAACCTGACTGTGAGCCATCGCGGCGGTCGACTCCGGAGAGGCCTTCTCCTGCGACCTGGTCTGAGCAAGCACCATCGATGATGAAACTGCAACGGCTGCTATCGCCGTCAACCAGACAACCTGAGTGGGCCGAGCATACCTGCTAAAGAGCATCCCTTACACCTCTAAAATTTTTGATGACACCGAGTATAGCGCCCAGCACTCACACTTTGCAGGTCGATACCGAATATCGGGGATTCAGCCTCAAACCGCAGTTCACGCAGGGAGCCCACATCCTCATCGAAAACGATAAATAACTTCTTCTTACCGGCATCTTCAAACACTTTGAAATCCGATCTCCTCTAAACTTGAATCAGATGAAGCATCGCCTCAAGCCCTCCCAATACGCCATCCTGCTCACCGTCATGCTCACCGCATCGGTCGGCGACACGCTCCTCGCCCGCGGCATGTCGCAGGTCGGGCCCGTCGACCTCCACCACCTCGGTCTCCTCTTCCACGCTCTCTTGAACCCCTACGTCATCGCCGGCATCGTGCTGCTCATCGGCTTCTTCGCCAGTTATATGACTGCGCTCTCCTGGGCCGACCTCACCTTCGTCATGCCCGCCACCGCCTTCGGCTACGTCGTCGTCGCGCTCCTCAGCCGCTTCTGGCTGCACGAGCATCTCAGCCTCTACCGCTGGGCCGGCATCGCCCTCATCGTCTGCGCCGTAGGCTTCGTCGCCGGCGGCCCCTCCCGCACCGAACACCCCTCCGACCATCACGACCTCGACCTCATGGACTCCGGAGCCGGTCGCTGATGCCCACCCCGTCCCTCGCAATCGCGTTCCTCCATCCCCACGTCGTCAGAGAGTGGGGCTGCATCCTCACCGTCGCCGTCCTCGCCATCACCGGCGAGTGTTGTATCGCCGCCGCCATGCGCCACCTCGGAGACCTCGACAACCTCCGCACCGGCCCCGGCCTCCAGGGCTACGTCGGCCCTATCCGAGCCGTTCTAGCCAGCCCGCTCTTCCTCATCGGCGCTCTCTGCATGGCCCTCAACTTCTTCGCCCTCCTCTTCACCCTCTCTGTCGTAGACCTCTCCCTCGCCGCCCCCGCCAGCGCCTCGCTAACCTATATAGGCAACGCCGCCGCCGCCAAAGTCTTCCTCCGCGAAAACGTAGACCATCGCCGTTGGCTGGCCGCCATCTTCGTCTGCATAGGCGTAGTCCTCCTCGCAAAATAATCTTGCCGTTGGAGTCGCCTATCCTTTTGTTTGTCATCCCGTAGAGATCTGCTGTTGCCCTTGCCGTTGCGGTTGTGTCGCCTTTTTGGTTGTCATCCCCGAAGGGGATCTGCGTTTTACCCTGCTCCCCCAAAAATCGTCATTTCGACCGAAGCGCCTCGCAGCCTCGCCGTGAGCCGCGCAGCGGAGAAATCCCCGCATTTCGCCTTCGCGGTCGCCTGTTCCTGATCCGTGTCATCTGTGAAAATCTGTGTTAGGCCTTTTCCAAAACCAAAGATCATCTCTATCCATCTTCATTCCATTGCACTTACAACCAAGCGAATTTATTTTTCACGTTTTTGGCCCAGAAATCGCATGTCAAGCCCCCAAACGACTCAACCCCTTATCCATCAGCAACATCCACTTGGCGTTTTAGTTACACTCAACCCGGTATAATTAAATTAGAAATCAGAAAAGCCCGGCGGAACAGCCGGGCTTTCACACTTAAGAACGGAGAAATTACTCTAACTCCTTTGCTTGGCCAAATTTAGCGATAACCCCTTTGTTTGGACATATTTACAGACCAGAGCCACTCGTATACCATTGAAAGGAAGGAGTTTATCGCCGGGCAATGGGAGGGGGTACCCCCGGTCACCTAACCCCAAACAACCGCATCAACCCGCTGGCCGGAATCTCCCCAGCCATAAACCGCCCCGAATCCCCCACCACCGCTCCAGCCGCCAGCCGCCCACTCCGCACCGCCCCCTCCATCGTCGAAGGCCAATCCGTAGCCGTCCAGTCCCCAGCCAGAAAGAACCCAGGCCACGCCGTAGCCTGCCCCGGACGAAACCGATCCAGCCCCGGCACCACCGAAAAGGTCGCCCGCGCCTCCTTCAGCACCCCGCTCTTCACCAGCTTCGCCCGCTTCACCTCCGGAAAAAACAGCTCCAGGTCCCGCAGCGCCGAAGACAGAATCTCCTCCCGGGTCATGCTCAACTGGGCCCGCGAACCGGCGATGACCAGCTCGACATAACTACCCTTCTCCGGCGCATACCGCCGAATCCGAGACTTGTGAAAGAACCACTCAATGGTCGTATCCAGCAGCCACGCATGATCGAGATCGCAAATCTCCCGGTCAAACCACAACAGAATCGAAGTGAACGGAGAATGCACCTGTCGCGCCATCTTCAACTCCAGCTCATCGCGAGTATTCAGCGCCAGCGCAGAAGACCGCTCATTCAACCGGACAGCCGGCAGCAGTTTCTGCGTCTGCTCAAACGGCAACGCAAGCACGATCGAATCGGCAAGATAAGCCGAATCCGCAACGTTCACCCTCCAGCGCCCGTCCGCCTCCTGCGCAATCGCCTCCACACTCGCGCGAAGCCGCACCGTTCCGCCGCGAGCCTCGATCAACCGTGCCGCATCCGCATAGAACTCACTCAAAGGAACCGTAGGAATACCCAGCCGTCCCCCGGTAGAAGACTTGATAAACAACTCATGAAAAATCTTGCCTGCATAACGAGTCGAACAATGCGAAACACGATCATTCAACGTAGCCATCAGAATCGGATTCCAGAAGTGCCGGATCGAACGCTCTGTCTGCCGCGTCCTCTTCAACCACTGCTCCACGCTCTCATCGTCCTCAGCCGGATAGCCGCGAAAGAACTCCATCAAACCGCGCGCCATCCCCAGCTTGTCCTTCCAGCCAAGCGTCGACATCCGGGCAAAGCTGGGTGCAAAGTGCAAAGGCGCAGGCAGCCCGCTGGCAACAATGCTGCTCGACCGGCCATTCGGCTCCCGTCCATTTGGTTCGAGGAACGTCTGCTTGTCGTACCAGCGGATCTTGTCCGAGCTTCCCGCCTGCTTGCACAGATCAATCAGGTTGGTGCAACAACCCAGCAGCACATGCTGCGAATCCACCACCTCGCCCAGCGCCGGATGCTCATACGAGCAAGCTCTACCCCCAACATAAGGCTTCCGCTCCAGCACAACAACGCGCTTCCCCGCACCACTCAGCGCCGCAGCAGCAGCCAAACCAGCCGCCCCGGCCCCCACCACAATCACATCGCAAACCTCGCCACTCACGATGCCACCATACGATCGCGAACCATTATCAAGACGCCGCGCGCAAGGACGGTCAACTTCGCAGCAGTCGATACGCTGACCCGATCGGTAAAAACATCGCCATCCGTCTTCGCAATCTTGCGGAGCAGATCATGATAGATCGTGACAAGCACCCAAAGCGCAGCTCGACTGTCCGCATCGATCAACGGAAGCAGACGATCCGCAGAAGCATAATATCCCTCAGCCTTCGACGCCAGAGCCCGCAACATCGCACGCTCATTCGTCTCCATCGCCGCGCCGCTCGCCAGCATCTTCACACGCTCAACCCCGACGCCGAACTCATGCAGCAGATCCAGCGGCAGATAAACTCGCCCACGCTCCGCATCCTCTTTCACATCGCGCAGAATATTCGTAAGCTGAAACGCAACGCCCGTCTCTTCGGCGAGCTTCTCTGCCCGCGAATCCGTATAACCGAAGATTCTGATGCAAACCAGCCCAACAACCGACGCCACCAGATAGCAATATCGATAGAGATCATCGAAGGTCGCGAAGGCCTGCATCTCATTCATCGTCTGCGCCTGAGGCTCCAGATCCATCGTAGTTCCCCGTACCAGGTCCTCAAGCAGCGCATCGGGAATCGCAAACCTCTTCTGCGTATCGTTCAGCGCGAGGAACACAGGATCATCCGAAACACCGCTCTGCCTCGCTCCTCGCCACGCCTCCAGCCATCGCGACATCACCTCGCGTCGCTCCGCAACCGGCAACGACTCGTCATCCGAGATATCGTCCGCACGCCGCATAAACGCATACACCGCGCACATCGCATTCCGCTTCGGCTCCGGCAACACGCGAAAGGAGTAGTAGAAGTTCTTCGCCTCCCGCTGTGCAATCGTGCGGCACACAGCATAGGCCTCAGCAGTCGTCACGCAGCTATCCCCGCCCGCAGCTTGCCGACAATCGCACCCAGCAGCAATCTCAGCTTCTTCGTCTTCGTCACCACCGGTCTTCCGCGCAGCACATCGAAGTCCTCCGCCGTGATGCCGTCGAGAATCGCCTCTCCACCTTTACGAAACAGATCCAGCGTAACCGCCAGTTCCCTGTCAACATGCTTGCTGATGCTTCCCCCTTCGAGCAGCATCTCCCGGGTTCGCGTCACCAGGCTCTCAACCATCGCACGAAACTCCGGAGTAAAGATTCGCCCTTCGATCTGCCCCTCATCGACACCGTACAGCAGCATTGCATCCGCTGGAACATACCGCCTGCCGCGCTCTGCGTCTTCCACCACATCCTGCCAGAAGTTCGCAAGTTGCAGCGCTGTACAAACCTTATCCGAGAGCACTCCAAGCAGCTCTTCGCGATACCCGCAGACCCACAGAACCAGCCGTCCCACAGGGTTCGCAGAGTAGTGCGAGTACTCCAGCAACTCTTCCCAGCTCTGATACTCCGTCTTAACCTGATCCATCCGGAAGGCATGCAGCAGATCCAGGAAGAGTTGACGTGGTGGATTGCACTCGCGGATCGTCTCATGCAGCGCCACGAAGACGGGATGCATCGACCGCTCCGGCGCGTCATAGCACTCATCCAGCATCAAACCCCAAGTATCCAGCAAGCGAGTCGCAACCGCCGGATCCGCAACCTCATCCCCAAGATCGTCAGCCACCCTGCAATAGGCATAGATGCTCTCGAAGTGAGGCCTCACCTTGCGCGGAAGGAAGAACGTAGCCACATGGAAGTTCTCATAGTGCGTAGAAGCAAGGTTGCGACACCAGGCCTGCGCCTCTTCAAGCGTAGGTCGCTCCAATGGAGTCAGGTGCTCCGGCGGAGCGCCAAGAAGCGCAAACTGTTCCACCATCCCGTCACTCACCGCGGCACCCCGCCAGGAAACACAGCGGTCTTGATCTCTCGCGAGCCCCCGTCGCGATGCATCATACGCGCAAAGAGGTTGGGAACCTCTTCCAATCCGGCACGTCCGGTGATGTACTCTGCGCATCTGAACCGCCCGCTGGTCACTAGCTCGAAAGCTGCCCGACAAGTCGCCGGCGTGTGATGAAAGCTAGCCTTCAAGGTGATGTCGCCGTAGTGCAGGCGATTTGTGTCCAACTGCACTTTAGTGCCACTCGGTGGCCCACCAAAAAAGTTGACGACTCCACCCTTCCGCACCATACCGACCGCCCACTCCCACGTTGCAGCGCTCGCCACGGCCTCAATCACGACATCTGCGCCTCTCCCTCGCTGAGTCAACGCACGAGTTGCAGCCACCACATCCTCCGCCGCCCCCACCTGCACAACATCATTTGCGCCAAACACCTTTGCCGCCGCTATCTGGTCCTCTCGCTTTACAACAGCAATCACTCGTACTCCTGCCAGTTCCGCCACATGCATAAACATCAACCCAATCGGTCCGGCGCCGATCACCACCATCGTGTCACCGGCTCGTGAGCCGCTCTCGTGTAGCCCACGCATGACGCACGCCAACGGCTCTGTCAACGCGGCATGCTCCAGGAGAACTCCATCCGGGACCAACAAAGTATTCTTCTCAACAATCCGCGCCGGTATCCGAATAAACTCCGCATACGCCCCGTTGTTGAACAGCAGATCTTCGCATAAATTTTGCTGCCCATGCATGCAGAAAAAGCATGCATCGCAAGGAGCCGAGTTCAGCGCCACAACTCTGTCGCCCTCGCGAAACCCACTCACTCCCTTTCCTGCCTGCGCAACGATGCCTGCAAGTTCATGTCCAAACGGCATCGGCGGCTTCAACATCCTGGCATGGTATCCACGTCGATAGACCTTCAGATCGGTCCCACAGGTCAGCGCGGCCTCAACCCGGACCACCAGCTCTCCAGGCCCAGCCTCCGGCACCGCCACACGCTCCAGTCGGAGATCTTCCTTGCCATACAGAATCGCCGCTGTCATCTCATCGGTCATTCTCTCTATCTTCTCATTTCGCGCCAGTTCGATGCACCATCACACCCTTAGAAACCCTGTAGAAATATGCCATCTTCAACCTGGGTCCTGCATCTGATAACCTGAGCCACAGAACAAATGCCCTTTGTCTCTCCAGAGAGCTTCGCCAAGCAGACCATCGCCTCCATTCAGGAGTACTCCATCCTGTGCTGGCGTGCGGTCGCAAATCTGTTCTCCCGGCCTCGTTACTGGGCAGATATCTATACCCAGATGGATTCGATTGGCGTTGGCTCCATGCCCATCGTCGTTCTCACCGGCTTCTTTACCGGTTGCGTTCTCGCCTTGCAATCGGCAACCTCACTGCAGGCGTTCGGCTCCGTCAGCCTTACCGGAAACCTAGTCGCCCTCTCGATGGTTAAGGAGCTTGGACCGGTCCTCACCGGCCTTATGGTCTCAGGCCGCAACGCATCTGGTATGGCTTCCGAGATCGGTTCCATGAAAGTGACCGAGCAGATCGATGCCATGCGGGCTCTCGGAACCGATCCCGTTCGCAAGCTTGTCACACCTCGGGTCTACGCCACCGTCTTCATGCTCTTCTTTCTGACTATCGTCTCGGATGCTGTCGGAATCGCAGGCGGCGCGCTGGTCAGTGTCACCCTCATGGGCCTCAATGCTTCCTCCTACTTCCACAACTCTTACCGTGCCCTGGAATACGGGGATGTGGTCCAGGGCCTCACTAAACCTCTTTTCTCAGGATTCATCATCGCAACCGTCGGCTGCTACTTTGGCATGACCACAAAGGGTGGCACCCAGGGCGTGGGCAAGGCCACCACTCAGGCCGTAGTCTACTCCTCCGTCTTCATCATCATTGTCGACTTCATCGTCAGCCGCGCGATGATCGGCATCTTCGGCAGGTGACCAGCTCATGCCTGCAGACATCGCTGTCGGAAATACTTCTCAGGCTCAGCAAAGCCCTGATTCCGCCGATCCAGTCGTTGTTGTCGACGATGTTTCCATCACTTTCGATATAAAGCCCGTTCTTCAAAACATCTCCTTCACCGTCCACCGCGGGGAAACAAGAATCATCCTCGGCCCCGCCGGCGGAGGAAAGTCCGTCGTAATGAAGTTGGTCAATGGCCTCATTCGACCAGACTCAGGCACCATTTGCGTCTTCGGCGAAAATGTCACTCGCATGCATGAGACCGATCTCTTCAAGCTTCGCGAACGTATCGGCATGGTTTTTCAAGAATCGGCGCTCTTTGACTCCCTATCGGTCGAAGACAATGTAGCCTACCGTCTTCATGAAGACCGGGTCCCGGAAGAAGAGGCGCACGAGCGGGTTATCGAAGCCCTCCAGTTCGTGGAGCTCGAGAATACCATCGCAAAATTTCCGTCCGAACTTTCAGGAGGCATGCGCCGACGCGTCTCTATCGCCCGCGCAATCATAGCCAAACCCGATCTCATCCTCTACGACTCCCCCACCGGCGGCCTCGACCCCATCACCTCAACCACCATCATTGACCTGGTCATCAAGCAACGCGACGTTACTCACACCACATCGCTGCTCATCACTCACCGTCTGCAGGATGCTTTCCTGTTAGCCAGAAACCGCTTCAACCAGCAGACCGGCAAGATCGAGCCAATCCCCAATGGAGAAGTCGACGACAGCACCAAATTTCTCGTTCTGAATGAAGGTCAGGTCGTCTTCGACGGCACCACCCACGAACTCGTCCACTCCACCGACCCATGGCTCAGGGAATATCTCTCCTAGCCTACAAAGAACCCTCGCCCTTCCCTCTCTTCCACTGCTCATGCGTCATCCGGGGCATCATTAAAAACGCATCGCGCGTTCTCACATACGCCCCCAGTCCATTCATCCGTCCAATCGCATGCAGCTCTTCCGCAAGCACATATGGCCCCGCTGGATCGATAAATTTATCTTCGACATAAATCGAAACTACCCTGCCCAGAATAATCCGCGATCTGCCAATCTCCATCGTCGTGAACTCCTTGCATTCAAGCGCGGCATGGGCCTCGGCAATGCGCGGCACCTTAACCACCTGCGACGGGGTAGTCGTGAACCCCGCGATCTCCACTTCGTTCATCTCTGCAGGAAAATCTGTGGCGCAGATATTCATCTTCTGCATCAGGTCTTCAGTGACAACATTCACAACGAACTCCCCGGTTCGCCGGATATTCCATGCAGTGTCCTTGGGAACAGGGCCGCCGGGAACACGGTTCGTAACTCCCAACCCAAGGATTGGCGGATCGGTGCACAGGTAGTTATAAGAGCTGAAGGGAGCAGCATTCAGCACTCCGTCTTCACTCATGCTCGTCACGAGAGCAATCGGTCGGGGCGCGACCAGGCCGATCAGCAAATTATGACTCTCGCGCCCTTTAGGTTTTTCCATATCAAAGATCATTAATTGGGGTCCTTTATCCTTCAGAAGCCTATCCTACCTACACCTTCGGCTGCCAATTACCCACGCACCATCGTCAGACCTGCAAGCCTGCACCGTACCCCACGCTTTTAATCTGTGAATCGACAACATCGAAGTGATCGACCGAAGGAATGATCGTAATTACGACTGTATTACCGCGCCGAGCTGGTACTCGTCCAGCTCATAGCATCCATATCGGCCCGATCTTTACCATCAGATTGATTTATCGGTTCGAGGAAACTGGCTCACTGGCAGCATCCGAAGACCTACTGCTAGCAGGCAGGGTGTAGATCACCTCACCCGGCCGAGTGTAGTGCAGCTCCTCGCGAGCCTGATGTTCAATCGCACTCGGATCATGCTGCAGCCGCTCGACATGTCCTTTCAATGCCTCATTTTCTCGCTGCAGGTTGTGCAACTGGCGATCAAGGCTCTGCTTATCCTGCCGCTTCTGCTGATACACGGTAAGACCATTTTGTCCAAAGACGACGTGATATCCCAGTCCCAGCGCAAGCAGCGCAGCAGCACCCGTGGCCACCTTCCGCCAACCCACCTGGCTTCGCTCATACAAACGCACGATCACCCACGGTTGTTTTACCTCAGTGCGTGCATTGTTAATGCGAGTCATCTACACATAAGTACAAACTCCACATTTCACAGCGTCAAGTGGAAATCTCTTTTCACGCATGCATGTACCTAGTTCATACTGCCTCCTCGCTAAAAGGCTTATGTCTCCGACACGCAACACGGCACAAGCAGCTTCACAAGATCGAAAATCAACCCTCCCTCTGCGATATCCAGTCAAATCGTCCGACAAATCGAATTAGCTGCACGAAGCCACGCGCCTTGTTATCCTTCTTGTGGCGCATGTATATCCTCTTTGCCATCTCGCTCCTCTGCTTATTCGTTCTCACGGTTACGGCCATCGCCGTCACCCGGCGTGTGCGCTCCTGCAAAAAAACCGATCATCCGCAACACGACTTTGCCGAGTATCTCTTCGCCGCTGCCAAAGACCAGCGCTTGCATCGGGATTCACTCACCCCGCGCATCTTCCCGCAGCAGAACGTCAAAGACCTTGCAGCTGGAAAAACCTGGACCTCAGTACTCGAACCAATCCAGGCCAACACTCGCAATCAATCCATCTCGTCACAGCGCTTCTAGCGCGAAAGGACCTGCTCGATGCAAGCCGCTACCTCCTCTCAACTCGGTCTCACCCACGGTTCCGGATCTCTTCGGGAGTCCCTTACCGGCAAAACCCTCCTCGTCATCGGAGCAACCGCATTCGTAGCTGCCTGCGCCCACATCTCATTCCCACTCCCCTTCACGCCTGTCCCGCTAACCCTCCAGAACTTTGCCGTCATTCTGGTCGGCCTGGCTCTCGGCCCCGTGGCTGGCTTCTCGGCAATGGTTCTTTACCTCGTCGAAGGCGCTCTCGGCCTGCCGGTCTTCGCTCCCACTGGCGGTCCTGTTGGAATAGCCCATCTGCTCGGTCCCAACGGCGGGTTTCTCTTCTCGTACCCGCTCGTCGCCGCCATCGCCGGGTGGGTCGTCCGCGCTATGCAGCCCCTCACCTCACGCTTCAGAGGCGCCCTCATCGCCGCCACTGTTGCCACGCTCCCCATCTTTTTTCTTGGAGCTGGCTGGCTCTCTCACATCGCCCACCTCAACGCTTCGACAACCTGGGCTCTGGCAGTCGCTCCCTTTCTCCCCGGCGAGATCGTCAAGATTACTGCGGCCGCAGGCATCTTCAGCAGTCTCCAACGCTGGCGACGGTCCTAACCGCGCGGCATACAGCTCGTTGCAATTCTCCCCGCCGAGTCGCCACATCAACTCAGCGCATCTCACTCTTTTTCACCCCGATTAAGGACTAGACCGCATCATGACCGCCACAAGCACCGCCATCCAAGAGATCAGCATCGCCCACAGCCCCGACTCCGACGACGCCTTCATGTTCTACGGCCTCGCCACCAACAAGGTCCGAGTCCCCGGCTACAAGTTCTCCCATACCCTCACCGACATCGAGACCCTCAACCACCGCGCCATCAACGAGGCCTTCTACGATGTCACCGCCATCTCCTTCCACGCTTACCCGTACCTGCAGGACAGTTACACACTCATGGCCTGCGGGGGCAGCGTCGGCGAGGGCTACGGCCCCATGATCGTCTCCACCCGCAATCTCACGCTGCCCCAGGTTAAAAAGACGCGCATCGCCGTCCCGGGCACCCTCACCACCGCATACCTCACCCTCAAGCTCTTTGCTCCCGAGATTGAAACCGTCACCGTACCCTTCGACAAGATCATCCCTGCTGTCGTCGCGGGCGAATTCGAAGCCGGCCTCATCATCCACGAAGGCCAGCTCACGTACGCCAACGACGGCCTCCTCAAGTTGCTCGACCTCGGCCAGTGGTGGCACGAGCAGACCGGCCTTCCCCTCCCTCTTGGCGGCAACGCCATCCGCCGCTCTCTCGGTGCCGAAACCCTATTGACCACCACTAACGCTCTCCGTGACAGCATCCAGCACGCGCTCGATCACCGAGAAGAAGCCCTCGCCTACGCCATGCAGTTCGCCCGCGACCTCGACCCCGCACTCGCCAACCGCTTCGTCGGCATGTACGTCAATGACCGTACCCTCAACTACGGCCCCGACGGTAGAGAAGCGATCCACAAACTCCTTGAGATGGGCTACGATCGCGGCATCATTCCCCATCGTGCAAAAGTGGATTTCGTCGGCTAACATCCCAAAGTTTTTCCGCTAACCCACAGCCTGCAGCCGCCAACTTACGCTGCAGGCTGTGTTATCGTTAACGAGTCGCGTGATTGAGTTCTGCCTGTACCGCCTCACAATAACTCTCACCGATCTCCTCCTCCAGGAGCAAAACCAAAAGGACGCGTAGCTCAGCTGGTAGAGCATTCGACTCTTAATCGACTGGTCGCAGGTTCGATCCCTGCCGCGTCCACCACTTCTGCGATTTGCTGATGGTCCGTCGTCCGGTTGCCTTTCGGATCGCCAAAGCGGCCTGTCTGGCTCTTCATTCTTGTATGCAAAACGTAATACAATCGGTTCCACTTCGTTGACCGGAATTATCGCGGCACGTTTGCGAATTCATCTGAGCTTCACGCCACACAATTGGTTGCCAAGGAGCGAAACATGCAAAATAATCCGCCTTCGGAGCAGTCGTCATTCAGTCGGAGACTATTTGGCAAAAACGCTATTGTTACTGCTGCAATGACGATCCTGCCGCCGGCAGCGCTGGCAGAAACTGGCGCCATTTCAGTTTCCGTACAACACCTCGGCGCAAAGCCGGAAGGTTTATCCGACGATGATTGGAGTGAGGTTTACGCCAGGTATTCGAACTTGTTGCGGGTCTACGGCAGCAGACTCTCCACGGACGAGAAGCGCCGACTGATAAATATCCTTACGACGAATCAGCGCATGCTCGTCTCTATTCGATCTTTCGAAGTCCAGAACGGCGACCCCTCCGCATGCACACTGCGTCTGAAGGTCTGAAGAATACTTACTTCTTCTTAACTGATCAAATTGATTTAGCCCTTGCAAGAATGGCAGCAGTTTCACCGAAAGATAAATACTTTAGGACCCCAATGCTCACACAAGACACCTATTTCATGTCAGTACGCGCACTAGGCGAAGCAATTCGCACTAAGCGAATCTCGCCCGTCGAGTTGACCGAAGGTTATCTCGAGCGTTGTCGCACCATCGGCAAACGTCTGAATGCCTTCGTTACGCTGACCCCGGAGCTTGCTCTTCGTCAGGCCCGCGATGCGGAAGCGGAAATTAAAGCTGGAAAATACAGAGGCCCGCTGCACGGAGTCCCTTATGCAGTAAAAGATCTTGTAGCAGTCAAAGATTATCCCACCACCTGGGGAGCGGTACCGTACGCCCATCAAAGCTTTGATTACAACGCAACCGTCATCGAACGTCTCAACGCAGCCGGTGCCGTCCTTCTCGGTAAAGCCGCAATGATTGAACTCGCGGGCGGCTTGGGCTACAGCTCCGGAATGGCTTCCCTCACAGGCCCCGCGCACAATCCATGGAATCCTGAGTGCTGGACCTGCGGATCATCCAGCGGCTCCGGAGCCATCGCTGCTGCCGGTCTCGCACCATGGGCCCTGGGCTCGGATACACGCGGCTCAATTCTCTGCCCGTCCTCATGGTGTGGTGTCTCTGGTCTGCGCCCAAGCTTCGGCCGCGTCAGTCGATACGGGTCGATGGCCATTGCCTACAGCATGGACAAGCTAGGACCGATGGCACGTACAGCAGACGATTGTGCACTGGTGCTCAACGTAATTGCGGGCCACGACCCTCTGGATCACGACTCCATCGGCAGCGATTCTCCCGCATTTGTCTATGAAGACACTGACCCAAACCATGGCTCCCCTCTACGCATCGGCCGACTTACCAACGTGTATGAGAAAGCTGACCCCGAAGCAGAAAAAGCAGTCGACGAAGCTTGCCGCGCATTCGAGGCAGCAGGCGCAAAAGTAGAATCCTGCGAGTTTCCAGATGGCCCATTTGAAGAAGCCGCCGAACTAACCATCCTCATGGAGGCAGCGAGTGCCTTTGATCATTTGGTTCACTCTGGAAAATGCAAAGACCTCACCGATCCCCTCGGTCGCATCAATGGCTACGCCAGTGAGCAGTTTTCGGTGACCGACTACCTGCACGTGCAGCGTGTACGGTTGATGTTGCAGCGCACCGCAGATTCGATGTTTGATCGATACTCCGTCCTTATCTCTCCCTCGCAACCGACTGCCGCTCAGCCCTTGAGCGAGAAAGACCCGGATGACCCTGGAGCGCATAACGGACCGCGCAAATTCCACTTGGACCGCCGTGCACCGGACGGAGTTTCCAGTCTTTGCGGCCTGCCCGCAATCAGTGTGCCGTGTGGATTCAGCAGCAAACGCCTTCCATTCGGCATGCAGATTATGGGACGCGCCTTGGACGATGCTGTAGTCCTTCGTGCAGCTCGCCTCTACCAGAGCCACACGGAATGGCACACGCAACATCCTTCTCTCTAGATTCGAGGGGATATAGGATATATCTGCACGACGCGCAGCTCACGTGGATCCCATGGAAGCGCTGAATAAGCTCAGGTGAAGCACACGTCAAGCCACAACAGGAACCAGTGCGTAGGAAGGTTATCGATCTAGAAAGTAAGCGCCAATCCCGCCTGAACGGTACGCGGAGATTGTGCAAGAAACAGGGTCTGCCCATTGGCCGACAGGAACGGCCGATACCCTTGCGCCAACAGGTTCGTCACGTCGATAGTCGCATCCAGACCAGCCGGCAGCAGATTTCCCAACCGCAGCGCCTGCCGCAGGTAGCAACTGAAATATGCCTGGTCGCCAAACGATGCATACGGGTCAACTGCCGTCACCAGGCGTGTCGGCTGCCACCGGTACGACGCCCTAACCCTCGTTCCGCTGCGAACTACCCGTCCTCGCAGAGCAAACGTCGCAGTCTGCGCAACCTGCGGTGCCAAACTCGATCCAACCGTCGGAAGGCTTATCTCCGCTCCATCCTTCACGGCCAGCCCAGCCCCCGTCGCATATTCTAACGCCATCCAAAGCGCGGGAGTCAGCGGCTCACTCAGCGTAACGTTGACGCCTTGTGTCCTGAACCCTGCATTCAGCAGCCGGAAATTGCCCGTCGTGGAATCCGCAACAATCCCAGCCGCGCCCGGCAGACCAGTCTGCTGCATATCCGCGGCACTCAGCGCGCCCCCGCCTGAAACCGCCACCCGATCAAGATTGTCGCGATAGTACGCAATCTGGATTAGGCCAGCTCCTGTCTTACGGCTCGCAGTAAACTCCTGGTGAACTCCCCGCTCAGTCTGCATCCGCCCTTGGTACATCACTGCTACCGGCAGCTCTTGCTGCACCGAATCGAGCCCCGCAAACGACTGCAAGCTCTGCGACGTGGCCATACGATATCCAACCGACCAGTTCTTGATCGGATGCGTTGTGATCTTCAGAAATGGTCGCGAACCGGAAGCGTATCCGGCAGCGCGAACAACATAAATCGTTCCACCTGCTTCTACATCGGCAAAGTCGCCGATCTTCATCCGCTGTGCGCTTGAAATCTGCGTTGCCTCCAGCCCAGGAGCACCGCCCGAACTCAAAAGTTCCGGGTGGTTTTGATAACTCACCACCGCACGACCAGCCCCGGAAGGCCCAAGTCGCGTCTCATATCCAGCCGCAACCTCAGTCGATGGCCCAATCATCGTCGGTCCCGGTTGCTTCCCTACGTCTGCACGAAGCGTCAACCCCGCGCCATCATCCAGCGCCCGGTCCAGAACAAATACATTGTGCAAACCACTGCTGCCGAATCCCCCATCCCCCGCTGTCATCTCGGCTCGCGCTCTATCCGCGTGTTTAGGCGTCGTTTCGGTCACACTCGACGAGACCGTAATCGTATCGCCATCTTCCGTCAATCGAAGGATGGGCCGATTCGCGGCCGCCCGCATCGTCCACTTCCAGTCATCGCTGGGCTCGTCTGCCTTACGCCGCTCTGCCGGAATCCAGACCGCAGACTCGAACAGCGTGCTCAGCGTAAGGTTCACCACCGCGCGTGCCCCGGATCGAAGCTGGAGATTGTCTCGCATCGCCGGCACAAACAGCGCAGCGCTTGCTCTTACTTCATATTTTCCAGGAAGCAGATGGGGGATAAGATAGCGCCCGCGCAGATCCGTGAACGCCGTACCGAGAACAGATGAGTTATCCGCAATCGCCTGGACTAGAACGCCCAGCTGTGTCACACCTTGCGCGTCGCGGACTACACCGGAGACAGCAGCTCCCTGACCTGCAGCCGCGCGCACCGCCACGGTCAGCAGCAGCAGCAGCGAGACAAACGCGATCTTCCCCTGGGGTCGTTGCACAGTAACTCGTCCTGCGCGTCGATGGCTGTTTTCAATATTTTCGCGCTCCTGAAAATCAGGAAGCGCACTACAGAATGCGAAGGGACTGGTTATCGCGAATCGAAATCTGCATAACCATGTCGCCGGGCCTTGTTCGCACCTGCCTAATCTACAATAAACGGCGCAGACTCTGCGATCTGCTGCTTCGATATTCCGTCATTCACCTTAATATTCACCTGATATTTTCCAGGCTGCAAGCTTGCCAACGGCAAACTCTTTTCAATCGTGATCTGGTCCGAATTCGGGCTAGTCTTTGAAGTCAGCTCCTCGGTCTGCAGAATTGTCTTATTCGTTGCCAGGTCGAGAATCTGATACTCGATCGTCGCCCCGTTATGCTTGCTCTTTTCGTCGATACCAAGGTTATACACCTGCATCCAGAAGTTAAGGTTCTGAGCCCGGTGGAACGTCACCGGAACGTTCATGCTGGTAGCTACGCGAGGAACGATATGCGTATCCCCAATGACGAAGTTTCCAGCTCCAATGTCTCTTGTCGGAACCCGCTCCATCTGTCCGGCAAGGATCAGCGAAGAAGACGCCAGGTGGTCGTCGTCATACCGCGGAACGTTCAAGCTGCGCTCCCACCTGCCAATGTGGTCCGGGTTGTTCACATCCTTGATCACGATATCGATCTTGTAGAGTCCCGGACGCAGCGGCAGCGACTTCCAATACACCGAAAGATCGTTCTTCTTCCGCGCCAGCAGTTCGCTCGGAACCTGTATGCCCACCGGATCTTCGAAGGTCTGGATGATCTTGTGGTTCAGGTTCGTCACCCGGCCCAGAATATTCACCGTGCCCGTCGAAACGCCGTCTTTATTGACAAAGGTGATGTCGCTATTCCGAATCTGCAGCGTCACTGGCACCAGGATCGTATCGTTGGTCACCTTCACATAGTCGGTCCGTACATCGAAGAGGAACGGAGGTCCCGACAGAATCTTCGACGTGGCCATGAACTCTTCCATATCCTTGAACTTGATCACAGGAGGAGCCATCAACTTCGCAAACTGGTCCAGACGGTCGAACTGTTTGCTCTGGTTCTGATCCGACATCGGCCCCTTGCCAAGCTGCTCAAGTCCTCCGCCCGTATACCGGTCTGCCTGCTTCGCCATCCCCATCTGTTCATACAGAGTCTGTCCAGAGCCCGGAGTATGCTTCAACGCATCCTTCTCCGACCGGTCGATCGTCATGTGGTAGTCGCCGCACATGCACGTATCCACAAACTCAATATCGATGTTGTCCCCGATACCTTCAAGATACCGATAGTGCCATGTCTCGAATGGGAATGTTGAGGTGTTGCCGCCGCCCTCTTCCATTGGCCGCTCGTAGCTTCCGCCGCTCGGATGAGAATCGATACTGTCCGGCTTGCCGAAGGCAATATAGATGTGGCCGCGGTCTGTCTTCCAGCCCGGCTTGCCAGCCGCAAAATGCTCGTTCGCATACTCAATGCGTGCGTAGTGCTCTTCCCGGTATTCGTTCTCAGGTGAATCCGGATTGGGATTCCGCCTCAACCAGAAGTTCTCGATGAACTGGTCTCGCTCCTCGTCATTGCTCAGGCTCTTGAAAGCCTGCAGCTCCTGATCGGTAATAATCCACCGGACGTCGTCATCGACCCACTTCTTGTACTCCCCCTTCAACTCCTGCCGCAGCGCCTTCTGCTGAGTGATCTTCTCCTTATCGCTCAACGGACGCTTCAAGGGGTCCGGCTTCTCCACCATGACAGGCCCCTTCGTCACCCCATCGGCCTGAACCGGGGTCTGGGCAGAATCCTGTGCAGTCAGAACTCCCGCTCCCATCGACAACAGGAAGAGAAAAGCCGTGCCGGATACCAAGCGCCGCGAGGTGGTCATAATAGGGGTGGTTCTCCTGTTACCAGCATGTATTGTAGAGCGGTTATATCCCTGTTACAAGGGTAGACGTACAAGTCGCCCTGATATCATCATCTATATTCGTACAGGCCCCTAAAGTTTCACCTGCAAGGAGTTGCAGTGTGTGCCAAATCTCCGTCGAGAGGGCCTGAACCTGGTTTTTTGCAAAGATAATGGAACGCCGGCGGGTTTCCCTTCGTATTTCCTTTGTGTAAGAGCCAACATCTTCTTCCAAAGCCCTCTGATCATTTGCAGAGTGGTCTTAGAAAGCAGCAATGAGCGCTAAAAAGATTATCCTCATCGTCGCGGTCGTCCTGGTTCTGGCAGGAATCGTCATAGCCAGCATTCTCCACGGACAGGCGAGCGTCACCAAAGTCGCCACAGGCAAAGCAGTCCGCGAGGACTTGACTTCGATCGTTAACGGCACTGGCCAGATCAAACCCAAAACCTATGTCAACGTCGGGGCCACCTCCTTCGGGCGCATCACTCACCTCTACGTCAAAGAGGGCGACCACGTGAAAGCTGGCACCATCCTGGCAAGAGTCGAAAGCGTTCAACCCGAAGCCACTGTCGCCGCACAGCAGGCCGCCATAGCTGCCGCCCACACCGACATCGCCAGCTACGTCGCCGCGGAAAAGACCGCAGAGGCCAACATCGCCCAAGGTAAAGCCGACCTCGAGCAGAAGCAGCTCGACTTCAATCGCTCCAAGGCCCTGTACAACGACCAACTGATCGCCAAGCAGGACTTCGACGCGAAGAAAGCCGCCTACGACATGGCGGTCGCCACCCTCGCTCAGCGTCAGGCCTCTCTCGCCCAGGCCCGCGCTCAAACTCAATCTCAGCGAGGCCATATGAACCAGGCCGTCGCCAGTCAGCGTTCCAACTACGACGCTCTCGACAAGACCATCAGCCGCGCACCCTTCGACGGCCTCGTCACCAACGTCCCTGTCCGCGAAGGAGAGACCGTCGTCGTCGGCATTCAGAACGCCGAAGGCTCCACCCTCATGACCCTCGCCGACATGTCCGTCATCACTGCCGAGGTCAAAGTCGACGAGACCGACATCGTCAACGTCGAATTGAATCAGCCGGCCGACGTCACCGTCGATGCCCTGCCCGGTCGCATCTTCAAGGGACATGTCACCGAGGTCGGCGACCAGGCCCTCCTCCGCACCACAGGTATCGCCACCAGCCAAAGCACCACCGGCACTGAAGAAGCCAAAGACTTCAAGGTCGTCGTCACCCTCGACAAGACCGACGCCGCGATGAACGACCTCCGCCCCGGTCTCTCCGCCACTGCAAAGATCACCACCGCGCACAAGCCCAACGCCCTCACCATCCCCATTCAGGCTCTTGTCCAGCGCGATATGGCCGCAGAAAAGATCCTCGCCGAAAACAACGGCAAACCGCCCTCAGGCACTCTGGCTACACCCGCCGGAGCTGCAGCCAAAGCCACCCTCGTCCAGGGGGTCTACATCCTCAGGACCGAGCATAAAAAGCTTCGCGCAGAATTCATCCCCGTCACCACCGGCATTACAGGCGCAACCGACATTGAAGTCCTCACCGGCCTCAAAGAAGGCGACCAGATCGTCACTGGACGCTATCGAATTCTTCGCGCCCTTAAGAGCGGTACCGCCGTCAAAGTAGACAACACGGTCGAGGCCAGCCCCGACGACAAGCCCTAACCAGCTCCTAACCACCGCCCAGGGAGAACTATTCAAGGAGAACTACTCGCCGGAAGATGGTTCATTAACCCCACGGGAACCATACCCTCGGCTGAAACGTACTATCCTGAAACAGGCAACATCACCGGAGAACCGGATGGCCATCGAAACCGCAGTTGAATCACCCGACATCACGAGCAATGCTTCAGGTCCCAATCCAGGCGACGTCATCGTCACCGACAATCTCTGGAAGACCTACGAGATGGGCGATCAGCAGGTACACGCCCTCCGCGGTGTCAACCTCCGCATCCGCCACAACGAATACGTCGCCATCATGGGACCCTCCGGCTCCGGTAAATCCACGCTGATGAACCTCATCGGTTGCCTCGACTCTCCCTCGCAGGGCCGCTACTGGCTCAACGGACACGACGTCTCCGAGCTCAACGACGACGAGCTCGCACGCATCCGCAATAAAGAGATCGGCTTCGTCTTCCAGACCTTCAACCTCCTCGCCCGCGCCACCTCGCTCCACAACGTCGAGCTGCCCCTCATCTACAACGGCACCCCCGCAGCCGAGCGCACTGCACGTGCCAAAGAGGTCCTCGAGTCCGTCAATCTCGGCACCCGCATGATGCACAAGCCCAACGAGCTCTCCGGTGGCCAGCGCCAGCGTGTCGCCATCGCCCGCGCTCTCGTCAACCGGCCCTCCATCATCCTCGCCGACGAACCCACAGGAAACCTCGACTCTAAGACCGGCGACGAGATCATGGCTCTCTTCGACGAGCTCCACGCCAAAGGCAATACCATCATCGTCGTCACGCACGAACCCGACATTGCCGAGTACGCTCACCGTGTCGTCACCATCCGCGACGGTGTCATCGCCAGCGACCACGCCTCCTCCCGCGTCCGCAACCCGCAGTAACCAGACAGGCTCCCCCAATCTGACATCCGAAGCCATCGCCCCACCGTCTAAAATGGAATGATGGCATCTGTCGCCCGTGGTTTACGCCTTACCGGAACTCTGGCTGCCCTTCTGCTCTCCATCACGAGCCTCCATGCCGACCCTGCGCGTTTCGACCTCGTAGGCCCCAAAATCGACGTCCACGTCACTCGTGCGGGCCATACTCTCCCTATCGCTCAGGTTCCCAACCTCCAGCCCGGCGACAAGATCTGGCTTCACCCCGACCTTCCCCCCACCCAGTCCGTCCACTATCTCCTCATCGCCGCCTTCCTCCGCGGCTCCACCAACCCACCCCCCGACAACTGGTTCACCGAGATCCAGACCTGGAACAAAAAAGTCCGTGAAGAAGGCGTCACGATAGAAGTTCCCCAGGAAGCCCAGCAGGCAATCCTCTTCCTCGCTCCCGAAACCGGCGGCGACTTCAGCACCCTCCGCTCCGCCGTCCGCGGCCGTCCCGGAGTCTTCGTCCGCGCCTCGCAGGACCTCGCCGAAGCCGGTTTCGAGCAGGCCCGCATCGAGACCTATCTCGCCAACATCCGCCGCGTTCCCCCCGACGACCCCAAAGCCCTCGCGACCCACTCCGACTTCCTCGCCCGTACCCTCAATCTCAAGCCCAACGGCGACTGCTTCAAGAAGCCTGTTGACACCCAGGCCACCTGCCTCACTCAGTCCGGCAACCAGACCCTGCTCGACGACGGCCACGGCGAAACCGTCGCCGACGCCCTCAGCAGCGGAGCCAACACCGACCTCATCAATCAGGCCAGCTACACCCAGCTCGGCGGTGCCGGAGTCTACAGCGCCTACGTCGGTGCCGTCGTCGATCTCGTCCGCATCATGAGCGGCCTCCACACCGCCAAGTACCAGTACATCCCAGCCATCGCCTTCCCCAGCAGCGACGCCCTCAACCTCCGTCTCAACACCCCGCCCTCCTTCCACAATCCAAAGTCCGTCATCGTCATCGGGCTGCCTGCCATTCTCACCGCTATGCCGCCGCCTCTCCGCCCATCCGACCCCAGATTCATCACCTGCCTCCTCAAGCCCGCCATCGTCCTCCCCGTCGAAGGCGCGCCGCTCGTCTTCTCCACGGCCTTCGCGCACGATCTCGTCCTCCACCTCGACAATGCCGGCAAGCAGATGGAAATCCCACTCACGCCAGACGCCTACCAGGGAGGTCTCGTCCTCGCCCACGCACCCGCGCGCAAACCTCTCCCGCTCGATTCCGTCGCCAACGAAACTGATCCCACCGCAGAGAAATCTCTCATCGCAAAACCCTTGGAAAAACCCCCAGGCAAACTCGACCCAACCGTCACCGGCACTGTCACCGGCTTCTGGGGCTTCGATAAATTCACCGGCCCCACTCTCAGTCTTCAGGACACGCCCGGCAAAGACTGGAAGCTCGTCTCCGACGCCCCGCTCATCGCCGGCAAAGACCAGCACGTCCTCCTCACCGCCACCGGAACCGCCTGCCTTGAGACCATAAAACTCGACCCCGGCGCCAACACAGCCTTCGGCAAAGCGAAGGAGCAGACCTTCAAGCCCGCTCCCGGCAAGCCCAACACCGTAGACGTCGCTCTAGCCCTGCCCCCGCACGATCCCGGCACGCTCCATCTCGTCGTCCAGCAATATGGTGTCACCAAACCGGACACTGTCAGCCTCACCGACTACTCCGAGCCCGCCAAACTCGACTCCCTCGTCTATCACGCCGGAGACTCCACCGCACAACTCGCCGGCGTTCGTCTCGATCAGGTCCAGAAGGTCGTCCTCGACAAACACACCTTCACCCCCGCCGCGAACAGCACCGCTTCCTCCGAGACCAGCCTCCACCTCACTCTGCCTGACAACACACCCAGCCTCGACCTTCGCCCCGCCCAACACGTCACCGCAGAGATCTCCCTCAAAGACGGCCGCACCCTCGATCTGCCCGTCACCGTCTCAGCCGCGCGTCCCACCGTCACGCTCCTCAGCAAGAACATCGTGCAGTCGGGTAATCCGCCCATTCACCTCGCCGACCAGAACGACCTCCCCGTCCGAGACCAGCTCATCTTCTCCCTCAAGTCCCCAACGCCCTTCCCCCGCACCGGAAAGATCGAGATCGCCAACGCCGACGAGACCCTCCACACTCAGCTCACCGTCGCCTCCGGCAACCTCATCCTGCAGAACCCGCACACCCTGCTCGTCACCCTCGATCCCCTCACCGCCTTCGGCACCTCCGCCTTCGGTCCTCTCCGTCTGCGCCCCATCGCCGCCGACGGCACCACCGGCGAATGGGTCCCACTCATCACCCTCGTCCGCCTTCCCACATTCAAAGACCTCCAATGCCCAACCGACGCGACCCAGCCCTGCACCATCTCCGGCTCCAGCCTCTATCTCGTCGACTCCATCGCCACCGACCCCACCTTCGCCACCCCCACAACGGTTCCCGAGGGCTTCGTAGGCAGCACCCTCACGCTTCCACGCCCAGCCAAGACCGGCTTCTACCTCAAACTCCGCGACGACCCCACCAGCACCAACTCCGTAACCCTACCCATCCTCCCCCAGTCCACCACAGCCAGCCCACCAACCCAAAAAGACGCCCAGCCCTAACTTTTTGGCTAGTGGATCAGTTTGCGCTCGGGAGAAACCAGTACCATTTGCCTGAGAAGCCAACTTATCGTCCAAATGGGACTGCGATCGACCATGCCAAGACAAGCCTTGGCATAATTATCACTTTGGGCAATTTGGTTAGGAGCTCATGTGGGAACGATTCGAGATTTACAGTACCCCGAGGATGCACGGAAAGAACTGATTTCTCTTTGCAACGGACTAGCCTACGATGACGCTGTCGCAGTAGCCGGGGTTGCTCTGTCGAAGATTCCTCTAACTCAGGCTACGCCTGACTTTGCAGTCCCCATCAGATGCGGCGGACTTGAGCAGGACCAAGCAGTACGACGGGAAGCCCCCATCCTATTTTCGAGGTTCTCGTTAATCTCGATGATTAGTCGCTTTGAGATCCACCTGCAAAATCTATTGCGTCAGCGACGAGTCCTTGAGCACCTGAAAGGGACCATCAAGAGAATGGATAGCCGGAATTTCTGGAGAATATTGACTCTAGTACAAAAAGAGAGCCGATTAGGTCCCGTAGGAATGGGCGATGGCTTGGTCGTCGCCAAGCCCTCTGCTGCCCTGAAGGAGAAGATGGAATGGCTCGATGGTCTATACCGCGTTCGCAACTGCCTCGCCCATCGGCTGGGCACGGTTCGGATGATTGATGTTAAACCGCCCGGCGTTCCGCTTGACCAAACGAAGGACAATGACACTTTGAAGGCGGTCTGGCTGCGACCTCGTGTTTTGGTGGATGGAAAGGAGATCCAGCTTCCCTACACTACCGAAGCTAATCAAGGAACGGTTGACTTTGAGACTTATGTTCGCGAGTGGAAGATCGGGGCGCAAATCGATGTGAATCCGCTTGATTGCCAGGGTATTGCCCTGAGCCTCTCTATGCTGGGCCAACAGCTGCAAATGGACTTCGAGGGCGAGATGAATGCGCTGCTCGGAATACCGGCTCATACTCGTACTGCGAGTGGCAAGTAGACAATTACAAGGAGCGCTCGTATTGTCGGCAATCCGAAAGTGATGACCTGTTCTGTGATCGTCGTGAGCAGTCCTCATAAGTCGTCTTATCGCCAGCAATCCGAAGACGCAGTTGGCGAATACGGGGTCCTCGGAGAATGCGTCAATGATTCTTTAACTCTGCTCAAGACTGGAGCAAAGCCGAAAGCGAAGCGACTGAATCCATTATGTTTGGCCATTGATTTTTTTATTTTTTGTGTTTTTGGCCCAGAAATCACATGTCAAGCCCCAAAACCACCTAAACCCATCAAACGAAACAGAATAGAGTTGGCGTATTAGTTATGCTCCAACCGCTATACTTGTAATAGAGATCAAACAAGAGAAGCCCCGGACACCCTCCGGGGCTAACTCGTTGATACTGGCTAATTTGGCTACAACCCATTTGTTATGACTATTTTACAGACACCGACAGCCCGTAAGTTGATGAATCCAGCAAACTTACACTCGGGCAATAGGGGGGGTACCCTCAGCTTCCTCCGTTCGAAGCGCATTCTGCACCTTGCTGTGCTTCACGCTGTAGGTGAAGTAGATCACCAGCCCGAATACCAGCCACCCCACCACAACGAGCTTCGTCAGCGCCGGGAGTGTCCAGATCAGGTAAAGAGCACTGACCATTCCCAGGATCGGCACCAACGGTACAAAGGGAGTTTTGAACGGGCGATGCAGATCGGGTTGACGGCGGCGCAGAATCCAGACACCGGCACAAACAATGACAAAGGCGAGAAGTGTGCCCATATTAACGAGCTCACTAAGCCTGTCGATCGGCAACAAAGCGGGCATACAAGCGACGACGCCACCGACGACAATATTCGAGATCCAGGGGGTACGGAATTTGGGGTGAATAATACTTCCCCATTTCCAAATCAGACCGTCACGCGACATGGAAAAGAAGATGCGGGATTGACCAAGCAACATCACCAGCATCGTGGTGCCGAGGCCGCAGACCGCACCGAATTTTACGAGGAGGCTCCCCCATGGATGGCCCGTTACTTCGATTCCGGTAGCAATGGGAGAACCGACATTCAGCATCTTGTAATTGACAAGCCCGGTGAGGATCAACGCAACGATGATATACAGAACCGTGCAAATAACAAGTGACCCCAGAATGCCAATGGGCATATCGCGCTTCGGGTTCTTCGCTTCCTGGGCAGCGGTCGAGACCGCATCGAATCCTATATAGGCGAAGAAAACCGAGGCAGCTCCTGCTGCGATACCGCCAAAGCCATAGTGCCCATTCCCTTGCGACGGTGGAATGAAGGGGTGCCAGTTCACTTGAGTCAGAAGTGGGTGATGATGGAGAAATATTGCTCCAACCACGATGAAAACGCCGACAACACCGAGCTTGATAATCACAATCCCGGAATTAAGGTTCGCAGACTCCTTGATGCCAATGACCAGCACCGCAGTCACAACAGCGATCGCGACAAAAGCGACGAGATTGAAAAGGGCCGTGACATGATCCAGACCGGCAGTGCTTACCCCTGCCGGTAACGAGCTGAAGGGGATCCAATGATTGCCAAAGTGATAAAGGACGGTGCCCGGAGTGGCGATCAATCGTGGTGGCACAGAGATGTGAAGATCATCCATCAAGCTGACAAAGTACCCACTCCAGCCTGAGGCAACGGTAGCCGCGCCAAAAGCATATTCGAGTACCAGGTCCCAGCCGATGATCCATGCAACGAACTCGCCCAGTGTGGCATAACCATAGGTATAGGCGGAACCGGCGATGGGAATGAGCGATGCGAACTCTGAGTAACAGAGCGCAGCGAACGCGCATGTTATACCGGCCACCACAAAGCTGAGCGCGACCGCGGGCCCGGCATACTTTGCAGCAGCCGGCCCGACAAGGACGAAGATGCCCGTGCCGATAATGGCGCCGATTCCCAAAGTGATGAGGTTTACCGGACCAAGAGCGCGTTTAAGTCCGTTTTCACCCTCGTTTTCCGCCTCTTTCAGCAAACGGGAGAGAGGTTTGACCGCCAGTAACTTCGCCATCGAATAAAATTCTCCACTTCCTTGAAAATGTTCCCTACGCTTGTCTTTTCGCAACGGAGATCCGCGTCCACAGCAGGTACACAGGTATACCCAGCAGAACAAGTATCAAACCGGGCCAAGTGTACTGAGGTTTGTATCGCAACAGCACAATACAAATCCACAACGCCATGATGATATACAACGCCGGCAACACAGGATACCCGAACGCCCTGTACGGACGCGCCACGTTCGGTCGAGTCCGGCGCAGCACAAACAAGCCCGTAATCGTCAGAATATAAAAAACCAGAACTGCAAAAATCACATAATCCAGCAGTTGGTTATAGCTCCCCGACAGGCACAACAGGCAAGCCCACGCCCACTGCACCCAGAGTGCATTCACCGGAGTCTTCGAGCTTTTGCTCAGCTTCCCGACAGATTTGAAGAACAGCCCATCCTGGCTCATCGCGTAATAAACTCGCGCTCCGGCCATCAGCAAGCCATTCACACAGCCAAACGTAGAGATTAAAATCACAGCAGCCATCAGCTTCGCGCCATATCCCGCAAAAGCGTGCTCCATCACCGCGGTAGCAACTCGATCCTCAGAGGCAAACTGAATTCCCCGTCCCATGATTGTCGTCGCCGTCGGACTACCCGCCATCGGCAGCACGCTCAGGTAAACGAAGTTGCAAAGCACATACAGCAGCAGCACAACGCCAGTCCCGATCACCAGAGACAGCGGAATATTCCGCTTCGGATTCCTGATCTCCCCTGCCGTAAACGTGACATTGTTCCACGAGTCCGAGCTGAACAGCGACCCCACCTGCACCGCTGCCACCACCGTCAGCAGCCCGACAAATACCGTAGGTCCGCCCACTCCGACCTGCACCGCATGCAGCGACCCCCACCCCGCGCCCGCCCAGAAATTGTGCCAGCCTGCGCCAAAGTTCGCAGCAATCGCAGTCGCATTCTTCGCCATCAAACCAACTAACACCACAGCCGCCAGCGCCGCCACCTTCGCAGAAGTAAACACATTCTGCACCGCCGAGCCCATCTTGATCCCAAACGAATTCAGCCCGGTCAACACCGTGAGCACGATGATCGCCGTCAGGTTCGCAGCATTCAACCCGATGTCCATATTGCCCAGCACCATCGGACCCACATGCCAGGCCGGCACATGTCCGATATGCCAGATCCAGTTCGTTCCACTCACACTCGGAAAGAACACCCCAAGGAACTTCCCGAAAGCAACCCCGACCGCTGCAACCGTACCCGTTTGGATCACCAGAAACAAAGTCCACCCATACAGGAAGCCCCAAAGAGGCCCCAACGCCTCACGCAGATAGACATATTGTCCACCAGCCTTCGGCATCATTGCAGCAAGCTCCCCATAGCTCAGCGCGCCGATCATTGTCATAACGGCCGTCACCAGCCATGCCGCAATCAGCAACGCAGGCGAACCCAACTCACGCGACATATCGGCCGAGACGATAAAGATGCCCGACCCGATCATCGAACCCATCACAATCGCCGTTGCCGAAAATAGGCCCATCCCCTGCACGAACTGCGAGGGTGCCGAACTCAATTGCTTGTCGTCTTTTAATGAGGTAGTGGTATCTGGCATCGTTCTTTTCGAAAAACTCGCGTTCCGTAAGTTCTACCGTAAAATTTCAACAAAGTCTCTCGCCACTTTTTCTATGGTCTCTCCTTCAACAAATAGCGCGCTGATAACTGCCACTGAATCAGCCCCCGAATCGATCACACTCTTGGCATTCCAACGCGTAATCCCACCAATTGCTACAATCGGCCTCCTCGTCAGCTTCCGCGCTCGTCGAATACCGTCTAACCCAATCACTGCTTCCGCATCCAGCTTTGTCCCCGTGGCAAAAACTGGTCCGACCGCTACATAATCGGCGCAGCTTGAATCAGCCATCATGACTTGCTCCTCGGTATGCGTGGAAACCCCAACCCATCGGTCGGGTCCCACGATCTTCCGCGCATCCTCAGGCGACAAGTCCTCATGCCCTACATGCACTCCATCAAAACCTGCAAGAGCAACTAGATCTGCGCGGTCGTTGAGCATCAACCTGCAGCCACTCCCCGCTAATGCCTCCCAGATCACCGCCGAGTCCCGCAGGATAGCCTGTGGACCGCCTGCTTTATTACGATACTGCAGCAGAGTGACTCCTGCAGCCTTCAGTTCCTCTGCGAATCGCCCGGCCATTACCTGATGCAATCGTAGTAAAGCATCGTCAGCAATTGGATAAAAACTGGGGAATTGAAAGCTGCTCATTCTTTCCTCATCGCAACGACACCCATCCGATCTTCTTCTCTCAGAAATCCATCAATATCCAAGGGATCGACGGATCTCGCGCGCCAAAGCAGCAATCCACTCAGTACCCAAAAGCAATTCGCAATCCGTACAGTGACCATAGCTCCTGACGAAATTCAGCTTCCCTTCTGCCGCTCGAAGAATCTCTCCATAAACTTCGTATCGAACTGCCCGGTTCGAAACTCCGCATCCGAAAAGATCTTTTGATGCAGCGGAATTGTCGTATAAATTCCCTGAACCACAAACTGGCTTAGCGCCCGCTGCATCTTGTTCATTGCTTCTTCACGATCGGCTCCGTGGCAGATCAGCTTCGCAATCAGCGAGTCGTAATAGGGCGGCACAACCCCTTCCGCATACTGCGCAGTATCTACGCGGACCCCATTGCCGCCGGGGAGATTGAACGCCGTAATCTTCCCGGCAGATGGGGTGAACTTCTCCGGATGCTCCGCATTGACCCTGCATTCAATCGCGTGCCCATGAATTTCTACCGGCTTTGTAATTATGGACGAAAGCTTCTCTCCCGCCGCAATCCGCAACTGCGCCTTCACCAGATCGATCCCCGTAACCATTTCGGTTACACAATGCTCCACCTGGATTCGCGTATTCATCTCGATGAAGTAGATCTTCCCATCCTCATCCATCAGGAACTCAATCGTCCCGGCGTTCCAGTAGCCGATGTTCTCGAGCGCCTTTTTGATGGTTTTACCGAGTTCCTCGCGCAGCTTCGGGGTCACCATTAAACTTGGCGCCTCTTCAATCAACTTCTGATGCCGGCGCTGGATTGAGCACTCCCGCTCCCCGAGGCTCATCACATTTCCGTGCTCATCGGCCAACACCTGAAACTCAATGTGCCGTGGTCGCTCGATGAACTTCTCCATGTACATATCGCCGTTGCCGAATGCATTTGCAGCTTCGGTCGAGGCCTGCTGATACATCGACGGGACTTCTTCTGCGTTTCGGCAAATCCGCATCCCGCGTCCACCACCACCCGCTACCGCCTTCAAGATCACCGGGTACCCAATGCTCTTCGCCCACTCCAGTGCCTCTTTATCGTCCGCGATCACCCCATCCGACCCCGGCAGGATTGGCACCTTCGCCTTCTTCATCGTCTGTCGCGCCGTGGACTTCTCTCCCATCATCCTCGTCACCTCCGGTGGCGGTCCGATGAACTTGATATTCGACGCCCGGCAAACTTCAGCGAAGTTCGCATTCTCGCTCAGCAGACCATACCCCGGATGAATTGCATCCACATCTGCAATCTCGGCCGCTGAGATTACTGCCGGTACATTCAGATAGCTGTCTGCCGACCGAGGAGGTCCAATGCAAATTGCCTCATCGGCAAACCGTACATGCAGCGAGTTCCGATCCGCTTCGCTGTACACCGCAACTGTGCGGATACCCATCTCTTTGCACGCACTGATCACCCGCAACGCGATCTCCCCACGATTTGCAATCAATACCTTACGAAACATAAACCCAGGTGCCTTCCCTTGAACCTTTGTAGCGAATCGCTATGTAAACTGCCTTACCGCGCTCGAATGGCAAACAACGATTGGCCATATTCCACCGGTTGCCCGCTCGAAGCGATCCGTCTCACCACCTCGCCCGCGACATCTGCTTCGATCTCATTCATCAGCTTCATCGCTTCCACGATGCATAGGACCTGCCCTACCTCCACCTGATCTCCTATCTTCACAAATGGTGGAGCCCCAGGCGACGGCGATTCGTAGAACGTCCCCACAATGGGTGACTTCACATCGTGCAACTTCTCTTCCATCTCGTCCGCAAGCTCCGCAGCTGCGCCCGTTGGTTGAGGAACAGCATGCTTGCCCAGGCTCGGAATATTTTCCCCGCCGCGCATCAACTGCCCGAGCTGCGCCAGATCGATCCCCGACGCCGCGCCGCCTGCGCCCGCAAACTTGATCCGCACCTTCAGGTCGTCCTGCTCCATTTCGAACTCGGCAATGCCGTTCGCCTTCAAAAACTCGACCAGTCCGCTAAGCTCTTCCAGCTTTTTCCCGTCCATCATGTCTCTTCCCGGTGTCCAAAAAACACCTGTAGTTCTAACAAATCTGTCTAGCCCTGGTTCGGCTTACAACTGAACCCAGGCTTTTACGCTCGGCGTCAAAATCTCTCCGCCTCCGCCTGTCACCAGAACCATATCCTCAATGCGCACTCCAAACCGTCCCGGCATATACACTCCGGGCTCGATCGTGATCACCATCCCGCGTTCTAAGACCTGCTTCTGCTTCGCCGCCAACCTCGGTCCTTCATGAATCTCCAGCCCTACTCCATGCCCCGTAGAGTGGCTGAAATACTTGTCCAGCTTCACCCTCCGCAACACGCTTCGTGCCGCCTCATCCACCTCACCAGCCGTCACGCCGGGTGCCACAGCGGCAACCGCAGCCTCTTGCGCTTCCAGCACAGAATCATACACGTCCCGCTCGCCCGGCATCGCCTTGCCTATGTGCACAGTACGCGTCATATCGCTCAAATATCCGTCGAGAATAACACCGAAGTCCAGCGTTACGAACCCACGCTTCGGCAGCTTCGCACCAGTGGCTCGCCCGTGCGGCAGCGCCGAACGCTTCCCGCTCGCCACAATCGTATCGAAACTCATCCCCTCGGCCCCGGCCAACCGCGCCGCATACTCCAGCCCCGCCGCGACCGCCACCTCCGTCAACCCAGCTTCCAGATATCCCAGCATCCCTTCGAACAAATCGCATCCCACCCGGGCTGCGGCCCTCAGCTTCGCAATCTCTCCCGCATCTTTCACCTCGCGCATCTTCGCCACCAGAGGCCCCACATCCACAAACATCCCCCGTCGAACCTTGGCTGGCATCGCCTTCCGCATCGCCTCCAACTGCGTCACCGTCGTCTGCGAGGCATCGAACCCGCACCGCCGTACCCTCATCTCTGCCATCCACTCCAAAGCAGCCGTCACCGCCGGCTTTGTCGCAATCACCACCCGCGTCCCTGCCGCCTCCGCCTTGGCCTGGGTTGTATATCGCCCGTCGGTAAACAACACCGTGCGCCCGTTCGCAAACGCGAGCGCCCCATTTGAACCTGTAAATCCACAAAGATACCGCACGTCCGGAAGGTGAGTCACCAGCATCCCGTCCACTCCGGCGCCCTTTGCCGCCACCATCCGTCTCTGCCGCAAACTTAAACTCATCCCCTTGATTCTACCCAACTACTCCGTCACCTTCACCTATTGCTGCGTTCATTCTGTCTGTGCTCCCCGTTGCAAACTCCCAGCTTCACCGAACCCGTTATCATGGAAACATGCCCGGCTTCACCCCTCCCCCGCCTTCCCGATTCACCCGTCGCAACTTCCTTATCGGGACAGGCACCGCTGCAGCCGGCTTTGCTCTCTACTCGGGAGAGATCGCACGTCATGAGATCGACATAGTCCAGCGCACCATCACCATCCCCGGTTTGCCTTCCCCCTTCCACGGCTACCGCATCGCCCAGATCAGCGATATTCACCTCGATGAATATACGGAACCCTACTTCCTCGAACGCATCGTTCATCAAGTCAATAGCCTCGCTCCCGAACTCGTGCTTCTAACCGGAGACTTCATTACCCATGGCTCCCTCACCTTCATCGCCGGCAAGCACGCCCTGCACCGTTGCGCCGAAATCCTCACTACCCTCACCGCACCGTTACGCTACGCCATTCTAGGTAATCACGACGTCGCCTTCAACGGTCCTCTTGTCATCGAATCCCTCGTCGCTCACGGCACACCCGTTCTCGTCAATCAACATATCCCTGTCGAGCGCGCCAGCTCCCGTCTGTGGCTCTGCGGCGTCGACGACCCCGGTACCAGCCACCCCAATCTGGACCTCGCCATCCCCACGAAACCCGACGGCCCAGTCCTTCTTATGGCCCACGAGCCTGACTACGCCGACGATGTCGTCGCCCATCCCCGGGGCCATCTCGTCGATCTCATGCTCTCTGGACACTCTCACGGAGGCCAGATCCGGCTTCCCTTCCTCGGTCCCCTCGTATTGCCTCCACTCGGGGAAAAATATCCCGAAGGCTACTACCGCTTCAACCAGATGCAACTCTACGTCAACCGTGGCATCGGCACCGTCGGCCTTCCCTTCCGTCTCAACTGCCCCCCTGAAATCACGATCATCACGCTCAACCCATCTGATCGATAGAGATCGGAGCAAGGCGGGATTCGAGATGAATCGGACATAGTTTACCTTTGCATTGACCTACTGCACCTGCAAACGAGAGAACGTCCGAAGGGAATTTCCTCTGCTCTCACTCTTCGTCTCTTCTACGGGTGGATTCGCGCAGCGCGGTGAGCTGGGGGTGGAGGAGCTTTGCGGTGAGGCTGCGGGTCAGGGCTTCGACGGCGTCGCGTTGCTCGGGCGTGAGGGTGGCCAGTTTCGATTGTGAACGGGACAACTCGGCCTGACGGAGCTCTTCGGCCTGCTGCTGAAGAGCCTTGATTGCAGGAACGGCATCGCGAGACTGGAGGCGCTCGTGGTATTTGTCCACCTCTCTGCTGACGATCGTTTCAGCGGCAGCGGCTTCACGGCTACGATCGGCGAGATTGGTGGCGGCCACCTGCTGCAGGTCGTCAATGTCGTAGACGAAGCATCCTTCGACCTCGTTCATTTGGGGATCGACGTCGCGGGGAACGGCGATGTCGATGAAGAACATGGGTCGGTTGCGGCGAGCGTGAAGGAACTGTTGGCCGTGGGAGCGGCTGAAGATCTTTTGCGGAGCTCCCGTGCTGGTGATGACGATGTCGGCACGAGGAGCCTGGGCGTAAAGGTCATCGAAGGGGATCGCTTCCGTGTGGACAGTGAGACTTCCAAGGTCAGCGGCGATCTTTTCGGCGCGGGACTGAGTGCGGTTCACAACTAGGATGGAGGTAGCGCCGTGCTCGATGAGATGCCGGGCAGCCAGTTCTGACATCTTTCCTGCGCCTACAAGAAGGACGGTTTTTCCCTGCAGCGACCCGAAGATATTTCTTGCAAGGTCGACGCCAACCGAGGCGATAGAGACGGAACTCGAACCGATCTGAGTTTCCGTGCGGATTTTCTTTGCGACAGTGAAGGTACGCTGGAGAAGCGATTCGAGATGGGTGGAGACGGCGCCGACTTCGCGGGCGATCGTGTAGGACTCTTTCACCTGTCCGAGAATCTGGGGTTCGCCGACAACCATGCTGTCTAGCGAGCAGGCGACGCGGAAGAGATGGCGAACCGCCTCCCGCTCTCTGAACTCGTAGAGGTGAGGCTGGATGTCGCTGGAAGAGACAGCGAAGTATTCGTGGAGAAAGCGGAGAAGGTCGGCTTTGGTCTGCTGGGTGTTATCGGCTCCGTCAGCCTCGTCCTGCAGGGTGAGAAGTTCAACGCGGTTGCAGGTGGAGAGAATGAGACCTTCGCGGATACCGGGCTGGTGAAGGAGTGTGCGGGTAGCGTCAGCTAGGCGGGCGGAGGGGATAGCGAGGCGTTCGCGGACCTCGATGGGCGCGGTGTTGTGGTTGATGCCGAGGAGGACGAGCAGCCCCTGCGCGTTTGTATTTCTGGGTGCGCTCATGGGGCGGTAAACCTGTGAACGGCAGAGAACTGGTTCGCGGCCCAGACAGTGAGGACGAAGAAGAAGACGAAGGTGGAGAGATAGATAGCGCGGCGTCCGCGGAGGCCGGCAGCGCGGCGGATGTAGATCATCGCAATGTAGGCGAGCCACATCGCAAAGGCGAGGAGGATCTTGGGATCGCGAAAGTAGGAGGCACCCACCGTAGCCTGTGCGATCAGCGAGCCGATAAGCAGGCCGGCGGTCATGCAGGGAAGGCCGAAGAGGAGGGACTTGAGGGCAATCTGGTCGGTTGTTTCCAGAGGCGGCAGCCAGGAAACCGCAGGGAGTTTCTGTTTCAGGCGGCGTTCTTGAATCAGGTAGAGCAGAGACGCAAGCAGCGAGATGACCAGGGCTGCATAGGCGGCGAGAAGGAGCGCGACATGGAGAAAGATCCAGCCGGTGTGCATCATGGGAAACACGGTCTTTTCCTGACCGGGATGGAAGGCTGGGATAAGCCCGAGCAGAAAAGAAACGGGAAGAATGAAGATACCCAGAGCAACCGTCTTGTACCGGCCAAAGACGAGAAGAAAGGCGACGGCAAGGAGGAGACTTATGAAGGAGAGGGTTTCGTGGGTGTCGACGGGGAGGCGGTGGTGGGCAGCATTAAGCATCTCGACGAGCGAGACAAAGTGGAAGAAGACCGCAGCGGTTGTGGCGGGGATGGCTATGTGACGCCAGCGGGGGCGGTCGTAGAGCGCGGCAGGCAGTACCGCGAGCGCGGCTATGCCGTAGAGAAGAACCGCGACTCTGAGCCAAAGGAGAGACATGGATTATTTGGTGGCTGGTGTGAATTGGCCACAAACTTCGAGTATATCGTGCGGTGGAGGGTGGCTGCGTTTTGGGCCTGGTGGCACCCCCCCCTCTCCCATAAAAGTGCGCAAAGTCTTCGAAGGAAGGACTTTAGGTTTGGACTTCGGCTTGGGTTATGGGTTTAAAGCTGAAGCCTGGCGGTGACAGGAACGTAATTTGGGGACTCGTCTTGTCAAGTATGCAGGAAACTCATCGAAGAAACGGCATTCGTAAGAAAGCGGTTCGCGCAGGGCGCGAATGCCCACCTTAGCGACGATGCTGCCGTCGCGAAGATGGGGCACCCGGCTTTGGGTAGTGTTTCAGTTTGAAATCTTGGGCTTCGAGAACAAACCGAACAGATAATAGGTCACTCCGAAGAACAGAACGAAGTTTAGGGCAATGGCAAGCGCAAGATATAGATAGCCGTGATCGCCTTCTATGCCTTGTGGAAATATCAGCGCCGCACCGAGTAGTCCCGGGACGGGTATGACCTCCGACGCCAACCCAACGAGTGAAGCGATGATTATCCGTCGATTCATGTGCTTAGTGTGCCAGATTTGCGTTGTCCTCAAAGCTCCAAACCTGATCTGAGATACCTCCGGCCATTGCCGGGGTGATCCTCAATGTCTTGTGGATGCGGGCGAAGTTGTAGTGAGTGAAGTGTAAGGCAACCGGCACCGCGTGATTCTCGACTTTCCTGCTAAAGGCGTTGGTCAACCGAGTGAAGCGGCGCATTGACATCCGCATGGTGAGGTTCTGAGACACCACCCGGTTTTGTGGCTGGGGGAATGAGATTGGCCGGGTGCGGTATTCTGACCACTCCTGTGGCTAAAGAGATGACAAGTGATTCGAGTGGGCTGACTCCTGTGATGCGGCAGTATTTTGCTGCCAAGGAGCAGTATCCCGACTGCCTGATGTTCTGCAGGATCGGGGACTTCTATGAGCTGTTCTACGAGGATGCAATTCTGGTGTCGCGCTTGCTGCAACTGACGCTGACCGCGAGAGATCGGGAGAAGAAGCAGCCGATGTGTGGAGTTCCGTACCATGCGGCGGAAGTTTATGTGCAGCGCCTGCTACGTATGGGCTACAAGATCGCCCTGTGTGAGCAGATGGAGGACCCGAAGCAGACCAAGACGATTGTTCGGCGAGAGGTGACGCGGGTGCTGACGCCGGGGACCTCGCTCGATCCTGCGCTGGGGGCGGAGCAGAGCAATTATCTGGCGAGCATTTGCGTTTCGGGGAGGGGAGCTGCGCAGGTTTGTGGGCTTGCTCTGCTGGACCTGTCCACGGGGGAGTTTCGGGCAACGGAATTTTCTGGATTAACTGCCTGGGCGCTGCTGGTGGATGAGTTGGGGCGCGTTCGTCCGGTGGAGTTGTTGTACGGTGCCGGATTGCTGGGTGGGGTTGGTGTCCAGACGATTATTCAAGACGAGAGTGCGAAAGGCGAAAAGCAGGTCCTCCGCTTCGCGAAGGATGACAACTTTTCCAGTGACCCGACGCTTATTCAGAATGAGAGCGCAAAAGGCGAAAAGCAGATCCTCCGCTTCGCGAAGGATGACAACTCTTCCAGTGACCCGACGGTTATTCAGAATGAGAGCGCAAAAGACGAAAAGCAGGTCCTCCGCTCCGCGAAGGATGACAACTTTTCCAGTGACAACTTTTCCAGTGACCCTATGAATGCAGGGGTAGATGGAATTCGAACGAAGACAGCGCTGGAGGAGTGGGTGTTTACAGCGGAGTATGCGTTGCCTCTGCTGCGGAATCAGTTTAAAGTGCATTCGCTCGATGGGATGGGACTTGGCGGTCACGAGGCAGCAGCAGTGGCCGCCGGAGCGCTGCTGCATTACATGCGGCAGACGAAACAGGGTGGGTTGGAGCATCTGGATGGCCTACGGTTCTATGAGCGCTCGACTTGCCTTGAGCTGGATGCGGTGAGCGTGCGGAACCTGGAGTTAGTTGAGCCGTTATTTTCGGGAGAGTCGGCGCAGACTACGTTGTTTTACACGATGGATGCCTGTCGCACCCCGATGGGGAAGCGGCTGTTGCGGGCTTCCCTGCTGCGGCCGGCGAGCGAATTGAAGGAGATTGAGGCGCGGCTGGAGGCGGTGGGTGAGGCGGCTGCGGATTTGCGACGACGCGAGGAGTTGCGGCGGTCGATGGATGGTGTACTCGATCTGGAGAGACTGCTGGGGCGTGTGTCGCTGGATTCCGCCGGTCCAAGAGAGATAATCGCACTGGCGAAGACACTGGGCTGTCTGCCGGGTGTTGTTGCTGCAGTGAAGATGTTTGAGGCTCCGCGGTGGAAGGAGTTGGGAGAGAGTGTCGATCCGCTCGAAGATCTGCACGAGATGATCGTGCGAACGATTGTGGAGGAGCCGCCAGTGTCATTGGGAGACGCCGGCGCGATTCGCGAAGGCGTGGATGCGGAGTTGGATGAGCTGCGCGAATTGAGCAGGAGCGGTCGGCAGGCGCTCGCAGCGATCGAGGAGAGAGAGCGCACGAGGACGGGAATTGGATCCCTGAAGGTTCGGTTCAACACTGTGTTCGGCTACTACCTTGAGGTGACCAAGGCGAATGCGAAGTCGGTGCCGACGGACTATGAACGGAAACAGACGCTGGTGAACGCGGAGCGGTTTACAACGCCGGAGCTGAAGGAATATGAGACGAAGATTCTGACGGCGCAGGAGCGTAGCGGGGAGATCGAACGCAGAATCTTTGCGGAGTTGCGGAGGCAGTTGCTGGAGGCGGCGGGGCGGATGCGGGAGACGGCGCGCAAGGTTGCGCAGATCGATCTGCTCGGGTGCTTTGCGCATCTGGCGGCACTGCGTGCGTGGGTAAGGCCGCAGGTTGAGGAGTCGGGCGTGCTGGAGTTTGTACAGGCGCGGCATCCGGTGGTGGAGCGGCGGATGGAAGAGTCGGGCAGCGGACGCTTTGTGCCGAACTCCGTTTACCTTGACGCAGACGCGGGGCCCGCCGTGTTGCTGATTACCGGGCCGAATATGGGCGGCAAGAGTACGTATCTGCGGATGGCGGCACTGCTGGTGGTGATGGCGCAGATGGGATGTTTTGTTCCGGCAGAGCGGATGCGGCTGGGATTGGTGGATCGGGTTTATACGCGAATTGGTGCGAGCGATAATGTCGCGCGGGGACGATCGACGTTCATGGTAGAGATGACGGAGACGGCGGCGATTTTGAATACCGCGACGAACAGGTCGTTAGTGCTGCTCGATGAGATGGGACGCGGGACCGCTACGTATGACGGATTGTCACTTGCCTGGGCTACGGTGGAACATCTGCATGACCGGATTGGAGCGCGGACCATGTTCGCGACCCACTACCATGAGCTGACGCTGCTGGCCGAACGCCTGGAACGTCTGACGAATCTTCGCGTGACGGTGAAGGAGACAGCGAGAGGGATTGTGTTTCTGCACACCGTCGAAGCTGGGCCGGCGAGCAAGAGCTATGGGATTGAAGTGGCGAAGCTGGCTGGGTTGCCTGCCGCAGTAATTGCCCGTGCGCGCGACGTGCTGAAGGTACACGAGCGGGCGGAGACGCAGCAGGTACGGGAGGCTTCTCCAGCAGCGGCGCAGATGCAGATGACGATGTTTACTCCGTTGTCGCAAAAGATTGTGGATCGACTGGCAGAGACGGATGTGGATGGATTGACTCCGCGAGAGGCGTTGAATCTACTGGCAGAGCTGCAGAAAGAACTGAAGGCGTAACGGTGATCAGAAGGATAAAAACTGGATAGGAGTTGATCACAGACTGTGCGTATTTTCAGTTAACACTTTTCGCTCTTGATCTCTTTGATCTGTTCTTATCGTTTTGATCATCGTTACGCTTTTTATCGGCAAGTGCGGGGCGCCTTCGGAGGAGATTTTGTGAAGACCATGATCGTAGCGGGAGTGATGAGTGGGACTTCGGCGGACGGAGTGGATGTGGCGATGTGCAGGATCTCGTCTGCGTCGGCTATCGAAGGGGCACCGCGAGCGGAGTTGATCGGGCATGTGGAGATGGCCTATTCCACGGAGATGAGAGCGGCTGTTCTGCGCGCGATGGATGCAGATTCGATCTCGGTGGCGGAGTTGTCGCGGCTGAACTGGCGGCTGGGTGAGGTCTATGCGGATGCAGTGGAGAAGGCTCAGGAGCAGTTTGGGGTGAAGGCAGAGTTAGTGGGCTGTCATGGGCAGACCGTGTACCACCAGGGTGATGCGGAAGAGTATTTAGGGAAACAGGTGCGGGCTACGTGGCAGATGGGCGAGGCGGCGGTGATCGGGGAACGGTTGCGGGTGCCTGTGGTCAGTGACTTTCGTCCGGCAGATTTGGCTGCAGGCGGGCAAGGCGCTCCTCTGGTGCCGATGCTGGATTACTGCATGTTTCGGTCGACCGAGGTGAGCCGGGTACTCCTGAATCTGGGTGGGATTGCGAACCTGACGGCGATTCCTGCGCAGGCGGGGATTAATGGCTTGATGGCGTTCGATACCGGACCGGGAAATATGGTGATCGATGGCTGCATGAGGCGGTTGTACGAACGGGAGTTCGATGAGGGCGGGACGGTGGCACGGTCGGGCAATGTTTTACGGGATGTGGTGGAGAGGATTTTGAAGGAAAAATACTTTTCCTCCCCGCCGCCGAAGTCCTGTGGCCGAGAACAGTTTGGGGGAGCGTTTGTTTCACGCTTGATTGCGATGTGCAGGAAGGAGGGCGGACGAGAAGAGCGCGACGAGGATGTGGTGGCTACGGCTACGGCTCTGACCGCAACATCGATTGTGGATGCGTATCGGCGGTTCGTCCGGGAACATGTGGCGCAGGCTGCTCCGAAGTCGCCGGTGGAGTTTGTCGTGGCGGGAGGCGGAGCGAAGAATGATTCGTTGATCGAGATGTTGCGGACTGCACTGGAGCCTGCAGGCGTAACACTGCGGTTGATGGAGGAGTTGGGATTGCCCTCACAGGCGAAAGAGGCTGTGGCGTTTGCGCTGCTGGCCTGGTTGAGTTGGCATGATCTGCCGGGAGATATTCCAGCGGCCACCGGAGCGCGGAGAGCAGTGGTGCTGGGGAAGGTTAGCCGCGGATGAACGATCAGGCTGCATACACGAGCGCGCCTCGCTTTGCCCATGCCCGCTTGAGTGAAAAGAGCGTGCGTAGATGGAGCGCCCGGTTTTTGAGTGGGTTGATCGTAGTTGCGATGGTCGGCTTTATTGGGTGCAGGGGATCGGTAGCAAAGCCGGGATCGGTGGTGATGATCATCGAGAGCAGTCCGAATAATCTTGACCTGCGTGTGGGGACGGATGCGCAGTCCGAACGGATTGGCGGCCAGATCTTCGACGCGCTGGTCAAGAAGGACGAGCACTATGAGCTGCGGCCATGGCTGGCGACGAGTTGGGAGCAGCCGGATCCGCTGACGTGGGTATTTCATCTGCGAGATGGGGTACGGTTTCATGATGGCAGGCCTCTTGAGGCAGAAGATGTCGTCTATACGATTCAAAGCCTGATCGACGGGTCTTTAGTCACTGCAAAAGGCGGAAGCTTTGCCGCGGTGGATCATGCTGAGACACGGGACCGTCTGACGGTGGTGGTGAAGATGAAACGGCCGGATGCGGGACTGCTGTTCAATATGAGCGATGGTTTGTTTGGAGTGGTGCCGCGTGGGTCGGGGAAAGACTTTGGATTGCATCCGGTGGGATCGGGACCGTTTGAATTTGTGAGTGCCGTGCAGGATAAAGAAGTTATTGTGGAGCGAAATCACAACTACTGGGCGGATAAAATCGCTGCGTCAGCCCCAGTGGCGGTGGGAGCGCAGCCCATTGAGCGCATACGGTTTGAGGTGGTGCCGGACACGATTACGAGCGCACTGGAGTTGCAGAAGGGTTCGGCAGACCTTGCGAGCAATGTAGTGACGCTTGATATGGTGCATACGCTCGAGAGCAGGCCGAATCTGAAGGTTGAGTCGGGTCCGGGGTCGCCGGTGGTTTATGTAACGTTTAACGTTACAGATCCACTGTTGAAAGATAAGCGCGTGAGGCAGGCCATTGCCTGCGCAATCGATCGGCAGGCGATCGTGGATGCGATATGGCGGGGGCAGGCTCGGTTGGCTAATACATTGTTGCCGACAGGACATTGGGCCGCAGCAACAGATGCGGAGCTGACACAATACCCGCATGATGTGGCACGGGCGCAGAAGCTGCTGGAAGAGGCCGGCTTCCCTGTCGATAAGAACGGCGTTCGAATGCACCTGACGTTGAAGACAAGCACGGATGAGACGACCCGGCTGATGGCGGCCGTCCTGCAACAACAGTTACGTGCGGCGGGAGTTGCGCTGGAGATTCGATCGGCAGAGTTTGGGACGTTTTATGCCGATGTGACCAAAGGCGCTTTTCAGATCTATGCGCTGCGGTGGATTGGCAGTAACGAAGACCCGGACATCTTTCGCTATGCGTACGGGTCGGCGAGCTTTCCACCGAAAGGAGGAAACCGCGGCAGGTACAGCAATCAGCAAGTGGATGCTTTGCTGGTAGAAGCTGCAGCTTCGTCGGACCGCGCGGTGAGAACGAAGGATTACGTCGAGGTGCAGAAGATTCTTTCTGACGAACTACCGGGGATTCCGCTGTGGTATCCGAATAATGAAGTGGTGCATACGCGGCGCATTGTGAATGTGCAACCGCGAGCCTCCGGCAACTTCGACTTTCTACGAGAGGCCGAGATTACCGGAGACGCTCTGCGGTAGTTATTTTTTTGCCTGCCAGAGGGCGATGGTGGCTCCGGCCGGGTCGCGGAGAACGCTCATCCGGCCCTGCCCCATGATTTCGCGGACATCGACGACAATCTCGGCACCGAGGGATTTTGCTTTGGCAGTAGCGGCGTTGATGTCATCGACACCGACATAAGGAAGCCACATAGGCGGGGCACCGGGCATAGGGTGCTTGACCATGCCGCCGATGGGGCTATCGCCGTTCTTGATGAAGGTGTATTCCATCCCCAGGCCAGGAATGTCTTCGAGCTTCCAGTCGAAGAGTTTGGAGTAGAAGGTTTTGGAGCCGGGAACGTCAGAGGTGTTGAGCTCCGTGTAGATGAATGGGTTTGCCATATTCTCTCCTTAGTGAGGGTTGCGGTGGAAACGTGTGCGCCTGACTGCTGCCCGGAACTAAACCGAAGCTTCGAGGAGGCGTGGAAGGCGAGCGAGGCATTTGTTCCAGCCATCGGAGTGCCTGTCGCGATCCTCGGTCGTGGCGAATTGTTCGTGAGTGACCGTCACTTTGGTCTCGTCACCTTCGGGGGTAAAGTCGACCGTAACCAGGGTATCGGCCGAGGGACCGCCCGCCCATCGCCAGGTGTAGACCAGCTTGTTGGGTGGATCGATGAGGCGGTAGGTGCCAAAGACGGTGTGGACATTGCCGCCTTTGTGCGTGATCGCCATGCGGTATTCGTGGTCGATACGGAGGTCGACGTCGGCCTTGGTGGTGTAGTCGTCGGTGGGGGCGAACCACTGGCCGAGTTGGTTGGCGTCGGTCCATGCTTTGAAGACGCGTTCGACCGATGCGGGGTAGGTGCGGCTGACTACGAGCGATGTGGGCGATGCGACGGCGGTTTGCGACATGCTTTATTCTCCTGTTTTTTATTTTTTTCCGGGTTGGTTTGTTCGAGAAATCTGCCGAGGTTGTCGAGCTGGTTCTCCCAGAAGACACGGTAGAGGGAGAGCCAGTCGGCTGCCTGCTGCATGGGAGCGACGGTGAGACGACACATGCGGACACGACCGGTTTTTTTCAGCTCCGTCAGGCCTGCGCGTTCGAGGACGTGAAGGTGCTTGAGAATGGCGGGCATGGAGATGTCGTGCGGGCGGGCGAGTTCCGTTACGGAAGCACTTCCGTGTTGCAGGGTGGTCAGGATCGCTCGACGGGTGGGATCGCTGAGAGCGGCGAAGGTAGTGTCGAGGTTTCCTGAATACTTAACCATTTGGTTATGTTTTCCTGAACCGGGAAATTTGTCAAGAAGTCCAGGAGGTTTTTTTTGCAAAAGGATTTTTATGGTTGAAAAATCCGCCGCCTCCGCCGATAGAGCGTTCAGCAGCAACCTTCGCTCTATGACGGGACATATCCATGAAGCCACACTCTCTTGTACTTAGCGCTCTCTCTTTTACCCTCGCGATTCATTGTGTCTTTGCTCAGACTCCAACCATGGAGAATGCGGCCTTGAATGTGGCTCCTCCGCGAGTTGGTGTTGCCTCCGACAGCGTAGGGATAGGGAGTTCCAGCTCGTTCGTCATCGCCGCCCCGCGTCCGCACCAGTCCGCTCGAAGCTATCGGCCATTCTCCGAGATGGGGCTGTCCACGCGCCTCGGCTTTGCCGGAACAGGGTTCGATCTTGCGACGCCCCTGGCGACCCGGTTCAACGTCCGCGCCGGCGCCGACTTCTTCAGTTACGCGGCGAACTTTCAGGAGCAGGGAGCCAACGTCGGCATCAACCTGCACCTTCGCTCCGGCCATGCTGCGCTGGACTGGTTTCCCTTCGGAGGACACTTCCGCCTGAGCCCCCAGGTCGTCTTCGGCAATAACAACCGCATTGTGGCAACCGCAATCATTCCATCAGGAAGTACCGTTACGCTGGATGGTCAGAACTATGTCAGCAGTGCAACCGACCCGCTGCATGGGTCAGGCCGCATCGATTTTCGCAAGGTGTCCCCGGGAATTAGCCTTGGGTTCGGGAATCTCATTCCGCGGGATCGCAGCCGGTTCAGCATTCCAGTCGAAATGGGTTTTTACTATGCCGGCCAGCCCAGCCTGCAGGTTGCCTTCTCCGGCAGCGTCTGCGATCCAAATTACTCCGCTTCGGTGGGTTGCCAGTCGGTAGTTGGCGATGCGAGCTTCCAACAGAATCTTGCGGCGTTCAAAGTGCGTAACGATCACAACCTGAGCTACGCCAGCTTCATTCCCATCTTCTCGGTGGGCTTCGGCTATCGCTTCTGGTAAAAGCGCCCTCTTCAAAATAAGAAGACTCTCGCAGCGCAATCCAGAGTGCGTGCAGAGAAGCCGGACCTTCATTCGGTCTACATACCCCTCGGAGACTTTGCCCAACCCCGACTGCCACAAAAGACGCCAACCCGCTACTATGGAGCCATCGTACCAATCCATTTTCATGAGGCCTCAATGCGCAAGTGTCTTTTCACGCTCCTCTTTGTATCCAGTCTCGCCGTTGCACAGTCTCCGGTCACCGGTATCGTCCACACCCCCGATGTCGATCTCGCATATGAGATCTACGGTGCGCCCAGTTCGGCGATGCCCGTCATCATCGCCAACGGTGGCCCCGGTTTCTCCCACACGTACCTGTTGCAGAACGATGTCTTCACCACCCGCCTCGCCAGCAACCGCCAGATCGTCCTCTACGACCAGCGCGGCGACGGCAAATCCAAACTCCTCAAGCCCGATGCCCCACAGGGCATGGCCGCTCAGGTAGCCGACCTCGACGCTATCCGTGCCAAACTCGGTTTTCAGAAGTTCGATCTCGTCGGCCACTCCTGGGGAGGTCTTCTCGCCATGGGCTACGCCTCTGCTCATCCCGAACACATCGACAAGCTCGTTCTCATCGACTCCGCGGCGCCAGCATGGAAGGGCACGCTTTTCCTCTTCGACAAAGTCTTCCCGGACGTAGGCGCAAAGGATGAAGAGATCACGAAGAAGCTCGGACATTCTCCCGAAGCGGCCAAAGAACATCTCGCGAATTACTTCAGCATGCTCTTCTACAGCCAGGAAAATCACGACCGCTTCCTTGCCGGCGTCACCGACCTCGGTGAAAACAATGCCGTCAATGCGGCTGTGGGCAAGGCCATCGCCGGCCTCGATCTGAATCCTGAACTTCCGAAGTTTCACTTCCCCACTCTTATCATGCACGGCCGCTTCGACATGAACGTCGCCGTCCTCACCGGATGGAAGACATACAAAGCCATCCCCGGTGCCAGGATCGTCATCTTCGCCAAGAGCGGTCACCTTCCCTTCTACGAAGAACCCGACAGATTCACTCAGGTCCTCAACAACTTCCTGTCAGGGAAATGACGTTCTAGCTGCGAAGACGATAGACGCCCCCTTTGCAATCTCACAAAGGGGGCACTTCGCATCTGCGCAAACCTCATCGAGCAGGCCGCCGTGATACCGTCCAAGTCAGCCATGCCGCACTGGAAGATCACGCTCGCCTACGATGGAACCTCATACAACGGCTGGCAGATTCAGCCCACCCTCCCCACGATCCAGGGCACTCTCGCCGATGCTATCCGCCGCATCACCGGCGAAGCGGTTCTCCCCCAGGGCTCCGGCCGCACCGACACCGGAGTCCACGCGCTCGCGCAGATCGCTACCTTCTCTCTGGCGGCTCCAATCCCGGCAACAAACCTCCACCGCGCTCTCAATCGCGCTCTCCCCGCCAGCATCCGCATCCTCTCGGTCGAAACTGTCCCCGAAGATTTCCACGCCCGCCACAGCGCTCTCCGCAAAACCTACGAGTACCGCATCCTCCCCTGCGACCGCGACGATCGTATCTGCTCTCCCATGCTCGCCCCTTACGTATGGCCCTGCCGCTACTCTCTCGATCTCGCAATGCTGCAACAAGCCGCCACCCACATCCTCGGCACCCACGACTTCACCTCCTTCGCCGCCGTCGACCCTGACCAGTCCACCCGCGCTGAACAAATGCCGGATACAGACCAACCTTCTACTCCCAACAACATTCGCACTATTCACCACTCCGCCTGGCAACAGCAAGACAACCTCCTCGTCTATCGAGTCACCGGCAACGGCTTCCTCCACCACATGGTTCGCAATCTCGTCGGAACCTTTGTTGAAGCGGCTGCCAACCGACTCTCCGCCGACGCGCTCCCAACGATTCTCGCCGCCCGCAACCGCAGCGCTGCCGGCCCCACCGCTCCCGCCAGCGGCCTCTTCCTCGTCGAGGTGGAGTACTGATGTCCACCGCCTCCATCGCTCAGCGTCGTATTGCCCGTCTCGCCACGCTCACCGCCGTACACCGGGCCTTCCACTGGCTGCATCTCCATCAGCCGCAACTCCGTCAGTGGCAATTGGAGATCGTCCGTATCCCCGCTCCAACCTTCGCCGAATCCACTCGTGCCTACTGGTTCCTCGACCACTTCCGCCAACTAGGCCTCAACAACATTCACCTCGACGATGCCGGCAACGTCCTCGGAGAGATAGGCCCAGCCAGTAGCCCGGACAACTCCATACTCCCAGCCGTACTCCTCTCCGCACACCTCGACACCGTCTTTCCCGCCAGCACACCCATCGACCCTCTCGAAGAAAAAGACAGTCGGCGCATCTACGCACCCGGCATCTGCGACAACGCCGCCGGTCTCACCGCTATGCTCGCCATCGCTGCAGCGTTGAAGTACGCGAACATCACTCCGCCCATCCCCGTTCTCTTCGCCGCCAACGTAGGGGAAGAGGGCGAAGGCGATCTTCGCGGCATGCGGCATCTCTTCGAGCGGGGGCCCTACCGCAACCGCATCGCTGCCGCCATCGCTCTTGAAGGGAGTGGCAGCTCCGCCGTAGTCACCCGCGCTCTTGGCAGTCTGCGGTTCCGCGTCACGATCAGCGGGCCCGGCGGTCACTCCTGGGCCGACGCCGGCACTCACAACCCAATCATCCTGCTCAGCCACGCCCTCACCAGGATCGCCGCACTCAAACTCCCAACCGACCCACTCACCACCATCAACGTCGGCCACATCTCCGGCGGAACTTCCATCAACTCTATTCCCGAGTCCGCCACCGCCCTGCTCGACATCCGCTCCACCGATCCCACTCAGCTCATCGCAACCGCCACCCTGGTTCATCAGATCTTCGACGATACCGTCACCCTGCCCACCACAAAAAAACATGCGCCGCCTCCTCCAAAGCTTCAGATCGAGACCATAGGCAACCGCCCCGCCGCCGCCCTCCCCGACGACTCGTCCCTTCTTCAAACCCTCCGGGCAGTAGACCGACACCTGACCCTTCGCACAGAGCCTCGACTCGGCTCTACCGATGCCAACATCCCTCTCTCGCGAAACATTCCCGCCGTTGCCATCGGTGGTGGCGGCCTTGGTGGCGGCATTCACACTCTGCAGGAGTGGTACGACCCCACCGGCCGCGAAACTGCCCTTCGCCGCATCCTTCTCACTCTCCTCGACACGCTCGATACCACAGCAACCGCTCAAACTGGCGATAACTCCCATCCATAACCCAGTGGCACCCTGATAAACTCGCACTCGTGAAATCTCTAGCTCTCAGCGCAATCCTGCTCGCCGGCGTCGCCCAAGCTCAAACCTCGCCCGATGCCATCTATATACATGGCAATATCCTCACCGGCGCACACCTGCGTCCCGGCGATCCCTCCCCAACACCCGCCAAAGTCACCGCACTCGCCATCGCGAATGGAAAGATCCTTGCCGCGGGCACTGATGCCGCCATCCTCAAGCTCAAAGGCCCGAAGACCCAGATCATCGATCTCCACGGAGCCTTCGCAATGCCCGGCATCAACGACGCCCACACCCACATTGGCGAGGCCGGCCGCGAAAAACTCTCTGTCAATCTCGTAGGCGTCCACTCTCTCGCAGAGATGCAGCAACGCATTCGTGCCTACGTCGCCACTGCCAAACCCGGCGCATGGATTCAAGGCGGAGGATGGGACCACACCCTCTGGGCCAGCGACAAACTGCCCTCACGCACTGACCTCGACAAGGTGACAGCCGGTCATCCCGCCATCTTCGGCCGCGTCGATGGGCACATGGGTGTCGCCAACTCTGCCGCGCTCGCCGCCGCAGGCATTACTGCCGACACCCCCGACCCATCCGGCGCAAAGATCGACCACGACGCCTCCGGCAATCCCACCGGCATCCTCCGCGAAGCCGCCGCCAGAGAGCTCGTCTACAAAAAGATTCCGCTGCTGACCATGGAGCAGCGCCGCCAATCCCTCGACGTCGCCATCGCCGATATCCTCTCCCACGGCGTCACCAGCATTCAGGACAACTCCGACTGGGAAGACTTCCTCGCCCTCGAAGAACTCGAACACACCAACAAGCTTCACCTCCGTGTCGCCGAGTGGCTCGCCTTCGATCTCCCCGTCCCAATCCTCAAGGAACGCCGCGCCAGCCATCGCACTGACGACCCGCTCCTCCACCTCACCCAGCTCAAAGGCTTCATGGACGGCTCCCTCGGCTCCCGCACCGCCGCCCTCGAAGATCCATACTCCGACGACCCCGGCAACTCCGGCCTCCCCCGCTACCAGCAGGACAAACTCAACCAGATGGCAGCCGAACGTGCAGCCGCAGGCTTCCAGCTAGGCTTCCACGCGATCGGCGACCGCGCCAACGACATGGCCCTCAACGCCTTCGGTGTCGCCGAACAGGTCGCCAACTATCCTCCCGAACCAGCCGAGCATGGCCCCGACGCACACATCGTCACCAGGCCGGAATCAGGTCCTCCGCCGCCGGCCGCCCTGCGCTTACGCATCGAACACGCCCAGGTCCTTCTTCCCGGCGACTTCGATCGCTTCGAAAAAGAAGGCGTCATCGCCTCGATGCAGCCGTCTCATCTCCTCACCGACATGAAGTGGGCCACCGACCGACTCGGCCCCGAGCGCATCAAATACGCCTACGCCTGGAAGACCTTCCTCGATCACCACGTCACCCTCGCCTTCGGAACCGACTATCCCGTCGAACTCATCAATCCTTTCCGCGGTCTCTACTCCGCTATCACACGCCAGAACGAGGCCGGCACCCAGACCTTCCAGCCACAGGAAAAGATCTCACTCAACGAAGCCATCTACGCCTACACGCAAGCCTCCGCCTTCGCCGAGTTTCGCGAAAAGGAAAAAGGCCGCCTCGAGCCTGGCTATCTCGCCGATCTCATCATCCTCGACCGCGACATCACCACGGCGACGCCGCAACAACTCCTCCACACCAGGGTCCTCCGCACCATCGTCAACGGCGAAACCGTCTACACCGCGCCGAACGCCTCCACAACAGGAGCACCCAACTAGTTGTTCAAGCGACTTAGCCCCACAACAGTGGCTCACCTGCTGCTGCTGGCGGTCGTCTTCGTTTGGGGAGCGACCTTCGTCCTCGTCAAAGACGCTCTCCAGGACGCGTCGCCTCTGCTCTTCAACCTCCTGCGCATGACGCTGGCCTTCATCGCTCTGGTCATCGTGAACCACCGCCAGCTCCGGCACATCAACCGCCGCGCCCTGTTCTCCGGCCTGATCGTCGGCATCTTCCTCGCCGCCGGCTACCAGTTTCAAACCACCGGACTCGCTCGCACTACGCCTGCGAAGTCCGCCTTCATCACCGGCCTGGTCGTGGTCTTCGTCCCGCTCCTCACAGTCATCCCAGCACTTCGCTCAAACAGTACGCCGCGTCCGGGATGGACTACCGCCGTCGGAGCCCTCCTCGCCTTCTCCGGTCTGCTCCTGCTCACCACACCTGCCGGAACATCCTTCCAGAACCTCTTCGTCAGCATCGGCCTCGGCGATCTCCTCACACTAGTCTGTGCCATCGCATTCGCGGGCCACCTCCTGGCCCTCGCCCACACCACGCACCATGTCCCCACCAGCCAACTGGCAACCCTCCAGATCGGCGTAGCCGCACTCATCATGGCCATCACCCTCCCGCTCGGAGGCAGGCCTCATCTCTCCGTCACGCCTCGTCTCCTCATCGCTCTGGCCATCACCAGCCTCCTCGCCACTGCCGCGGCCTTCACCATCCAAAGCTGGTCCCAGCAGCATCTCCCCCCCACCCACACCGCCATCCTCCTCGCCCTCGAACCCGTCTTCGCCGGCCTTACCTCCTTCCTCGTTCTGCATGAGCATCTCGGCCACCGCGCCCTTCTGGGTGCCGCACTGATCCTCGCCGGAATCGTCTTCATCGAGCTCCTCTCCGCAACTACCCCACTCCCCATCCACCCGGAATGAATCCGCGAAGACTTTTACCTCGAACTCGCGTCTAACCAATCTACAACGCCGCTTTACGGCTCTCTGGAAACGACTGCCCGGAACAGCGACTATACTTAAGATCGATGCCGCGCATAGAGTCCGTGCATAGCAACACATAGGAATGAGGTCAAGACGCACTGATGGACACACCGAATAACACCCCTCCCACCTTGCTCGAGCGCATCCGTAGCCGTCGCCTTGCCACGACCTTCATGCTTCTGACGACACTTTCAGTCGGCATCCTCGTCGGCTCCATTCTTACCCGCAACGTCAGCGGCAAAGAGCAATCGGGCGTCAGCTCCTCCGATGCAAAGCCTCTGGTTATTCCCTCCCCGGTAGCTCTGTCCAACGGCTTCTCACAGATCGTCAAAGAGGTAGGGCCAGCCGTCGTGAACATCAACACGGAAGAGTTGCCGAAGCCCTCCACCAGCAGGCGCAGACGCGGTGGTCAGCGGATGCAGCCCAATAATCCCGATGGCGACGACGACAGCCAGCAGAGCCCCGGCGATATGCAGGACTTCTTCAATCGCTTCTTCGGCGGCCAGGGCGGAGGCGACGATAGCGATGGAGGTCCAAATAGCGAACGCCGCGCGCTCGGGTCAGGCTTCATCGTCGATCCTCGCGGCTACATCATCACCAACAACCACGTCGTCGATAAGGCCGACAAGATCTTCGTCAAGCTCTCCACAGACCCGGATGGCGGCCCAGGAGATGAAGGCCGTCCCGCCACTGTCGTCGGAGTCGATAAGGACACCGATATCGCCGTCATCAAGATCGACACCAAAGAGCCTCTCCCGATCATCAAACTCGGCAACTCCGACGGTGCGCAGGTTGGCGACTGGGTCCTCGCCATCGGCAGTCCATTCTCACTGTCAAAGACGGTGACTGCGGGCATTATCTCGGCCAAAGATCGCAGCATTGATGAACCCAGTCCGAACGGCGTCTCTCAGAGCCAGTTCCAGCGCTTCATCCAGACCGACGCCGCCATCAATCCAGGCAACTCCGGGGGGCCGCTCGTCGACATGGCCGGACAGGTCGTCGGCATGAACACCGCGATCTACACCCAGTCCATGGGCTCTCAAGGTGTCGGCTTCGCTATGCCGTCCAATATCATCGCAAAGGTCTACAACATGCTGATTGGCCCCGAACACAAGGTTGTTCGCGGCTCTATCGGCATTACCTTCCAGACCGCACAGTCCTCTGCCGTAGGCCGCGTCTATGGCTTCACCAACGGAGTGATCGTAGGTACCGTCACTCCAAACGGCGGCGCTGCAAAAGCAGGCATTCAGGTTGGTGACGTACTCGTCTCGATTGATGGTCGCAACATCAAAGACGGCGACGACCTCGTAAATGACATCTCCGCGCGCCACGTCGGCTCAAGTGTCAAACTCGGCTATCTTCGCGACGGCAAGCAGGAGACATCCAACGTCGTCATTGGTGATCGCGCCAAAACCTACGCGGACATCGTCGGCCAGCAGGACGAGCCCACAGCCCCGCAGGAAGTCGATGCAGGAGAAGGCAAGCTTGGTATCACGGTCTCCGCCATTCCACCCGCAATAGCGACAAAAACCGGCATCAAAGGCGGCGTCATCGTCACCAGCGTTCGTCCCGGCTCCTTTGCCGATGAGCTCGGTCTCGGCAAGGCCGCAATCATCACCGCAATCAACCGCAAACCAGTCACCGACGAGGCCAGTTATCGCGCCATCGTCGCCACCCTCAAATCCAAAGACGATGTCGTCTTTGTAATTCAGTCTCCCGGTCAGAAAAACGTGGTCTACATAGGTGGCACGCTTCCGTAGAGCATTTCCTCACTGTAAAGAGAGGTGTGACTTCACTTTAGCGCCTCTCTTTGCACGTGAATCTCCGAAACGCCCGCTAACATGGCACACAAAAGATGTAGCGGAGCGGTCAACCTTAGGTTGCCACATTGTTACCATCGAGATACTCTAACCACATCAGCGATACCTGAACCTTGAAAGTCTCGGTATCTGCTCGATCCAAGGTACTGTCGCCTATGCGATTCGGTAAAACGCTCCTAAGTCCGGCCCTGCTCCTGTCCGTAGCGATACCATGCTCGGCCTCTATTCATTCCCGTCGCGGTCCCACCTCCCCCAAACTTTTTCATAGGCATGCCAAAGCCGCAAAACCCGCTGGCCAACGCGCAATAGACGACACCCGGGCCACCCAGATCCAAACCTCTCTGATCAAGTCCGGCTATCTCACCGGTGAACCTTCCGGCCACTGGGACGCCGCCACGGAAACAGCTATGCAAAAATTCCAGGGTGATAATGGCTGGCAGACCAAGCTCATTCCAGACTCACGCGCCATCATCAAACTCGGCCTCGGCCCGGCTCAAGACTCCAGCGCAGCCAAGCCCAATCCGTCGGCACCCACTACGGAAACATCTTCAGCTTCCAGCTACATACCGCAATAAGCTGCAGCATTACACGAAGAAGCGAGAGCCGTCTGGCCCTCGTTCCTTTGTCTTTCCGATACCACTGCAACTCTACGCTTCAACAAGTAAATATATAGTCCATTACATCCTCATTCGTAGCAGGCAGACTGCCTATCCTCCCCATCGCACCGCTCTCCAGCCATATTCGCAGCCAGTAGTATTGGTGCAATCTAACCAGCCGGGACGCTATCGGCTGCTTCTGCTCCAGAACCGCTGTGATCCGTGCTGCCATTGCGTCCTTGTCTTCGACCGCTTCAATTCTTGCTTCCACTCCATCGCAGGCGAGCAATCTGGTTCGCGCTGCCTCAAACTGCGCACCCTCGACAACTCCGCTCTCGACCTTCAATTCTGTCATCCGTTCTGTCGCGAATGCAGCAGAGGCGTCCAGTCTGTCCGCAAAGCCAAGATACAGAATTCGCGACCCCGCAATCCGCAATGGCAGCATACTAAAGTTCTCGATGAATATCTTCGGTATAGCCAGAGCCATCGCTTCAGGAGAAAACTTCTCTGTCGTCAGCACAGGACATCCCCACTGCATACTCAACCCGCGAGTGATCTGCTCGGCATCCAATCCGCACTCACTGATAAGCCAGTCGCCGATCCGTCCCGTCCCACTCTCTCGCTGCGCCGTCAGTGCCTTCTGAAGTTGAGGATGCGTAATCCAGCCCTGCCCCAGCATCAGCAGACCTAACGGAACCCTGTGGCGATGCGGAAGTATCGATACCGTCTCTCCATCGCCAAGCTCACGACGCACCGCCGCTCGCACCATGGCCAATACGCAGCGTCCACCGCAACCCCATTGCCGTTCAAAGATAGGCCGCCGCCGACTTCGCCATGGCCTCGTCCATCCACTTGCGCACTCCGGGTTACCGCATAGTCCCCGCTGAGGCGTTGGATCGATGGATGCAAACGGCCCAAGGCTGCCCACCCCCACACTGCCGTTCGATGGCCTATAGACATCGTCTCCCCAGGCCGGTCCATCGACCGTTCCCATCGCGCTCTGCATCAGCAAAGTTGTGTTCGAGGTATTGTTCTTCCTCGTTAGAAAAGGCATCGTATACTCTCCAGTCTCAACCGCGGCGTCGCCACCTCGGTAATGCGCAGGGCAAAATTTCCGTTGACCACAACAACCTCCCCTCGCGCCACAATCCTGTCTCCAACCACTAGGTCCACTGGTTCGGAGACATGCCTGTCCAGTTCCACCACGTCACCTGGCCCCAGCTCCAGCGCCTCGCGTAAAGACATCTCGCGCGAGCCGAACTGCAACGTAGCATCCAGTTCGATGTCGCAGAGCAAACCCACGCCCGGATCGACTCCGTCAATCTCACCCGAATCCGTCACCTTATCCATTCCGACTTCCTCTCTCAATTCACATGCATCGTTTCGTCAACACTCTGGCCATGCGGAACATCATTCAGATCGACGACATCATCGATCACTTCAAGCTGTGCCCCACGATGCTCACCTGTTCGCACCGGATGAGCGCGCCCGAACTGCAGCCCTCCAACACGAAGCTCCGAAGCAGAATGTTTCGGCAGAGGAAGGCGCAGGATTGTCCCAGGCTCGATCGCCGCCAATTCGCTGGCACGCAGACGCATACCGGGAAACTGCAGCACCGCCCCAACCTTCGCCTCTCCGATCAGCTCCCGCATCCTCGCCCGCGCCTCCTTCGAACGTCTTTTCGGACGATCTCCCTCGGAGATCAATCTGCGCAGAATCGCATTCAGCACAACCGCCGGCAGACACATATTCATCGTGCCCTGTGCCTCCGGCATGCGCGCTTCAAAGCTCACGCACAACGTCTTCTCCCCTGCTGTCAGCATTCTCGCCACTGCAGGTTCCGCCTCCCTCTTCTCAAAGACAAACTCCAGCCCCACCGACTGCCACGCATGATTCAGCTCCTGCACCGCCATCTGAACTACCGATGTCAGAATCGACTCTTCAATATCGGTCAACTCCCGCGCAGGCCATGCTTTCCCAACTCCACCCAGCAGAACATCAACGATCGGCGACGCCAACGCCAGCTCCAGCTCAAGCAGTCCAACCGCGCCCAACGGCTCCAATCGAATCGAACAGATATAGCTCATCGAAGAGAGACGCTCAAGAAACTCGCTGAACGGCAACTGCTCGCCTGCGACCAACTTCATCTTGAAAGGCGTCCGGAGCCACGCACTCAATGTATGCATTAAATTTCTTGCGAACAGATCGTTAACCGAACTGATCGCTCGCATCTGGTCGTTACTGATCTGGCCCGCGCGGCTGAAGTCGTATCGCTCCAGAGGCATCTCGTCCGACTGCCCTGTCGACGATGCAGAAGCATCCGCCCCCGCCGCGGCGAACAATGCATCGATATCGCCCTGCCCAAGCTGCTTTCCCATGCCTTCCCTTCTTTGGTTAGAGATCTCTCAAACAATTCAAACGCGCCGCAACCTACCGCTCCGAGTTCCGCGACCTGGCCCCGTCTGCTGATTCGTCTTTGCGCAGACCGGCAAGCGCTGTCCTTAGACGTAACACCGCAGAAGAATGAATCTGCGAAACCCGCGACTCTACCACCCCCAACGTCAACCCGATCTCCTTCATAGTCAGCTCTTCGTAGTAGTAGAGCGTCAACACCATCCGCTCCTTCTCCGGCAGTTCATCAATGGCGTCGGCGAGCCGCTGTTTCATCTCGCCCTTCAAACAGCGAAACAACGGGTCATCTTCGGGAGAGCCCGGAATATATGCAAGCTCCTCATCTCCTGAATCCTCAGACCGCTCCATATTCAGGCTTCCGATCTCCAGCCCCTTCAAATCGCCAAGCAATAGCTGATACTCAGACAGGCTCAGCTCCATCTCTTTGGCAATCTCCTGCTCCGAAGGTGCTCGTCCAACCCGCTGCGTCACCGAACGGATCGCCTCCTCTACAGCCCTGCCCTTACGCCGCAGCTCTCGCGGACTCCAGTCCAAGGTGCGCAGCGAATCGAGAATCGCCCCACGAATTCTGAACTGCGCATAGCTTTTGAACTGCACCTTCTTCGTGTGATCGAACTTTGAGAAGGCATCGATCAAGCCAACGACTCCTGCCGAAACGAGATCATCCAATTCAACATGCTGCGGCAACCGCTCATGAATTCTCCGTGCCAGATAACGCACCGTCGGCAGGTGTTCCATCAGCAGCAGATCGCGATCCGCGGCGCTGCTTCCATTGCTCTCCGGCGCGACCAGGGTATTCACCGTGAACGGAGCAAAGACCGCAATTTTGGCCAACTCTGCATCTCCGGCCGATGCTTGCCCTCGCTTACCCCTTGAACCCCTTGATGACCCCTGCAAAATCTGTACTGGAACTGAACTACCTGTGCTGCTCATCGCTCTCTCCCTCTTCTTCTGCACTCTCGTCTTCATGCGCTTAACCAACCGTTCCTACACTTCGTACTCGAATCTCCGGAGGAATCTCTCCCGGCGCCAGCACCGTTACCTTTGGCAGAAACGGCTCCAACCAACGCCGCACGTGATATCGGGCCGGACTCGGACATAGAAGCACGGGAAGTGCCGAGGTGGAGGCTCCTCCGGTTAGGCGTTTCACAGATTCCACCAGCCGCTTCAAAAAGTCCGACGACATCCCGTCCGGTCGTGCCCCGTCTCCCAGCAGCAGTCCCGCACCTTGCGGATCGAACGTATGCAACAGCTCGCTCTCAAGCCCCTGCTCCAACACCAGTACCTTCAAGCCGCCTTCACCATCCAGGAGCGGATACACCAGTCCTCGGCCCAACGCCTGTCGCACGCTCTCCACCAGATGCACTACGTTCTTCGACTGCTGCGCCGCTTCAACCAGGATCTCGAGGATTGCGCCAAGATCGCGGATCGAAACCTGTTCTCGCAGCAGTTGCTGCAGCACACGCTGCACCTCGCCGAGTGTCATCAGCTTCGGCACCAGTTCTTCTACCAGCTTCGGGTGTGACTCATTCATGCTGTCCAGCAGACGCTTCACCTCTTGTCGCCCGAGCAGCTCATGGGCATGTCTGCGGATCAGCTCGCCAAGATGAGTTCCAATCACCGTCGTCTGATCGACCACCGAGTAACCCGCTGCCAGCGCCTGCTCCTCCAGCCCAGGTTGAATCCACCGTGCCTGCACACCAAACGCCGGCTCCTTCGTCTCCACGCCCGGGAGCACCCTAGCCTTTGGATCCGCATTCACGGCCAGCAGGCAACTCTGTTCCGTCTGCCAGCGCGCAATCTCGACTCCCCGCAGACTCACCACGTACTCCCGAGGCTTCAGCCGCAGATTGTCCGTAATGTGAACCGGCGGGACGATGAATCCCAACTCTGTCGCCAGATGCCGTCGCAGTGCGCGGACCCGGTTAAGCATCTGGCCACCTTGTTTCTCATCCACCAGAGGGATCAACTGAAATCCAATCTCCAGCGTCAGTTCATCCATCTTCAACAGCGAAGCCAGATTTTCGCCCTTCGCATCACCTGCCTTCGCCTTGTCGCCCTTAGGGGCCGCTTCTGCAGCCTCCTCCGCCAGGATTAATGAAGCATCCTTTGCCGCAGGCAACCTGCGCGCAATCAAACCGACGCCAGCCGCCAACAGAACGAAAGACAGTTTCGGCAAACCTGGAATCAAAGCCAGTCCAAGCAGCACGCCGCACGCAATCCATAATGTATTGCGCCCCTTTAGAAGCTGCGCTCCAAGCTCATCGTCCAGCGAACCCGCAGAGGAAGCCCTCGTCAACACCATGCCACCGGCAATCGATACCAGTAGACTGGGAATCATCGTCACGAGACCATCGCCCACAGTCAAAATCGTGTAGGTCTTCACCGCCGTGGCCAGATCGGTTCCGTGCTGCAACACGCCAATCAGCAACCCCGCCACAATATTGATTGCTGTAATTAAAATCGTAGCCAGCGAGTCCCTTTGATTGAACTTCGCCGCGCCATCCATCGCACCATAGAACTCTGCCTCCCGAGCAATCGCCTGCCGCCGTTTCCTTGCACCCTGCTCATCGATCAACCCCGCGTTCATGTCCGCGTCAATAGCCATCTGTTTACCGGGCAGCGCATCGAGCGTAAATCTCGCTGTCACTTCCGCAGTTCTCACCGCGCCGTGACTCACTACCAGAAACTGAATCGCAATCAGCGCCAGAAAAAGCACCAACCCGACCACATAGTTCCCGCCGACGACAAACTGACCAAACGCCTCAATCACCGATCCCGCAGCATGTGTTCCTTCCTGCCCATGCAGCAGAATCCTTCGGCTCGAAGCCAGGTTCAGCGACAGACGAAACAGCGTCAGCAGGAGCAGCAGTGTCGGGAACACCGAAAAGTCCACTGCACGACGCACCTGCACCGCAGTCAGAAACACAATCACTGAAGCGGTGATTGAAGCGGCCAGCAAAATGTCCAGCACCACGCTAGGCACCGGAATAATCATTACGAACACCATGCTGATTGCAGCTACCGGCAACAACAGCGTCTGCAGCTTGGCCATCTGAAAACCATCGTTTCTCTTCATCGCAATCTCACTCACATCCCACCCCCAAAGCCACGCATCCCAGCGATCTCCATCCTTCTGGTATTACTTCTCCAATCGACACGGCCAGCCGCTTGTTGTGACCGCTCCTCTCTCTCTTTCGCTTGGCGATCTCGCCGCACGCGCTCCTCCACCTTCTGCCGATACAAATAGGCAAGAATTCCGGCAACCGTCGCATAAAGCTCAAACGGAATTGACTGTCCCGGTTCAACCATCTTGTACAAACTCCGCGCCAACGGCGGATTCTCAATAATCGGAATCCCCGCCCACCGCGCCTCTTCCCGTATCTCCGCTGCCAGAAGATTGCGTCCTTTCGCCAACACCGTAGGCGCCGACATCGTCTCGAAGCTGAACTCGAGCGCCACTGCATAGTGCGTAGGATTCGTAATCACCACGCTTGCCCGCGACATGTCGGCCTTCACCTTGCGCTTGCGCATTGCCCGCTGGATCTGCCGAACTTTTGCCTTGATCTGCGGATTTCCCATTGCATCCCGCATCTCGTCGCGCATCTCCTGCTTACTCATCTTCAGCCGCTCGTTCCAGCTCCTCCACTCAATCGCATAGTCCAGGCCGGACCACGCCAGCGTAACCCACGCTGCATCGAGCACAAGCCCATACGCAGTTGAAAACGTCGCCGGCAATCGCATTAAGCTCATCACCGGCATCGGAACCATCAACGCCTTCAGCGCACTCCACCCCAGGATTACCATCACAGCCGCAGGTACCAATGACTTTGCAACACGCGTGGCCGATCGCAAACTGAACAGGTTTCCCAAGTTCGTCACCGGATTCAACTTCTCAAACTTCAACTCCAGTGCCGCAGGATGAAGCTGTACCCCGCCACTCTGCGCTACTCCCGATACCAGCGCCCCGGTAAATGTCGCCGCCAAGACTAGCCCCACCGGCAAGAGTGCGGGCAAAAGTATCTGCCGTATTGCGACCAACAAAAGCTGGTCTCCACTCTCCCGACCTATGCCGTTCAGACCCACCATTGCCGAGCTAACACTCTCGGCATACACTCTCCCCCAACTGGAAACAAACACGCTCGACAAGGCTCCCAGCGTCACCACGCCGCCCAGCATTGCCATCGCCGACAGAAGCTCGCGACTATGCACACTGTCGCCACGATCGCGAGCTTTCTTCTTTCGTAACGGAGTAGCCTGCTCTGTGCCTTTCTCAGCCACTGCACTCACCTCGAGCGTCTCGCCCACTACCCACGGAGCAGTTAGCCTTCTTCACCACGTCGTTCATGCCCGCACCAGCATCTTTGCCGCAGCGTCGAGCAAAGCCGTAAAGTGACGTTCGATCCACCCCGGCCACACTGCAAGACTTGCAATCAGAACCACGTAAGAAACCATCGTCTTCAGCGGTATGCTCACCACCATCGCCGGCAGTTGCGGAGACAGCCGCGACACCAGAGCAATCGTCACCTCCACAGCAAGTGCCGCCGCCATCACAGGAGCAGCAAGTTGCAGCCCGGCTAGAAAAATTCCGCTCGCCATCATAGCCAGAGCAGCTCCGGTCTTCGCCTGCATCACTGCCTGGCCCACCGGTACCGCGGAGAAACTACGCACTACACCCGCTAACAGGGTTCGATCTAATCCCGTGCCGATGATCACCAGCACGCCAAGCCAGCTCAACATCTGTCCAAGCACCGCTGTCTCGATCATCGAGTTTGGGTCAAGCAGATTGACCAGCGAAAAACTGAACTGCAATCCCAGCAGCGTCCCCGCAAAGATCAACGCCTCGTTCAGCAGCATCAGCGAGAGTCCAAACACGCACCCGACGCTAAGTTCTCCCAACACTGCCCGGGTATCCAATACCGCTCGCGCCCCGGGGACTGTGGCTACTGCCGGAGCCAGCAACAACGTCATCGCAAAGACGAATCCAACCTTGATCCTTGGAGCAATCGCAGACGAAGAGAACACAGGAGCGAACACCATCAGTCCGCTCAGCCGCATCATCACCAGCACCGCTGCCGTCAGGTACTGCGGCCAGTCCTCAATCAATCCGCTCAGTTCGTGATTCATGACTCTATCCCAGGTACTTATGAAAGCCTGTAAACAGATGCACCGTGAAGCTCACCAGCCGATGCACCATCCAGGGCAGTACTGCCACAGTGACGACAAACACAACCACCAGCCGTGGCACAGCTGTTAGCGTCTGCTCCTGTACGCTGGTCAGCGTCTGCAGCAGGCTCACTACCAGGCTCACCACGCACGCGGCCACCAGCAGCGGAGCGCTCAACAACATAGCCTCAATCAACACCTTCCGCATAATCTCCACCGTCTGGTCCGGACCCATACCTATCTCCCCGCTCAAATTCTGAAACGCTAAAAACTCTTGATTAACTGGTCCGCCAGCAAGTGCCAGCCATCGACCATCACAAATAAAAGGATCTTCAACGGCGTAGAGATAACCACAGGAGGCAGTTGCATCATCCCAATCGAAGTCGTCACACTGGCCACAACCAGATCCACAAGCAGGAAAGGAAGAAACAACACCGCCCCGATTTGAAAGCCCGCTTTCAACTCGCTCAGTATGTACGCCGGAACAACCACCTGAATGGGCAAGTCCTCCCTCCGCTCAGGACGCACAGCCATTCCCGCTGAAGCGAACACAGCCAAGTCCTTCTCCCGCGCATACCGCAGCATGTACCGCTTCACCGGTACCACGCCAAGGTTCAACGCTTGCTCACCCGTAATCGTTCCTGCGCTATAGGGAGCAACTGCAGTCTGCTCTACCTCCAGCAGCACAGGCTGGATCAGGAACCACGTCATCATCAACGCAAGGCCCATTAGCACCTGGTTCGATGGCGCAGTCTGCGTCCCCAGTGCCTGCCGCAAGAAATGAAAAACCACCAGCAGCCGCACCATCGGAGTCATTGCCAGCAATAGCGCCGGCAACAACGTCAGCAGTGTCAATCCAACGACGATCGACCACGGTACGCTTTTGCTCCCCGCCAGCTCCGACGCAATTGATTCGTTCGCCTTCTTCCCACTCGAATTCGCCGCAGGTCTTATACCCGCAGATGTGCTATGCGTCTTTACGTTTCCTTTTCCAGCAACTAAAGAAGCGCGATTATGAACAGTGTTTCTCACCGGCTGTCGTACCCACACCGGCTCCGAGGCCATCGCCACCGTTCTCGGTCTTTGAATCTGGGCATGGATCACAGGCAAGGGCATCAATCCAGCTACAGTCCACACCAGCAATCGCAATCCGCACACTACTCGCATGTGTCATCCAGACTCTTCGACACTGCATTCAACGAAGCCCTGGCATTCAACTGCACGATCGCCTCGACGCTCTCCGAACCGCCGCCAACAAGAAAGATGTCTTCGCCGCAGCTCACCAGCATCAGGTGTCTCTTCCCCCCGAGCGGCAGAGACTCCACAAGCCGCAACTTCTTCGGCTGCATCTCACGTCCGCTACGCCACTCTCGAATCAAACTCAGCACCCAACCCGCAAGTCCTTGCGTTCCAGTGAACGCAGAAGGTTCCAGCGTGCTCAATCGACCTTGTCCTGCGCCTTGCAAAACCTGCATTCGCCGCTCCAATCCATAAACCTGATCCGAACCCTTCAACCTGATCCGCAGCCGAGACTCACTATTCAAGCCGCGTCAGCCGAAGAGACATCTGTTGTTCCAACACTTCAAACTCGCTCCAGCCCAGTTGCATCCGCCCGATCTTTACCGGCACATCTTCGGTTGTCGGGGAGAGGCTCTCCAATACCTGCCCCTCCTTCATCGCCAACAGATCCCTCACTTTGAACCCGCTCAGCGCAACACCTGCCCGCATTGTCACGCGCAGATGAGACAAAGTCTCCCAGCGAGGGTGTTCTTCGATCCGCATCATCCACGGCACCTTCGGAGCCGCCGGAATCAACTCCGAAGCCGTAGTCCTCACCGTCTCCATACCACGCGTCGCCAACTCTGTTCCCGTCATCACTCGCTCCATCCCTCGCTTAGTCTTCACCCATTATGTATCTAGCGCTGCACCAGAAAATCGGTAAAGAAGATATCCGTCACCTTCAAATCGGCATTACGTTGAGTCAACGCAGTCTTCAACGCCGCCTTCAAATGTTCTTTCCCATCAGCGGCCAACAGGTCGTCTGCGGTCTGCCGTCCCAACACAGTTAGCGCTGTGTCCCGTATCGCGGCTACTGCGTCATCCGAACCCTTTTCGTCTTTCCCGTTTTCAGACTTCGTCTTCGCTCCCTTCTTCTCGACGCTATCTACCACCCGCAGAGTCATCGTCACTCGCAGATAGGAACTTCCACCCGCATCAGCCAGGTTCACAAGCATAGGTTCCAGCACCAGCACATGAGTCGTAACCGGAATGACACTTGCTGTCTTTGACACGGCCGTCCCCTGCATCGGCAACCTTCCCGTGTGCGCCAGGTAGTAGACCACGCCTCCAACCCCAAGGGTCGCAATCACAACACCCGCCACCACTGCAAGGAGTAAAGGAAACATCGGAACCTTTGCTGCCACCGCCGGTTCCGGAGCAGGCGAAGGAGGAGCAGAAGGAGGAGGCGAAGTGGAAGCACCGGCCAGAACTGTAGGAGAAGTAGCCATGATGGCTAGTGATACTGCAACCCGCTGGCCAAGAAGGAGGCCCCAAACATTAGCGAATCTTCAGAACAGATTCTGGAGACTACGTCCGCCACACCGTATGGCCAACCACGCTCTAAAAACTCCAGCCACGCGGTCAGCCGGGGAGATCGTCTTCCGACCTCGCACCCGCTAAACCGCGCCGCCGTCTCAAACTGTGCTAGCGAACCATTGCCAATACATCCTGCGAGATCGTATCGAACGTCGTCACCGTCTTCGAGTTCGCTTCGAACGCCCGCTGCGTCACAATCAGATTAGAAAATTCTGTTGAAATATTGACGTTCGACTGCTCCAGCGCCGCATCGTCCAGTTGACCTCGCCCGCCGGCTCCTGCAACGCCAACGGTCGCCAGCCCCGATGCAGCGGTTGTCGAAAAATTGTTATTCCCAGACGCCGTCAGCCCAGCCGTATTTGCCACAGTCGCAACTGCAATCTGCCCGATCACTGAAGTCCGGCCGTTACTGAACTGTGCTGTGAGCACCCCGCTGGAATCCGCGGTGAAGCTCTGGAAGACCCCACTCGTAAACCCATCCTGCACACTGTTCGTGTTGCTGGAGGCCGAGGCCAGCTGAGAGATCGTCGGTTTGCCACTCACGTTGTTCAGGTTCCAGTTGAAATTAAGGTCGCTCGCTCCATCCGCCAACGTGGGGAACGTAATGTTATTCACGCTACCAACAGGACTCACCAGGTTTCCAGACGAGTCGAACGTCAGTGTTCCGGTGTTGTTCGAAGGCACACCTGTCGCATCGCCTGCCGGCAGCGCCACCGAATAACTCCAGGTATTCGTCGCCGTCTTGGTATAACTTACTGTTGCCTGGTGGCTCTGGCCGAGGGAATCGAACATCGCAACCGGGCTCGAAAAGGACGTACCCACAGTTGCTCCTGAGTTCAGGTTCGTCGTCAGCGAAAAGTTCTGCGTCGCCTGGGCCCCCTCGTTCAGACCGACCGGTATCGTGATCGGCGTCAGGCTCGAATTCTGATTCACCACCCCGTTCACCGCCGCATAACCCATCACCTGCTGTCCTTCCTGCGTAATCAGGGCACCGTTCGAATTCAGTTGAAAGTTACCCGCGCGAGTGAGCGACTGCACGCCGCCCTGCTGCACTACGAAGAAGCCGTTGCCCGCAAGGGCCATATCCGCTGAGTTCGCATTCGAATCCGGCAGGATCGTACCTTCCGTGAAATCCGTGCTCGTTCCGGAGACTTTCGTTCCGGCCCCTACCTGAATGGCATCGCCTGATCCCGACTGACCGATCTGCTGATAGAACAGGTCCTCGAAGGAGGTCGTCTGCCCCTTGTAGGCCGTCGTGTTAAGGTTTGCCAGATTGTTGCCAATCGTGTTCAGAGCGACTGAATCGGCGTGCAATCCAGACAACGCTATCGAAAAATTTCCCATCGTGCTTCTCCTCGTTCTTCCTGGTTGCAGTTCTATTGGTTGTTGTGCGTTTCATAGCGAATCGCCTGGCTGTATCTAGCTCGCCGATCCACCCCAAATGGCATTCTGACCCGAAGCCGAAGGCGCATCCACCCCGGTGTTTGAATCCACCGCAGCGGCAACCGCATTTACATTCGTATTCGATCCAGCGCTGCTATGCGGCGTACCGGTGCCCGAAGCCACGCTGTCAAGGGCTCCGATGCCCTTATTGATTGAGATCAACTGCTGCAGGCTGTTCACCTGTGCCAACTGGGTGATGTACTGATTCGGATCGGTCGGTTGCGTCGGGTCCTGATTCTTCAGTTCGCTGACCAGCAGCGTAAGAAAATCATCCGATGTAATGTTCGACGAATCGCTCGCACTGCTGCTCGGGCTATTCGTCGGTATTGTTGAGTCCTTTGGCGTAGCCTGGACTGCGCGCCGTGAAGACAGCGCATTGGCCACAGTATTCGCCGCCGATGTTCCCGAAACTTCTGATGTTGCAATCGAATTAAGTTGTGACAGATCCATCCTTCGTTCTCCTCGGTTCAGATTTCATTCAAATGCTTCTTTCACGCCCGCACGCTCAACCAGACTCCTCCAACCACATACGCGGCAAGCGGCAGTGACCCATCTTCCTCAACTCCGCGCAGTCTACGTTGCATCATCCCCTCATCCACACCATGCGGCGTCCTTATCATCTTCTGGTGTTGGTCTCCTGCTCCGTCGTTTCGCTGGGATGTCTGCCCACCTGCTCCCCCCATTCCGGCGGATGTACGAGCATCTGCTCCTACAGTCGGCGAAGTATGAACAACAACTGTGTTCACCGCAACCTTTTCATCCTGCAGATAAGCCGTCAGCGCGGGCAGCTCTCGATGCAGCATCTCCTGCCCGGAAGACGATGCTGCTGAGACGGAAGCGTTCACCGCGCCGCCGTCTGCCATCTCTGCGCGGACCTTCAGCCATCCGTGCGTTCCGTTTTGAATGCCTACCTCGAGCATCGTCGGTGTAGCCGTCAGCATCCGAGGCATTCCATCCACCGATGCAGTTCCTCCCAATCCTTCCTCTTTCGATCCCGCCATCAAGCCTGTTCCATGGGCACTCGCATCGCCGAGAGGCAGCGTTGCAGCAATCGACTCTCGTGGAACACTGCCCGGAACAACTACCGCAGGCGCAACGCCTGCCGATACGGTATGAACCATAGACACCGTAGATGTAGAGCTGCTCTGCACCCTACTATCGCTGTCTTTTCCTTCTGAAATTGCGGCTACCGTTATCTTTTCTGGATCCGCACCAGGCTTCGACGACACAACCGGTTGCGGAGAAGCCGCCGCTTCCGTGCTCGTAGCGTCTGCCTTGGCTTCAATGATCGCCTCTCTATGGATTACGCTATCCGCCGTTACGGGAGCAACTCCGGTCGGCGGCTTATTCGTCGTTCCTGGAGCACCTTTAATGATCGCCGAGGCCCTGCTAACACCATCAGGTGTGACAACCGCGGCAGGTGTAACAACCGCCGTAGCCATTTGCGCCGAGGCAGAAATCACTCCAGCCATCGAACCTCCCATTACAGATTTAGCCTCAGTCAAAGGTGACTTAGAAACTGTCTCGGCAGGCTTCTTAACACTCTTCGAACTCGCCACACTCTCTTGTGTCGTTGTAACTTTTTTTAGCAGAGCACTGTCTTTGTTTAGCTCCGCGTTCGCTATCTCACCCTTAGGTAAGTCCATGCTGCTATTCGAGAGCGGCGGCCGAGCTTCACCTGTCACACCGACGGGAACCTCAACCGCTTCGCCTGATGCACTAACGGTCGACTGAGCGGAAGGAGGAGGAGTATCGAATGAAACATTATCGACAATGTCCTCCGTCTGTTCTGATGAATCAACTGTCGTCGCCCCAGAATCGACCGCCCGCACATTTGCTTCT
>JBDTEQ010000125.1:0-18317 GCA_039922475.1 Edaphobacter sp.
GCAGCCGCCGCCGGAGCAGCCGCCAGCGCAAAAATCATGGTCGCCAAACACGGCAACCGCGCCGTCACCTCTTCCTGCGGGTCCGCCGACGTTCTCGAAGCCCTCAACATCCCCGTCAGCCTCTCACCCTCCGAAGGTGCAGCCGCCCTCCGCACCCATCGCTTCGCCTTCTTTCACGCCCCTGCGCTCCATCCTGCGATGAAAGCCGTTATGCCCGTCCGCAGAGCCCTCGGCATCCGCACCATCTTCCATCTCGTCGGCCCGCTCTCCAATCCCGCCGGAGCCTCAGCCCAGGTCATGGGCGTCTACGCTCCTCACCTCGTCCCTCTCGCAGCCGAAGCGATGGTCCTCCTCAACACCCGCCACGCCTTCGTAGTCCACGGCGAAACCGGAACCCCAAAACAAAATTCAAGCACAGGGAACGCCGCCAGCACCATCGGCGGCACCATCGGCGGCACCCTTGGTTTAGACGAATTCTCCATCTCCGGACCCAGCCACTTCGCCGAAGTCCGCAGCGGCCCTGGCCTCTCCGGAACAGTCACCCTCGGCACCATCACTCCTGAAGATGTCGGCCTCACCCGCGCCCCCATCGAAACTCTGCAAGGCGGCGACGCCCGCGCCAACGCCCAGATCCTCACCGCCATCTTCTCCGGTGAAAAAAGCCCCCGCCGCGACATCGTCCTCCTCAACGCCGCCGCCGTCCTCGTCACCGCCGATCTCGCCCCGGATCTCATCACCGGCATCGCCTTAGCCGCCGAAGCCATCGACTCCGGAGCCGTCAACAATCTCATCGCGGCCCTCCGCACGGAACCCATACACTCCTCCTGACGTACTATCTTTAGCAACGCACAGGAGCAGAACCCAATGGCGACCTACCCAGCACCAGCCCACTCACTCGACCCCGCGCTCGTCACCTCTGCCTTCGAGATCCCCGGCCATCGCATCGTCCGCAACATCGGCGTCGTCCGCGGCATCGTCGTCCGCTCTCGCAATCTCTTCGCCACCATCGGCGCAGGCCTGCAAACCCTCGTCGGTGGCGACATCACCCTCTTCACCGAGCTCTGCGAAAAGACCCGCCAGGACTCCTACGCCATGATGACCTACCACGCCGCCCAGCTTGGAGCCAACGCCGTCATCGCCGTCCGCTACGACACCAACGAAGTCATCCGCGGCGTCTCCGAAGTCCTCGCCTACGGCACCGCCGTCATCGTAGAAAAGCTGTAAACAAGATGAAGCCCTCGATCCTCGCGCTCTTCCTCGCCGCGGCAACCATCACCGCCAGCAGTGTCTGCACGGCGCAACAGAACGCACAAGAAAACGAAACAACCGCCCTCGCCAGAATCTCGCAAGCTAATCTGTACGAACTCGAAGCGGGCAAATTAGCCGTTCAGATGGCAGACGGAGAGGACATCAAAGATCTCGCATGGAAAGAAGTCCGCGACCACGAACTCATCAACCGCGAACTCACCGCCCTCGCCGCCGCAAAAAATATCCCTCTCGCCTCAAAGCTCACTCCAGAGCTTCAACAGAGGCTCGATCGCATCAAAAGCGCCTCCGGCCGCGACTTCGACAACGCATACCTCAACGCCATGATCTCCAGCCACAAGAGCGAAGAACAGTTCCTGGCCAATGAAGCCACCAGCGGAAACGCCTCTGACCTCAAATCATTCGCAACCCGCACCGACGCGATCTTCAAACGTCACATCGCTGCACTGCATAGCGACGATGCCAAAGAATAGCTCTACCCTCTCGCCTCAAACACAAGGTTGAAGGGGTGTCTCTGCGTCTGTGCGGAAGTGCTTCAATCCACCTCCAGCCTCGCCACACTGCCCGCCCATCCAACCCCATCCCGCCAGCGAGCACGAGGTCCCTGAAGACACCGTCTGCCAAAATGACGATTCGCATGGTTAACCAGATCAGCAACTTATACAAATGATTCGGGTCACATCGATTGATCCTCCAGTAATCTTGCTGTGGTCAAAAGCGCGCAAATGAATCAGGCTCATTCGACGTCTCTGCTTCCACTCCCAAAGAAGACACGGAGCTATCAACCATAAATTGGATGTACCTTCGAGACTCGCGACCTTGCATCTATAACGCTCGAAAGAAAGCGATCAACCGGCAAGCGCACAATCTCAAGCTGCCATGACGAGTGGCCGCTCACCATGTCGAGCAGTTCTCGCCCCTTTTTTTTGACAGGACCATCGATGAGAAGCAGCCTGTTTGTTTTTGCAACACTCCTTCCCCTTACGCTCTTTGGATGCGCCGGCTCTACACCAGACCCCTCCGCTCCAACCAGCTTCTCTCTTCAGGCAGCTCCCTCCGCAATCACCATATTCCCGGGTGGCAAAGCCCGATCTCTGATCGTGGGCGCGACGCCAGTGAACGGCTTCACAGGGAGTATCACCGTTCAAATCGGCCCTCTCCCCCCTGGCATCACAGCAACGCCGATGAGCGTCTCCCTCGCCCCCGGCACCTTGCAGCAGGTCACCATCTCCGCAGCTTCCAACGCCACAATGGGAACCGCGAATATCCCGCTTACGGGAACATCCGGAGACATCACGCAGAGCACCTCGGCTGCATTAACCGTCGCCGCGCCTGCTCCTCCTCCCGACTTCTCCCTTCAGGCTGCTCCCTCCACCGTCACCGTAACTCCCGGAGGAAATGCCCAGTCCCTCACCCTGGGTGCAACCGCTCTCAACGGCTTCACAGGGAACATAACGGTTCAGGTTGGCCCTCTTCCCGCAGGCGTCACCGCTACACCCGCAACTGTCACCCTCACTCCCGGCACGTTGCAGCAGGTTCTTATCTCAGCAACTTCCACGGCCGCAGCCGGAAGCGGAACGATCTCTCTCGCCGGAACCTCGGGCGCAATTACCCAGAGCGCCTCTGCCGCATTGACCGTCTCGGCCGCACCTCCCGCCACCACCACCGCCTCGCTCAGCGCGTCATCTTTCGACTTCGGCCAGAACCTGGTGAATAACGCACTCACCAGAACCGTTGCCATCCTCACAAACACAGGAAGCAATCCCTTAACCCTGAATCCGGTCTTATCCGGAGACCCGAGTTACTCGATAGCCACCAGCAGCGCCTCCTGTGGCCTCCAGCTCGCCGCCGGAGCCTCCTGCGACATGCTGTTGACCTACAACCCAACAACGCAGTCTTCCCCCGCCGCGCAGACCACAACCTTGAGTATGGGGTTCGGCGACGTCCCCAACGGCACTCCCCAAACCATCGCGGTCACAGGAATCTCCGCCTCTCTGCCTACCGGACAGGTAACGGCGACGAACAATCCGCAGGTCGCGCTTTACACCATGACGTTGCCCTACCCAGGCAGCGTGACCATCAACTTCGGAAACACCACAAGCTACGGGTTGCAGACCTGGACCCAAAGCACCAGCACCCCGGGCGGCACAGTCAGCATCTACGTCGCAGGAATGCTGGCCAGCACGGCTTATCACATGCAGGCCGCGGTTCAGTTTGCAAATGGTCTCACAGCCAGCGACGCCGATCATACATTTACCACCCAGGCCATCCCCGCAAACATGCAGATTCAGTTGACGACAGCGACCACTCCGGGAATGACCCCGCAGTCCGGCCTGGAGCTGATCAATCCCCTGGCCGGCGCCCCAACCGGAGTCATCGTAACCGACCTCTCAGGCAATACTCTCTGGACCTATCGGGACCCAGGAAATACCACGCTGAACTTCATCGACGGCGTCAAGATGCTACCCAACGGTCATCTTCTGTTGGTGATTGGACCCTCTTCCGCACTCCCCATTCAAGGATCGGTCTCTCCAGCCGCCATCACCGAAATCCGCGAAGTCACCCTGGGTGGCGACACCGTCAAGACAGTCACCCTCAACGATCTCAACTCCGAGCTCGCCGCCGCTTCCTGTACCGAGTGCAATGTCTTCCTCGCAAACTTTCATCACGACGTCGAGGTGTTGCCCAATGGCCATATTCTCATCGTGGCCAACACCGCCATGGCGCTTTCCAGCACAACAACCCCGGCCCTCACCAATCTTCCCGCCCAGAACGTGCTTGGCGATGTCATCGTCGATCTTGACCAGAACATGCATCCCGTCTGGGTGTGGAACGAGTTCAACCATCTTGATCCCAACCGGCATCCGTTCCAGTTCCCGGATTGGACCCACACCAACGCTGTGATCTACTCCCGGGACGATGGAAATCTCATCATCTCCATCCGGCATCAGAACTGGGTCGTCAAGGTCAACTACGCGGATGGTGCGGGCACAGGCGATATCCTCTGGCGTCTCGGCGAAGGCGGAGACCTTACCCTCGTCGGCGGAACCGATCCCACCGACTGGCAATATGCCCAGCATGCCCCGTCGTTCTTCAGTCAGAACACTTCAGGCATCTTCTCGCTCGGAATGATGGACAACGGCGACGACCGCATCTTTCCCGCCAGCGTGACCTGCGGAGCCTCGGGAGCGCCACCCTGTCTCTACAGCACAGTCCCCGTCTGGCAGATCGACGAAACAGCCAAAACTGCCACATTCACCTTCCACGATATCCTCCCGGCCAGCCAGTACAACAGCTTCGGCGGAAACGCCGAACAGCTCGCCAACGGAAACGTGGAGTTCGATCTTTGCGGCGTCGGATCCGGCTCCATCGTCTACGAAGTCACCCAGACATCCACCCCGCAGACCGTCTGGAGCATGACCGTCACAGGCACAAATCTATATCGCGCATTTCGCATTCCCAGCTTCTACCCCGGCGTGCAATGGTAGCGAACGCAACACTCATTTTTAGAGCAGATTCCTTTGAGCCAAAACAACCACCGTCATCTCGACCGAAGCGGCGGACAGTCTCATCGTCCGCCGCGCAGTGGAGAGATCCCCGCATTTCGTCTTTGCTGCTGCTTCTAACTCCGGGACCAACCATCTGGCAGCGGTCAAGTCCTGAACTTGTCAGCCGCAAAAATAAATATTCAAAAAGTGGCGTATTTTTCAGCAGCCGAAAACACGTCGCTTAAACACCACGATTCACCACAACTCCACCACACTTTCACCATCGAAAAACCACGTTCTGCACCCTCACTTTCGCGAAACCCCCAGCAAAAACGCCCTTCCACCACGATAAAAAAATAACCACCAAATATCCACCACCAACCCCATTACCATGGCCCCATGACCAGTTGCCCCACCCCCGGACGGATCGAAGTCATCGTAGGTCCGATGTTCTCCGGCAAATCCGAAGAGCTCATCCGCCGCCTCAAGCGCGCCCGCATCGCCCGCCAGCGCGTAGCCTGTTTCAAACCCGACATCGACCTCCGCTACCACCGCATCTACGAAGCCCGCTGCCGCACTCACTTCGAGCCCTTCACCGACGAGCACCACTCCCATCAACTCGATCTACCTGCAATCGTCTCCGCCTGAACAACTCGCGCCTCACAAAAAGAACGCCGGGAAGAGATCTTCCTCCCGGCGTCCTTTATTCATGGCTCCAAGCTCAATGCTTCGAGAACATCTCCATCACATCCTTGCGCAGCGCCAGCGAGCTACCCAGCCGTGCATAGTACATATGCCCGCCCGGATACTCATGCACCTGCACCCGTGTCGGATCGCCCATAATCGGCATCTGGCTCACCGTCAGCACCGATCCCATGAAGGGGCATGAAAGGTCCGCCCATCCATGCGCGATCAGCACCCGCAGCTTCGGGTCCGTCGATACTGCAACGCGCAAATCGGTCGCCGAAGCCGAACCCGCAAACGCGCCATTCCGCGAGCTTCGATCCCACCCCCTCGCCACCACATCCGACAACGCGTAATACCGCGCATCGGTCTTCCATCCCACCGTCTGCGTCACAAAGTTCACCATCGCAGTCGTTGTCGGCGCAATAATGCTCAACAGAATCGGATCATTCGTCTCCTGCGTCGGGTTATACGGAAACGGATCGTACGCCGTCACATTCGGGTCATACCGGCTGCCCAGCTTGCCCGTCTCACGAAACTCCTCGCGCAGAAACGCCTGTGTCTCCAGCCGTCCGCCCGACTGCTTCACAAACGTCGGGTCCAGTCCCGTCAGCTCCGTCACCTTCTTCACCAGCCGCGGAGTCGCCGCCGGATCGCTATTGCCCTTCATCAGGTCTTCGGCATATTCGCCGCGCGTATAGTCGATCACGGCCTGCATATTTTCATTCGTCAGCTTGCCTTGACGCTCATAGTTCGCCGCAACGATCGATGGCAATGTAAGCATCCACGGAATCGGCGAGATATCCGGCGACCCGCTCTGAGGAGTCAGCGCAGGCGACACCATCACCAGCCCATTCATCGCCACGCCAATCTCCGACTGCAGATAAGCCGTCAACCGCGGCCCCCGATACCCCCCATAGCTCTCACCGACAATGTACTTGCGCGACAACAGCCGGTCATTCTTCACCAGCCAGTCATAGACGCACCTCGAAAGATACTCAATGTCCTGATCCGGCCCATAGAATTGTTTCTTCGACTCCTCCGGCGACACCAGCGACCTCGAAAATCCTGTCCCGATCGGGTCGATAAAAACAATATCCGTAAAGTCCAGCCAGGTCCCCGGATTGTCTTTCAGCACAGCCGGGTCTGAAGGGCTATCTCCCTCAGCACCGAATACCACTTTCTTTGGACCAAGGGCACCCAGATTCAGGTACACCGACGCGGCACCCGGACCGCCGTTGAATGCAAACGTCACCGGCCTGTCCTTGCCTTCCATCGTGTACGCGGTATAAACCACCTCGCCGCTCAGCGCACCTTTGCTGTCGCGCACTGCCAGCGTTCCCACGGTCGCAGTGTAGTGCAGCGTCTTGCCATCCATCTGAATACTCTGCTCGACATGCGCATCGGCCGGCAGCGGAGGCTCCGCCATCGACATTCCCGGCGTCATCGCAGGCTTCGACTCAGGAGCCGGCTTGGCATCCGCCGCAGACTTGGCCGACGCAGCCTCCGGGGGTGGTGCGCCACGCCTTCCCTGTTGTGCTAGCGCTACAGATGGAGCGGTTGCTGAAACGACGCCAAAAAGGCACAAAAGACCTATGAACTTCGACAAGGATAGAAACCGAACTGAGATCATGCCCAGATTTTACATACAGATGCGGTATGTCACGCAACCCGGATCGATACTTCTGTATTCTCACAACAAGACCCCTTCCTCGGAGATCGACTATGCGCTACACCTTCACCGCACTCACACTTTGTCTTCTCGCCATCCCAGCCTTTGCCAAAAAGCCGAAAAATGAAGTCGTCGTTCCCATCAAGACCAGCACAGGCGAGGATGCAGGCACCGCCACCTTCCGTCAGGACAAGAGCAGACTCGTCATCAAGCTCGACCTCAAAAACCTCCCCTTCGGAGAGCATGCTGTCCACATCCACGCCAAGCCTCTCTGCGACGCCCCCGACTTCAAAACCGCAGGCGGTCACTTCAATCCCGAGAGCAAGCAGCATGGCTTCCTGAACCCCATGGGCCACCACGCAGGCGACCTGCCCCAGAACGTCATGATCGGGGAAGATCACGCAGGCCAGGCCACCTTCAAGGTCGACTATCTCTCCCTCGACGCCGCCTCCCCCAACAGCATCACCGCCAACGGTGGCACCGCCATCGTCGTCCACGAGAAGCCCGACGATATGAAGTCCGACCCCACTGGAAACGCAGGCAATCGCATAGCCTGCGGCGTAATAACCGCACCAACCCCCTAGCCGTGCTTCGGTTGTCGCTCTTGCCTCTTTGTTGACCTTGCCCTCAGAAGGCGGGGCGGCTTGAGGGGGTTGTGGTTGTTTGAGGAGAACGGTTCGCGCCTTCGCGCGAATGCCCACTCATGCGATGAGACTGCATGATTGGGGCACCCGCACCCGGAGTAGCGGCTCAATCCATGCATGGGCCACCCGCCTTCACTCCGGCCCTTCGACTTCGCTCAGGGCAGAGCGTGGGCCACTACGCGGCTGGCGTCTGATTTTATGACACGGCTGAAGCGGTGCCCTTATGTCTCACTCTCTATACTTGTAGTGTGTTCCATGCAGAACCGAATTCGCCACTCATTGGGGCTGACGCAATCCCCAAATGTTGGGCGGCGTGTCTTGGCGACTGCCATGGCGGAATCACCGGAGAGCATACTGTTTCTAAATGTCTGTTCCCTAGCGGTGGTGTGACGGTCAAAGGGCTTCATTGGTGCACCGACGAGCCGATTACAGTAGGCATTGCAAGCCTGACGCAAAACATCCTGTGCAAGAAACACAACAACGAACTTAGCGAAGTGGATGCCTACGCAAAAACCGCATTTGAAACTCTAGCGGCTTCGATGGAGTTGAACGATCTTCGAAATCGCCTACGCCAGAATCACTGGACTATCAAGCGCTTTAAAGTTGACGGGCCGCTTTTCGAACGCTGGTTTGTGAAAACGTTAGTCAACGTGACATTCAAGGGGCAGTCCGGTATCGGAAGGAATTCAAGACTTACGGGAGTTCCGTCTGACGAACTTGTACACATCGCATTCGGGCGGCAATCTTTCGAAGGCTATGGCGGCCTACATGCTTTGGCACACAACGGTGAGAATATTGAACTCAGGCAGGGAGTAAGCATCACTACGATGCTTGAAGATTCAAACGTTGTTATGGCGCGATTTTCATTTTGTGGTTTCCGATATCTGTTGAGCCTAATACCAGAAAAGTACAGTCACAATGACGAATCAGTCTTACTTCATCATGGGCATAGACAATACTTCCAAGTTCATGACCGGCGTGGTCGTAAAGTTCGTTCACATATTGTTGAGTTCAATTGGTGACAAATAAATGTCTAACCAAAGATCGGTCATTACACATTATGTCTTTCGGACGGTTGGCAATCTTGGCAGGAGGTAATGCGCAATGAGACCGCGCGAGGATTGCTACCCAAATTTGCGATTTTTGCTAGATGTGGGCCACCCGCCCTTTCTGCAGCATCGGTCTGGCTTCAAGAGCATACCCCAGGGCTGAAGCCTAATTTCGTGGCGAGGATGAAAAACCCAAGGCTGAAGCCTTGGGTTACCTGGAAGCTAAAGCAAAGACAAAAGCGGGTCCTCCGCCTGCGGCGGAGGATGACAATCAAAAGAAGAGCAACACAACTACAACAGCAGATCCCTACGGGATGAACAACAAGAAAAATAAAATCGAGGTGCAGAATCAGTGGTCAGTAGGCCAGAGCGCAGCCGTCGGCTCGCATTTCGCTGGCGGCGGAGTAGAAGCGGTCGGTGCCGTCGGTGCGGTGTTCTATGCATTCGTAGCGGCCGTAGCCTCCGTCGGAGGGGCCGATGGGCCAGCCTAATGCGATGAGGGCTTTGCGGGTCTCTTCGGGTATGCCGGATTCGAGACGGAGGATTCCTTTGGGGCCGAGGCCGGGTGCGTCTTCGCCCATGGATTGCGAGCTGCCTTCGTGGTGCCAGCGGGGACTGTCGCCGGCGGCCTGGATGTCGAGGCCATAGTCGACGCGGTTGATGATGATCTGCGACTGGCCCTGCGGCTGCATGTCGCCGCCCATGACGCCGAAGGACATCCAGGGCTTGCCGTCTTTGGTGGCGAAGCCGGGGATGATGGTTTGGAAGGGGCGCTTGCCGGGGGCGTAGATGTTGGGGTGGCCGTCCTGGAGGGAGAAGAGCTGGCCGCGATCCTGGAACATGAAGCCGAGACCGTCGGCGACGAGGCCGGAGCCCATGCCGCGAAAGTTGGACTGGATCTGCGAGATCATGATGCCGTCTTTGTCGGCGACGGTGAAGTAGGTGGTGTCGCCGTGGTCGGGGGCCTGGCCGGGATGGATGGGCGTGAGGATGGAGTCGAGCTTGATGAGTTTGGCGCGGGCCTTCGCATACTCTTTCGAGATGAGCCAGTCGATGGGGATTTTGGAGAAGTGCGGATCGGCGTAGTAGCGGGCGCGGTCTTCGTAGGCGAGACGCTTGGCTTCGATCTGGACTTGTAGAGAGTTCGCGGATTGGAAGCCCATGCCGCGGAGATCGAAGTTTTCGGCGATGTTGAGAAGCTGGAGGGTGGCGAGGCCCTGGGTGTTGGCGGCCATGCCGTAGACGTCGACGCCGCGATAGTTGGTGACGAGGGGATCGCTCCACTCGGCGTGCTGGTCGCGGAGGTCGGAGGCGGTCATCCATCCGCCGATGCGCTTGAAGTAGGCTTCGATGGTTTTGGCGATGGGGCCGTCGTAGTAGGCGTCGCGGCCACCTTCGGCGATCATGCGATAGGTGCGGGCGAGGTCGGGATTGCGACGGACTGTGCCCTCTTTGGGGATTCTGCCGTTGGGGGCGAAGGTGTGCATCGCGTTGGCGGTCTCTTCGACTCCGGAGTTGGGACGAGTGAAGGCGGCGAGATTGCGCTCGATTGCTGCGCCGATGATCTGTGGGGCGGGAGAGCCGGTTTCGCAGAAGTGGATGGCGGGCGAGAAGAGCTCGGCCCACTTGAGTTTGCCGTAGCGCTGGTGGAGGTTCCACCAGGCGTCGAGTGCACCGGGGACAGAGACGGTGACGGCTCCGAAGGGCGGGAGGGCTCCGTTTTTTGCTCGGGAGCGAACGGTTTCGAGGGTGAGGGCTTTGGGGGAACGGCCAGAGCCGGCGAGGCCGACGACCTTGTTTACTTTGGGGTCCCAGATCATGGCGTAGCAGTCGCCGCCGATGCCGGAGCTGACGGGTTCGACGAAGCCGAGGACGGCGTTGGCGGCGATTGCGGCGTCGATTGCGGAGCCACCCTTTTTCAGGGTTTCAATGGCGACGAGAGTGGCGAGAGGATGCGCGGTGCCGGCGGCTCCGGAGCACCCCATGGCGGCGGAACGGCTGGCGAAGCTGGCTCCGGAGGGGCGGTCGCCGGCGTGGACGTCGGGGCGGATGAATCTTTCAGCGCCTGCGGGCTGGAATTTGGGCAGCTCTTTCGGATCGGTGGCGGAGGCTTGGCTGAAGGCGTTCGGTGAGTTAACGGAGGCCATGGTACCGGCGGCTGCGAGTGGAAGGGAGGCGATGAAAGAGCGGCGGCGCATGTGATCTCCTGAGCGAGCTTTTGGGAGGAAGAAGCGATGGTATCGGTGTTATTTTGAGATATCCAATATACCAAGTTGCAGGAGTTTGTTTGAAACTGTTGGCTGGATCGCTTCGTCTGAAGGATCAATCCCCCTTTGTAAAGGAAGAACCCGCATGAAGATCTTCGCATTTACAGCAGCATTGCTTGTCTCCGTTTCTCCCATGGCGCAGGCGCAGATCTCTTCGTCTACGCCCGGACAGGGCCGCTCCATGGTGGTGACGAAGTTTGGGATTGTGGCGGCACCGCAGTTTCTTGCTTCGCAGGCGGGAGCGCACATTCTGGAAGAGGGTGGGAACGCGATCGATGCGGCCATTGCAGCCAATGCGGTGATGGGCGTGGTGCAGCCTTATGTGAACGGGATGGGTGGGGATCTTTTTGCGCTGTACTACGAGGCGAAGACGGGCAAGCTGTATGGGTTGAACTCGAGCGGATGGACTCCGAAGGCGCTGACGATCGATTACATGACGGCGCAGCACAAGGACAAGATCGATCCGATTGGCGTGGAGACGGTGGATGTTCCGGGTGCGGTTGCGGGTTGGGATGCGCTGCGGAGCCGGTTTGGAACACTGCCGTTCAGCCGGATTCTGGCACCGGCGATCTACTATGCGCAGAATGGATTTCCGCTGGCGGAGCGGAATGCACGGTACTGGTTTTCAAAGAGACTGATGACGCAGCCGGGCTATGCGGAGACCTATGTACCGAACGGCGTGCCGCCGAAGCTTGGCGATCTGTTCAAGAATCCTGCGCTGGCGAACTCTCTGCGTCAGGTCGCGGAGCATGGGCGGGATGCGTTCTATAACAGCGCGATGACGGACACGATGGTGAAGTTTCTCGACGCGCAGGGAGGGACGCACACGCGGGAGGACTTTGTGGACTTCAAGCCGGAGTGGGTGGAGCCGGTGTCGACGACGTATCGCGGATGGACGGTGTATGAGCTGCCGCCGAATGGGCAGGGGGTTGCCGCGCTCTCGATGCTGAACATCATGGAGCTGTTTCCGATGGGGCAGTATGGTCACAACTCGGCTGACGCTCTGCACGTGATGATTGAGGCGAAGAAGCTGGCGTATGCGGATATGTACCACTATGTCGGCGATCCGCGGTTTACTCCCGTTCCGGTGAAGGAGATGATCTCGAAGGACCTGGCGAAGGAGCGGGCGAAGCTGATCGATATGAACAAGGCGGCGTGCGCGGTGATTCCGTCGAAGATTACGCAGATCCTGAATGCGCATGGGAACTCGACGATCTATCTTTCTACGATCGATAAGGATGGAAATATCGTTTCGCTGATTCAGAGCAACTATGCGGGATACGGTACAGGGCTGGTCGCTCCGGGACTTGGGTTTTCGTTCCAGAATCGTGGGGCGGGATTCGATCTGACACCGGGCCGGCCGAACTCTCTGGCGGGACACAAGCGGCCGCTGCATACGATCATTCCGGCGTTCATGGAGAAGGGTGACGTTCACATCGGGTTCGGGATTATGGGCGGATGGAACCAGGCGCAGGCACATGCGCAGTTTGTCGCGAACATTGTGGACTATGGGATGAATGTGCAGGCAGCGCTGGAACAGGCGCGGTTTACGAAGTCGACGTTCGATGGCTGCGATGTGCAGATGGAGCCGGGTATTCCGGAGTCTGTGCGTGCGGAACTGACCAAGCGAGGACACCAGATCAAGTTGCTGGAACCTTTTTCGTTTACGGTTGGCCAGGGTGAGGCTGTTGTGCGGGATGGCAAACGCGATGTGAACTTCGCGGGAGCCGATCCGCGGTCGGATGGCGAGGCTATTCCTCAGGAGCCGAATACGAAGTGAGCTTGTCGCTGGTGCAGGCGAAGGCTTAACGGGGATCTTCATAGATTGGACGGATCAAAGACAGGCGACTTCTCTTCGGCGAGTGACGGCCACGCTGTATCGACATATAAGACGATACGGATTCAAGAGTGACAAGGCCGAAGATGGAGTAGAAGCATGGCGCTGCCAGCAAACCGCAGGTCCTTCGACTGCGGCTCTCGCGGTAGAACTGCGAGAGTTTTTCAGCAGCCTGAAGAGCCGTTCTCCCGAAGTATCGCAGGAGTTCGCGATCCCTGGGATTCTTCCTATTGGTTGGGATCTTTGGATTGCTTCGCGGCTTTTTTCGCTTCGGCTGCAGCTTCTTTTGCTGCTGCGGTCGCTTCTTTCGCCGCAGCTTTGGCTTCGGCTGTGGCTTCGTGAGCTGCCTGCTTCGCGTCTGCTATGGATTTGCCGGCATCGGGTGGCAGCAATGTGAGTTTAGGGGGAGTGGGCGGAGTTGGAGGCAGAGGAAGGATGCTGCCTTTTTTCAGCGAGACATCGCCCTGGCTGGTGGTAATGCGGATGAGAGAGCCGCCGTTGCCGACGGTGCCGCTGACAGTCTTCTTTTGCAAGCCGCCGTCAGGGATGTTGATTTGCGCGAAGTCGGTGTCAATGTCTCCGTTGTTGACGTCGAGCTGGTAGACGAAGCTGGACTGCTCAGGGACAGTGACGGCGACCGATCCATTGCGATTCTCGATGGTGACATTGCCGAGAGGCGGTGCGCTGGTGACATCGACCGAACCGTTGCGGTTGGTGACGAAGACATCTCCGGCGATGCGATCGAGAGTGATGTTGCGGCTGTAAGTGGTGAGGGTGAGGGGGCCGACCGCGTTGCTGGCGGTTAGCTCGGCGTTGTTGCCGATCTCGACCTCACCATCGAGACGGTTGAGCTGGAAGTCGGTGCGGCTGGTGTGGACTTTAATGGGGCCGCGGATGTGCTCGAAGTGGGTGTCGCCGAAGAACTCGCCGCGCATGGTGACGGGACCGCTGAGATCGGAGAGGGTCGTATCGTGGGCGCGGCCTTCGATGGTGAGTGCGCCGGTGACACTGTGGGCGGAGAGATCGGAGCCGCCGTTGTTGATGTGTGCGGTCATGGGGCCGGTGATGGCGGAGAGCTCGATGTCACCGTGGTTGGCGGTGACGATAACCGCAGCTTTGATGGCGCTGACGTTCACGTCGCCATGATTGGCTGTGAGGGTGACGGCGGCAGAGGCGGGTACGGTGATGGTGAGGTCTGCGCGGGCACCATCGATTGCGGGGACGGTGAGGCTGACGTTATTGCCGCTGACGTTGAGATTGGGGTTGAGGCGCTGGGCCTTTGCGTCGGCGTCGGCGTCGGAGCGGGTGTAGACCTCTTTGTGGATAGCGATGTGGATCTGGTTGTCATCGCTGGTGCCGGAGAGGGTGACGTCGCCGCGGGGATTGTCGACGGTGAGGTTGGCATTGGCGGGGAAAGCCTGGTTGAGGGTCTGGTCGCTCTCGTGTTTGTCACCGAGGAATTCGTCGAGGTTATCCCGGTTGATATTGAAGCCATCGAAGAACCTGGTGTGGCCGCCCTGGCGGATGCCGCTGAAGATGACACCGATGAAGGCAAGGATGATGATCAGGGTGAAGACGCCTCCGCCTACGCGGCGGCGGTAGTGGGGTTGGGAGTCGGATTGGGTGTACTGATCGAAGGCCCACTCGAGGAGGAGGATGATGCCGGCACCGACGAGGAGGAAGGGCCAGAAGCGGCCGTACCAGTCCCACAGGTTATGACTTTGCAGGCGGCCTGTCTGAACGAGCAGGAACAGGATACCGATGGTGATCAGGACGATGGGCCCAAGGATCGAGCTCCGGCGCAGGCCACGCATCTGGTCGCGGTAGGCGTCGCGCTGGGCACGAATCGCATCGCGCTGCATGCGAGCCTGATCTTTGAGGACGCGTCGCTGATACTTCCAGTCGCCTCCGTAGGGAGGGCCTGAAGGGGGACCGGGAGGCGGTGGCGGATAGGGTGGAGGAGGATAGTTTCCCATGGCTCTTATCTCCCTTCCTGATCGTGAGAGGAGGGGACGATGGAGGTTCCGGGATCCGGTGCCGGAGGCGGCGCTGTGGGTGGCGCGTAGGGACTCGGATAGGGGTTTGGCGGGTAAGGATATGGGCCGACCGGATAGGAGACTCGGCGGAAGATCGTCATGAGCCCGGCGACGATGATAAAGATGGGCCAGCTATGTCCCCAGGAGAGGATGTCGAATGTGTCGAGCAGAAAGAGTACGCCGACGAGGATGACCCAGACGGAGCCGCGCAGGGCGCAAAAGAGGCGGTAGCGGTAGGCAGGAGTGCCATCGTCGGCGAGACTGGCACCGGTGTCTGCCATCTTGCGGACGAAGAGCCAGACGCCGAGACCGATCAGGAAGAAAGGAACGACCCGGTTAACCGGAAAGCCGTAGAAGAGGCTGGAGTTGCCGATCAGAAAGAGGCAGCCGAGACCGATAAGCCAGAGTGCTCCGGAGGGAAAGCGGCTACGCGGAAGAGGCTGGTTGGGATCGAGTGGGTAGGCTGGGGTTCCGTAGGGTGCAGTGGGTTGGGCATAGCTATCCCACGGGGCGCTCCAACTGGCGGCGGAGGGGGGTGCGTAGCCTGACGCGGGAGGGGGATAGGCACCGGCGGGGGGAGGCGCTGTGCCAGGTTCGGTTCCGGGTTCAGTTCCGGGCTGGGTGCCGATGGTAGAGGCGGGCCACGCTTTACCGAAGCCGAGACGCTCGCCGATATCGTTGAGACCGAAGGGGTTTGGGAGGGGAGTGCCGTCACGGCGGGCGCGAGCGGTGTGGTGCGCTTCGATGACCTGATAGAAAACCCAACCGGCGATGAAGAGGCCGAAGATACCGTTTTCGTTGGAGAGCGAGACGAGGATGGCGAAGACGATGAGGTGAACGACGCCTTTGGCGTACTGACCGTTGTACATGGCGCCGACGCCGGGGATGAAGCCGAGCAGAGCAGCAAGACCGGGGTTTGGTTCTCCGGGGAGCGGAGGCGGCGGTATGGGGCCAGCGGAGTAGGAGCCAGCGGAGGGCGGTTGGGTGCCGGCGAGTCTGGCAGCGAGGCAGGGTTCGCAGAAGACGGCGGAGCCGACGGTGCGGGTGCACTCCGGGCAGAGCGGTTTGCCGCAGTTCTGGCAAAAGGCAGTGCATTCACGATCAGGATGGTTTTGGCAGTTCATACCAATCCCCCTTCTTGCTTGACGCTGGGATTAAGGACAACAAAAGCTTGTGAAGAGGAGGGGGGAGGGACCGAAGGCTGGACAAACTCGGCGAACTGGATGCCTCCGGAGGGGGTTTCGCGCCGACTGGAACCGGGGTTGGGCTTGGTCTTCTTCTGTGAGTCCGGCTTCCGATTTCGATTGGCAGGCTGCTGGGTGCCGTCAGGGTTTGGATTGGCGGAAGGATTGCTCTGGTCGGCGGGGGCGGCGGCGGCTCCTGCTGTTCCGTCGTCGTCCGAGGAGCGTTGCAGGTCGCGGACGCGGGATTCGAGTTCGTAGACGACTCGGAGGTTGTCGGAGTAACGAACGACCTTGGCCTTGGCCTCGTAGGCGCTTCGCATGAGGCTGGAGGGTTTGAGGTCGCTGATGCGAAGAGCAGTGACGCGCACGCCGGTGAGATTCAGAGTAAGAGCGATGGAGAAGAAGGCCATGGCCGCCGTCATTGCAAGGCGAGGCTGCAGCATGGTCTGGCCGAGAGAGCGGAAGCCGTGACGGAGGCGGGTGCGGAAGGGAAGAACCCTGGCGGAGACGAAGGCTGCATGCGCCGGAACAAGAGAGGGTGCACCAAGGAGGGTGTTGGGAATACGGAGGCGATCGTTACTTCCGAGGACGATGGCTGCATTGGATGCGGTGGTTGCCTGGCCGCTGGTCTGGGCGAGAATGCGATCAAGCAGGCTGTTGGGCGGCTCCGGGCGGGGAGACTTCAGCAACTCCATCCAGGCGGCTCCACGCTGGGCATCGGCGAACATGGAGGCACAACTGGGGCAACCGGCCATGTGGAGGTCGAAGGTGGCTTGATCGGCGGCCTGGAGTGCGCCGTCGAGTGCGTCGGAGAGCATCGCTTCACACTGGGCACAGTGCTGCGAGTTGCCGGGTCCATCGGGACCGCCGGGCTTTGCGCTGCCGAATTGGTTGAAGTCTGCCACTTGAACCACCTGCCTTTCTATCATCTACATCCCTTGTATATCTGTACGTTGCAAAAGCCTTGCGAGTTCCCCGCGACCGCGACTGATGCGGCTCTTTACCGTGCCTTCGGGAATGCGAAGAATCTGCGATATCTCTTTGTAATCCATATCTTCGAGATCGCGAAGAATAACAGCTTCGCGCAGTTCCGGCGAGAGCTGTTTGAGTGCGTTCTGTACCCGCACTTTGAGCTCGAGGCCGGCGACGTGATGCTCCTGCGAGGGCCGGGAGTCGGCGAGCTTGTCGCCCATGGTAGGGCCGTCGTCTTCACCGTCAAAGGTGGCATCGAGGGACTCGGAAGCGCGCTCGAGGCGGGTGCGACGAAAGTGGTCGACGAGGAGATTGCGGGCGAGGGTGGTGATCCAGGTCTGGAAGCTGCCCTTCTGGAGGTCAAAGCTGGCGAGGTTCTTATAGAGCTTGAGGAAGACTTCCTGGGTGAGGTCTTCTGCGTCGTTGCCGGAACCAGTGAAGCGATAGCAAATAGCGTAGATGCGGCGGTGTTGTGAGACGACAAGCTGCTGCCAGGACTGCGAGTCTCCAGCCATGCACTGGCGAACCAGTTTGGCGAGAGCTTCGTTCGCAGCTTCCTGTTCGGGGGTGCGCTCCAATTTTGCCTCTGACAGTGACGTTTTTGCCGGTAGGGGCAGTGTATCGCGTGGCCCGGGAACGGGATGGATTTGTTGCAGGGCGTTTGGGGCGGGTTCGGCGGGAGCGATGGGGTGGGGTAGATGACGGTGCGCGGGTTTATAGCTGAGGGGCCGAACGCCCTGTGCTGGAAACGGAACCGTCATGTGCAGAACGCCCATGGTAGCTAGTACGCATGGACGTTCCGGTTAGTTCAAAAGCAGAGAGCCGGTCTCGGGAATTAGGGTACGGTTGTAGGTGGAGGTTCTCGTAGCTCACGGCTTAAGATGTCGTGGGAGAGGAGAATCGATGAGCAGACGTCCACGGAGGAATCACAGGGGGCAAAGCGAAGGTAGTCTTGGTGTATGGTTCCAGAGTTAGATGGGTTGGATCGAGTGTGAATCTTTATGGCTCTTTTGTCCAGATTTTTCCAGATGGAGCAGATGTATTCGTAGGGTGTGAGCCCTTTAAGGGTCTTGAGCCTTCGGGCAAAGTTAATAGGCGTTGACGAAATCGGAGAGATGTTGTCGGAAGTGGTCGTGTGTTTCGTAGTAGAAGCGTTTGACGGTGGCCTCTTTGAGGGTTCGGTTCATGCGTTCGACCTGGCCGTTGGTCCAGGGATGC
>JBDTEQ010000126.1:0-4472 GCA_039922475.1 Edaphobacter sp.
GGTGGAGCGAGGCTACGTCGAGCTGCGGAGGGTGGCTGAGGAGGACGGCTTCGTCGGGTGAGAGGACGGGAGTCTGCGCGCCGTGGGCTTTGGCGTGGGCTTTGGCGGCTAGCATGAGTCCGAGGTAAGGATTTTGATTTGGCATGGCGGGGTTTTGTGCTGCGAGGGTACTGGTTCGCATGTCGGGATGATGATAGCGGGTGGTGGTGGTTTGGGGTGGTATCAATTCGCTGGCGGTTGCCTGGTTTAGCGGCGGTAGAAGACGAAATGCGGGGATCTCTCCACTGCGCGGTGGACGATGAGACTGTCCGCCGCTTCGATCGAGGTGACGATTGTTGTTGTGGGCTGAGGAAACTGGCAACTGCTATGACAGAAGCAGAGTACTCCGCCTTCGGTCGAGGTGACGATTGTTGTTGTGGGCTGAGAAAACTGGGTTGGGGTAGAGGTGGTGTCTCTTTTAGAGGAGGTGGTGCAGGAGAGCGGAGAGGTTTCCTTTGTGGGTTGCTAGTTTGGATTCGGCGGTGGGACGGTCTGCGTTGAGTTTTTGCATGACTATGGCGGTTTTTACGCTGTTGGATTGTTGAAGGAGTTTGGCGGCGGTGGGTTGGTCGATTCCTGTGGCGGCCATGATGATGCGTTGGGCCCGGTCGACGAGCTTGGCGTTGGTGGGTTGGACGTTGACCATGAGGTTGCCGTAGACGGCTCCGGTTTTGATCATGACTCCGGTGCTGAGCATGTTGAGGACTAGCTTGGTGGCGGTGCCGGCTTTGAGGCGCGTGCTGCCGGTGATGACTTCGGGGCCGGTGAGTGGGGTGATGGCGATGTCGGCGAGCGCGGCCATGGGGGAGTTGGGGACGCAGGTGAGAGCGATGGTGAGTGCGCCGAGGGTGCGGGCGTGCTGGAGTGCTCCGAGGACGTAGGGGGTGCGGCCGCTGGCGGCTATGCCTACGAGGACGTCTGGAGTTCCGGATATAGCTGTGGTGCTGCTTTCCCAGGTCTCAGAATCGAGGCCTGGGGCACCCGGAGTTGTGGCGATGCCGAAGCCTGCGGCGGCGAGATCGGCTGCGCCTTGTTCGGGGGAGTCTTCGGATTGCTCGCTGGAGTTGCGGAGGGCGGAGTCGCCTCCAGCTATTAGACCTTGAAACAAAGTTGGCGGGACGGAGAAGGTTGGGGGGCACTCGCTGGCATCGAGAACGCCGAGACGGCCGCTGGTGCCTGCTCCTATATAGAAGAGGCGGCCTCCATCCTGGAAGCGGCGGGCGATCTCGTCTACGGCTCTGGCGATGTTGGGGAGTTCGGCGGCTACGGCTTGCGCTACTTTGGCGTCTTCATTGTTGATGAGGCGGAGCATGTCGAGTGTGGGGAGTTCGTCGATGTGCTCGGTTGCAGGGTTGCGGGATTCGGTGAGGAGGGTGGCGAGGTTCATGGTGATTCCATGATGCATGATCTAACGGGTTAGTGGAGAAAAGACGCTTGGGTCGAAATAGAACGGTTGGAGATGAAATTTGACCTACACTCAGTTGCGGCTCTAAAAAAGAATCAGGAGGATACACATCATGTCCACAGCGGCCTCGTCCCACCAAATTACGCCGGAGCGGTTCTTCAACTCTCTAAACGCATATGAGCAGACGGAGGCGTTGAAGACTGCCATTGAGCTTGAGGTGTTCACTGCGATTGCCGAGGGCAATACCTCAGCGGCTACGATTGCGAAACGTTGCCAGGCTTCGGAACGCGGCACGGAGATCCTGTGCAACTTTTTAACAATTCATGGATTTTTGACGAAAGCGGGGATGGAGTACGGTCTGGCTCCGGATGCGGCTTTGTTTCTGGTTAAGAGTTCACCTGCATATCTCGGCGGCGCGATGGAGTTTATGCTGACACCGCGAATTCGCGAGGGCCACGCGCGGCTGACGGAGGCGGTGCGACGGGGCGGGACTGCGCTGGGCGAAGGCTCGCTGGTGACAGAGAATCCCGATTGGGTGAAGTTTGCGCGGGCTATGATGCCGCTGATGTATATGCCTTCGCAGATAATGGCTGCTGAGCTTCGCAAGGGTGGAGAGGTGAAGAAGGTTCTGGATATTGCTGCGGGGCATGGGATCTTTGGAATCTCTGTGGCGAAGGCGAATCCGTCGGCGCAGATCTATGCCTGCGACTGGAAGAATGTGCTGGTGGTCGCGGAGGAGAATGCGAAGGCGATGGGAGTTGCCGACCGTCACCACCTGCTTCCGGGGAGCGCGTTCGATGTGGACTTTGGCAGTGGTTACGACCTGGCGTTGATCACCAATTTTCTGCATCACTTCGACCGGGCTACGTGCACTGCGTTTCTGCGCAAGGTTCATGGCTCGCTTGCGCCGGGAGGACGCGCGGCTATTGTCGAATTTGTTCCGAACGCGGATCGGGTTTCGCCGCCGGGCGCGGCTGGGTTCAGCATGATGATGTTGACGTCTACGCCCTCCGGAGATGCTTATACGTTTGCGGATCTTGAGAAGTTTTCGAAGGATGCGGGTTTTGTGCGAGTTGAGCCTGCGGTGCCGATCGGGATGAACAGCCTGATCGTAGCGACTCGGTGAATGGGCTGCGGCTGCGGCGACGAAGCCTTAGAGGGCGATTCGGATTTGCGGATTCCTCCTGGGGATGAGAGGAAGAAAAGCAACGACAAATGCGGGGATTTCTCCGCTGCGCGACGGACGATGAGGCTGTCCGTCGCTGCGGTCGAAATGACGGTTGCTCTTTCAGGTTTTCGGGAGACTTCTTAGTACTGGCCGTAGCGGCCCTTGATGCTCTCGAAGAGTTTGGCTGAATCGTAGCCTATGCCGTCTTTGAAGACGGTCTCTACTTTTTCAATGTCGTTGATGTTGGCGGCGGGGTTGCCGTCGATGACGACGAGGTCGGCGTTTTTGCCTACGGCTATGCTGCCGATGGTGGCCTGTTTGCCTTCGTAGATGGCTCCGTTGAGGGTGCAGATTTTGATGGCTTCGACGGGGGTGAAGCCGTCGGACTCGACGAGGAGCTCGGCCTCGCGCTGGTCGCCGAAGCCGGGGAGCGTGCCGCCGTCGCCGGTGGGGTCGGGACCGCCGAGGAGCAGGCCGCCTGCGTCTACGAACTTGTGTTCGAGCGCTGCGCCGTTGTGATAGGCCTTCTCACGTTGCGCGTTTTGCGGGTGGTTGAGTTCCAGATTGCGGGTGTAGAGGTAAGCCTCGCGCGTGGGCGGGGACATCGCTTCGAGGACGCGGTTCTGCAGATGGAGATGCTGCGGGATGCTGCTCTCGAATACTGGGAGCGTGCTGGTGACGGCGACATGATGGTCGACGAGGAGCTTGATGAGCGCGGTTGCGTCGGCACCGTTGGGGTCCATGTTGGCGAGAGTGGGGCCGCCGGTGCTCGCGGGGCAGATGTCGGGCTGCTTGCCGGGGTCATTTTGCGTGTTGACGAAGAAGCCGTGTTCGAGGTCGTCGATTCCGGCTTCGACAGCTTCGGGGTAGGTGACGGCGCAGAGGTGGCCGGTGACCTTGAGGTGGTGCACGTGGGCGGCGTCGATGGCGGCTTTGAGCTCGGCGCGGGTGATGTTCATGTAGGCCTTGTAGCTGGTGACGCCTTGCGCGGCCCAGTAGTCGACGAAGGCTCGGGCGTCGTCGGGGCCGGTGAGGTTGTGCATCTGGATGAAGGGGCTGTTGGGGCCTTCGAGGTAGGGCGCGGTGATGTCCATGTGCGGGCCGACGAGGGTTCCGGCGTCGATGGCGCGGCGCATGTTGAGGTCGAGGTAGGGCTCGACGGAGCCGGTGGTGCGGATGGTGGTGACGCCAGCGGCAAGATACATGCGCGGGGCGGTGAAGGTCATCTGGGGAACGATGAGGGGCGGTTCGGAGGAGCCGTCGGCGGCTTCGTCGGCGCGGGCGATGTAGTAGAGGTGATCGTGCATGCCGACCAGGCCGGGGATGATGGTATGGCCGTGGAGGTCGATGACTTTTGCGTTGGAGTTTGCGGGAATCTCTTTGGAGATGCCGGCGATCTTTCCGTTCTCGATGAGGATGGACTGGTCTTCGAGAGGTGCGGCTCCAGTGCCGTCGATGATGCGGACGTGGGTGAGGAGGACTGCGGGAGCGTTGACTTTGACGTACTTAAGGACGTCGCGGGACAGGCTGGGGGTTTGGGCCAGGGCAGAGGCGGCGAGGGTGACGAGCAAGGACGCAGCGATAGAGAGGGTTTTGCGCATGGGTTTCTCCGGTGGAGTGAGTTTACGCGAGTTAAGGGCCGTGATGCAGCAACGATGCAAAAAACAGGCAACCTGCAGCAATAGAGGCGGGGATTCTTCACTACGCACAGAAGGACAACTTTCTTAATGCTGGGGAAACTGCTCTAAAATAGGAGGCACAGCGAAATTCAGAAGGATGATTGAGGCAATGAGCATGGGAGCGCAGGCAGTTCTGGCAGGACAGGTGGGAGCGGCGGCGAAGGCGGCTGGGCTGGTTGTG
>JBDTEQ010000127.1:0-4768 GCA_039922475.1 Edaphobacter sp.
CACTTTCGCAAACCCAGGAGGCCTGAGCTCCATCGGCGGCAATCTGCTGACCCAGACCGACTCTTCAGGCAACCCGATCACCGACGCTCCAGGTGGGTCAACCGGCATGGGCACTCTCCAACAAGGCTATCTGGAGAATTCAAACGTGGATGTCGTCGCCGAGTTTGTGCAGATGATTCTTGCGCAGCGAGCTTATGAGAGCAACTCCAAGGTGATCCACGTAGCGGACGACATGTATTCACAGATCAATGGTCTGGTTCGATAGGAATCTATGTTTTCTTCTCATCAATACGTCAGGACTGGAGTTGTCTGTTTGCTTGCGCTTCAGTCGATGCTTGCGACCGGTTCGGCCCAGTCGATTTGCTATAGCACTCCGCATCTTGCAGTCGAGGCTCTCGCAAAAAGCTCTCGGTCTTCTACGCCGCCGAGAGACAGCGGCTATCGAGTAACGGAGATCCAATCGGATCCTGTGCTTGGACAGCGCTGGGCAGTGATCGCCACTTGCGAACATCCGGACTGGCCTGCATTCGCGCTTCGAGTGAGCGGATCGGAGTTGCTGCGAGTGCCTCAAAAATCTGAGCGATCTGCGATTGCTTACGCCAGAACTGTTCCCGTCGTTCGAGCGGGAGAGACCATCCTGCTATGGAAGCAGGAAGATCTTCTGCGAATCGAAGCGGCCGGAGTGGCCGAAGAAAATGGCGACGTAGGTAAAACCATACGCGTGCGCCTGGTGCATAGGGGTACAGACTATCAGTCCGCACCGCAAGAACTCGCCGGTATTGTCCGAGGACCTTCGAGCGTGGAGATACAACGGTGATGAAAACCTTATGCGTAGACAAGCTTTCCAATTGGCTGGCTTACGATCATGAACACGGTATGGCTGGGGAGGTTCGGCGTCCGTCAGCTTGGAATAAAGGTGCGGGAGGTTGCGCGCTGGGTGTTACGGGGATTTTGCTCATGCTGTTCGCGCTCGCTTCGGCATCGGCGCAAACGAAGACTGTCCATAAACTTATTGAGCCGAGACCCAATGTTGCGGCTGCTTCCCTGGCCTCGTATCTGGAGCGAGTGCGGGCCGACAACTCCACTATTCAGGCAGCGCCAGGCTCTATCTGGACCGATAGCGGACGGTTCACGCGGATGGTCACGGATGTACGCGCTATGCGGCCTCACGATCTGATCTCGGTCGTAGTCTCCGAGAGCCTTGCCGCCTCTACCGACGGAACGGTGAAAAACTCACGAGGCTCCAATGCAAGTTCTGCGATATCCGGCCTGATCGGCACGTTGCATGGCGGCAACGCTCTACGAGATCTCGTCAATCAAACTTCTGCTTCAGGATTGAATGCGCAGGGGACCAGTGCGACAAACTCCAGCTTGAGTACGACTTTCGGTGGGCAGGTGATCGAGGTGCTTCCAAATGGAATGCTCGTCATCGAAGCGGCCAGGCAGGTCGAGTTCAGCCAGCAAACGCAGACCATTATTCTGCGTGGACTCGTCCGCCCTGAAGATATATCTCAGCAGAATCAGGTGTTGTCGACAGCTATTTCCAGCCTTGAGCTTGAGGTTCGCGGTAAGGGAATTATTAACGATTACACCCATCGCCAGAATATTATTGTTCGGCTTCTGGAAAAGGTGCTGATCTTTTAGTGGAGAACCATGGATTCTGAAATATACAAATCGAGTGTGCTGCAGGCCAAAAGGTACGGAGTGAGAGGGTTCAGTTTGTGGGTCTTTGCCATGCTCACATTCTCTGCTGCAACTGCGCTCGCAGTGGATTCAGCTTCACCGCCTAGACAGGCGCGGATCAAAGATATCTCTTCGATCGAAGGTATTCGCGACAATCAACTGGTTGGATACGGTATCGTCGTAGGGCTGCAAGGTACGGGGGACAGCCAACAGACTACGTTTCCGGTGCAGACGCTGGCGGCGATGCTTCTCCGAATGGGCGTAAGCGTTCCGGCATCTTCGATTCGAGTGCAGAATCTGGCCGCAGTCTTTGTCTCGGCGACCTTGCCTCCGTTTGCCCGCTCCGGTACGAAGCTCGATATCACGGTCTCTTCCGCGGGCGATGCCAGAAGCCTTGAAGGCGGCTTGCTTCTGATGACTCCGCTGTATGGAGCGGATGGCAAGATCTATGCCCAGGCGCAGGGTCCGCTTGTGGTGGGCGGATATTCGGTTACAGCGAATGGGAATGTGAAGCAATTCAACCACCCTAATACTGCGAGGGTTCCGTTTGGAGCGATCGTGGAACGTGGAGTCCCACTGGAACTGGAAGGCCGGAAACAGTTTTCGCTATTGCTGGACGATGCCGACTTTCGCAGCGCGGAGGCCATGGCTTTGGCGATCAACAAGTCGCTGGGGCATACGGCTGCTCATGCTCTGGATAGCCGACGCATCGAGCTGGCTGTCGCCAGTGGTGAGGATATTCCCGCTCTGCTGGCACAGGTGGAGTCGATTGAGGTCCCTGTCTTTCCGCGCGCTAAAGTTGTGGTCAATGAGCGCACTGGAACGGTTGTGATTGGGGGAACTGTCGTCTTGCAGCCGGTGTCGATCCTGCATGGCGGACTGACGGTGAATGTAGTGAGTGAGTTTGAGGTCTCGCAACCGAACGGCTTCTCTTCGGGAGGGACGACGCAGGTTATAAAGCAGACGAGAATCGATGCGCAGGACAAGCCGGTTAATCGTATTGAGTTGAAACAGGGGGCGACGGTTGATGATCTGGTTCGAAGCCTGCAGACGATTGGAGCTTCGGCGCGCGATGTGATCTCGATACTTCAGGCGATGAAGTCTGCCGGAGCGTTGGAAGCGGAGATTGAAGTGCTATGAATATTGGTTCGGACCTTTCTAGTCAGCCGGTGAGCGCCATTGAATCGCAGAAGAAGGCCAAACTGGTCGATGCCGCGCAACAGTTCGAAGCAACCATGTTGCAGGAGTTGCTGAAGCCTATGCAGCATGGACAGGACAGTTGGGGAGGCGAGATGAAGAGCGATGATGATGCCTCCACCGACGCGATAAGCAGCTTTGGGACCGAGGCGATGGCTAAAGCGATCTCTAAAGGAGGCGGCTTCGGGATCGCAAAACAGATTGTCTCGAAGGTAACGCTGGAGCATCAACAACATTCCGAAAAGAAAATCTCCTAGTACTAAAGTTTCCAGATTCCTTGCCGATAGATTCAAGTAGACGGAGACGATATGAGCTATTCAAATGGAATCAACAACCTGCAGCAGACGATCAGTCCTATCACTACAACCGAGTCGAAGCCTGTAGTACCGGCGAATGCGTCAGGCACTGCGGCTAATGCAAGCAGAGAGCCGGTTTCAGGGGCCAGACCAACCGACGAGGCGAACCTCAGCTCTGCGGGAAGTTTTGTATCGCATGCGCTCGAAGGCTCCGATATTCGATCGGAGAAGGTAGGGGCTTTGCAGCAGGCGATTGCAACGGGCAGCTACAACGTGTCGTCGTCGGATGTGGCGGACAAGATCATCCAATCGCTGCTGGGCTAAGACAATGGCGATCGATCAAGGTTTAGAAGATATTCTCGACGAGACCATCAAGGCCCTCAGCGACTTCGACCTGGCCAAGCTCCTTGTTCTAGAGCAGCGAATCGCGGCGATACCGCTGACCAGGCTCTCGTATCCGCAAGACGGCAGCGTTCCGATCCTGTCGAAGAAACGTCAGCTTGAGATCATTCTTCGGAACTGTGAAACGAATCTCGACGCACTTAAGCGTCTCCACGCCAGAAATTTGAGGAACCAATGGGCACATCAATAACGTCACTTATGGACATTGCGCGACAGGGTCTGATGGCCGACCAGGAAGCACTGAATGTGACTTCCAAAAATGTTGCCAATCAGAAAACTGCCGGGTACACCCGCGAGGTTGTGAACTTTCAGTCGGTCGACGCGGTTACTCTTAGCGGCGGCACTGTCGGCTCCGGTGTTACGGCGAGTGCGACTTCGCAGAGAGATCGAGTTCTGGAGCAGCAGGTGCAGCAACAGACGCAGACCCAGGCCCAGTCTGGAGCGCTTGAGTCTGCATTGGGTCAGATCCAGAACGTCTTTGGACTGAGTTCCACGCCGACCGACGCAAGTTCAACGGTTCCAGGCGCTGCGATCAACTCCTTCTTCAGTGCGCTCTCCGCGTTGACGGGCAATCCGTCCGACACGGCGTTACGGCAAAATGTGCTGACCACGGCCGATAGCGTGGCCAGCGCGTTCAACTCGACAGCGAATCAGTTGGCTCAGATCTTCTCCGGCCTGAATCAACGGGTCGTCAGCGATGTTGGCCAGGTGAACTCGCTTACGACGACGATTGCCTCTCTCAATACGCAGATCACGTCGCTTAGTCCCAATGCGGATGCAGGCACACTGGAAGATCAGCGCCAGTTGGCCATTACGCAGCTCTCGCAACTGGTTGGACTCGATCAAATTTCAACCGAGAACAACGGTATTACGCTGACGACGAGCGGCGGCGCACTGCTGGTCGGAGGGGACCAGGCGTTTGCGGTGAGCACGACCCAGGTGGGAGGGGTGACCCATGTTCTTGCCGGCGTTGGCAGCCAGGATGTGACCTCGAACCTTACAGGCGGCGATCTTGGAGGTACGCTTCAGGCACGCGACCAGCAGCTGCCGAGTTATCAGAACGCACTTGATAGTTTTGCCGTCGGCATCGTGACCACGGTGAATCAACAGAATGAGCAGGGCGTGGACGCTAATGGCAATAACGGCGGCATGCTGTTCAGTTTTCCGTCTAATCAGTTACGTGCGGCTGC
>JBDTEQ010000128.1:0-4450 GCA_039922475.1 Edaphobacter sp.
ATCGATCATCGAACCACCGTCTGCCTCTGCTCACCCAGCCCCGCTACTCCAAGTCGCATCACGTTGCCCTCACGCAAATACAGTGGTGGCTTCTGCCCCATTCCAACCCCGGGCGGCGTCCCAGTCGAAATAATATCGCCCGGCTGCAGGCTCATAAACCGGCTCAGGTAGCTGATCAAATGCGCCACACCGAAGACCATCGTCGCGGTCGAGCCGTTCTGATACCTGCGCCCATCCACCTCCAGCCAGAGTCCCAGCGCTTGCGGATCAGGCACCTCATCCGTTGTAACAAGCCACGGCCCAATCGGCCCAAACGTATCCGCGCTCTTGCCCTTCACCCACTGTCCCGTTCCTTCCAACTGAAACGCCCGTTCCGAAACATCATTCACCACGCAGTATCCTGCAACATGCGAGAGCGCCTCCTGCTCTCTCACATACCGTGTCTCGCTGCCGATGACGACACCCAGCTCCACCTCCCAATCCGTCTTCGCGCTCCCCCGGGGAATCGTCACATTGTCATACGGCCCGCAGATCGAAGAAGTTGCCTTCATAAAGACCACCGGCTCTTTAGGAACAGCCATCCCCGCCTCCGCTGCATGGTCGGAGTAGTTCAATCCAATGCAAAGAAACTTCCCCACGCGACCGACGCACGGCCCTATGCGTGGCGTACCCGCAACCAGTGGCAGGTCGTCCGGGTTCAGTCTCCGCAGCCTCTCCAGCGATGCTGGCATCAAGGCAGTTCCAGTAACATCTCCAACAACACCTGACAGGTCACGGAGCCCGCCCGCAGCATCCACCATCGCAGGCCGTTCTTCTCCGGCATTCCCATAGCGAAGCAGTCTCATCTTCTATTCTCCTCGTCGATAATCAATGCTGTCACTCTCGGAATTCTACAGAGGTTCTTCACGGCCTGGAAAAGCCCCTGACAACCCTGGGTTCATACGTAAGCTATGCTGTAAACGCATACTCAACAGGAATCGAATGGCCACCAGAAAACGAAACTCTGCAAAAGCTGAGAGCAAACCCGAGCGCATGGATATTCGCACCATCGCGCGCGCCGCCAATGTCTCCATCGCCACCGTCTCCCGCACCATCAATAACGTCGCAACCGTCAATCCCCACATCGCCAAGCGCGTCTGGGCGGTTATCAACGAGCTCGACTACTTCCCCAATACCCAGGCCCGCGCCCTCGTCTCCGGCCGCAGCCGCCTCTTCGGCCTCATCGTCTCCGAGATCACCAACCCCTTCTTCCCGGAGCTCATCCAGGGCTTTGAAGATATCGCTGTCGAAAATGGATACGAGATCCTCGTCAGCTCCACCAACCACGATCCCAAGCGCATGTCCCACTGCATTCGACGCATGCTGGAGCGCAAGGTCGAAGGCGTCGCCGTCATGACCTTCGGCATCGAAGAGCCGCTGCTCGACCAGTTGGCCAAACGCAAAGTCCCGCTCGTCTTTATCGACATCGGCCCAAAGAGCCCGGGCATCAGTCTCCTCAAAGTCGACTATCACCACGGTATTCGCCAGGGTGTGCAGCATCTCGCCGTCCTCGGCCACAGAGACATCGCCTTCATCAGCGGTCCTGCAACCCTGCACTCCGCTCAGTCGCGCCTCAACGCGTTTTCCATCTCGTTAAAGGAGTGCGGTATCGCCCCTAACCCAGCCTGGATCGTCGAAGGGGATCACACCATGGAGGGCGGGATAGCCGCCATGGAGCGCCTGCTCTCGGAAAACAAAAAGAAGATGCCCACCGCCGTCATGTGCTCCAACGACATGACGGCCATCGGCGTCCTGCACAAGCTCTACCGCGCCGGCCTCCGTGTGCCCGACGATCTCTCCGTCATCGGCTTCGACGACATCCACATCGCAGAAGTCACAATCCCTCCCCTGACCACCGTTCAAATGTCGCGCTTCGAGCTCGCCCGCGCCGCCGTCACCGCTCTCCGCGCCCATGTCGAACCGTCCGACAGCCCCAACCTCAAACGTGAGTACAAAATCCAGACCGACCTCATCGTGCGCGAATCGACCGGCCTGCCCCGCGGCGCCGCGAACAGGTTGGCAAAGTCGCAGAAAAAGAGATAGACATGCCAGCACTTTAATATTCTCCTGCGACGATCTGATAACTCTTCTGCAATCTCCCGTTACAATCGCTTGCAGAGGAATCCATGTCGAAATCGCGTCGCGAATTTCTTACCCAAAGCACACTCGCCCTCCTGGCCTCCACCACCGCCCTCGCCCAGACTCCTGCAATCCCATCCACGCCCGGCGCACCTCCCGCTTACGGCACTGCACCTGCCGTCGGCCCCGAAGTCACCACCGCCACCTTCGCCGACGCTGAAAAGATCGTCCAGTTTCCCCTGACTGAGAAAGATCGAGCGCAGGCCGCCGGCAACTGGCGTCAGGCGATGGCCCCTCTCTACGAGCGCCGCACCGGCCCCCGCAAAGTCGAACTCCCCTACACCGCCGTTCCCTACTCGCGCTGGGACTGCACACTGCCCGGCATGAACCCCGGCCCATCGAAGAACGAGTTCATCCGCACAAAATTCGACGGCCCTCTTCCTGCCACCGACGAAGCCATCGCCTTCTCACCTGTCCACCATCTCTCCCGCTGGATCGAAACCCGCAAGCTCACCAGCACCCGCCTCACCAACATCTATCTCGACCGCATCGCCCGCCTCAACGCAAAGGTCAACTGCGTCATCACCCTCACCCGCGACCACGCCCTCGCGCAAGCCAAAGCCGCTGACGCCGAAATCGCCGCCGGACACTATCGCGGCCCGCTTCACGGCATCCCCTGGGGCGCAAAAGACCTCCTCGACACCGCCAACATCCCCACCACCTGGGGTGCCGAGCCCTTCGAACACCGCGTCCCTACCACCGACGCCACCGTCACCGCCCGCCTCAACGCCGCAGGCGCAGTCCTCATCGCAAAGCTCTCTCTCGGCGCGCTCGCCCTCAACGACATCTGGTTCGGCGGCCAGACCATGAATCCCTGGCTCCTCGAAGAAGGCTCCTCCGGCAGCAGCGCAGGCCCCGGTGCAGCCACCGCCGCCGGACTCGTAGCCTTCGCCATCGGCTCGGAGACCGGAGGCAGCATCATCGCTCCGTCCATGCGCTGCGGCGTCACCGGCCTCCGTCCCACCTACGGCCGCGTTCCCCGCACCGGAGCCATGACCCTCTGCTGGTCTCTCGACAAGCTGGGCCCCATGGCCCGCAGCGTCGAAGACACGATGCTCGTCCTCAACGCCATCACCGGCCAGGAAACGGGAACTGCCGCCAAAGACGTCTCCTGCGTCCCGAGCAAACTCAGTTTCGACGCGCAAGCCTCAATAAAAAATCTCAAAGTCGGTTACTTCCCCAACTGGATGAAAGAGGCCCCCGCCACCGATGTCGACCGCGCCGCCCTCGCCGCCATCCCCAAACTAGGCATGACGCCCGTCGAAGTCTCCCTCCCCGACTGGCCCTACGACAACCTCAATCTCATCCTCTTCGCCGAAGCCGCAGCCGCCTTCGAAGAGATCACCATCAACCACCAGCTCGACATGCTCAAATCGCAGGTCCCCGACGCCTGGCCCAACACCTTCCGCCAAGCCCGCTTCCTCTCTGCCGTCGACTTCGTCCAGGCCGACCGGCTCCGTCGCATGGTCGCACTCGAGATGGCCCGCATCATGGATCAGGTCGACCTCCTCCTGATACCTTCCCTGCGCGACGAAACCCTCGTCATCACCAACTTCACCGGCCATCCCTCCCTCACCCTCCGCGCCGGCTTCGTAGAAGTCTCCGAGGCCCGCAGCGACTGGGCACCCGACCCCAACAAACCCCTTCCAAAATTCAACCCTCCCCGCCGCGTCCCCCACGGCGTCACCCTCATCGGCCGCCTCTTCGAAGAGGGCACCATCGCCAGCGTAGGACTCGCCCTCGAACAGCACTTCAACGTGGCCCAGGAGAACCCGCCCGGCTTCTGAGGCGAAAGCGACCAGGCCGCCTCCATGTAGAATTCGTCTGGCCGCAAAGAGTCACGCACCTACGGAGAAGCGATGCCTGTCCTATACCGAATATCGATCTGCCTGCTGGCGCTCCTTCCCGCCGCCTCAGCACAGGAGATGCACGACCACCCCGCGCCCGAGAAGCTGGGACGAGTATCGTTTCCCATCTCCTGCGCACCGGCCGTACAGGCCCGGTTCAACCGCGGCGTAGCTCTTCTTCACTCCTTCGCCTACACCGCCGCCGAACATACATTTCAGGAAGTGGCCAATCAGGACCCAAAGTGTGCGATGGCCCACTGGGGAATGGCCATGACCTACTTTCACGAGCTCTGGGAACCAGCTCTCGCACCAGCGACAATTTCAATCGGCGAAAAGGAGATTCAGCAGGCGCAGAGTCTCGCAGGCGGCACCGAACGTGAGCGCCAGTTCATCCACGCTCTCGATACGGTCTACCGCGACGCCTC
>JBDTEQ010000129.1:0-4963 GCA_039922475.1 Edaphobacter sp.
TATTTCAGGCTCAACCGCCTCAGCTTAGGAGCGCCCCTTCGCGGCTTTCCCAAAGAATCCAAACAGCAGGTGCAGCACCGCCAGCGCCAGCGCTCCGAGAAACGCTGCCTTGAACGTCGTCACCGAGAATCCCGGCACAAACTTGCTCGAAAACCAGAGAATCACCGCATTGATCACCAGAAAAAAAATCCCGAATGTCAGAATGCCGAGCGGCAGCGTAACAAACTTCAGCAGCAACCCCAGCGTCGCGTTCAACAGCCCGATCACCACTACCGCAATCAACGCCGAAACAAAGCTGCTGATTTCAAACCCCTGCACAAAGTGCGCTACCACCAGCAGAGCTACCGCATTTAAAATCCAGTGCAGAAACAGACGGATCATAATCGAAGCCTTTCAGGTGCAGATTCAAAGATGAGTAATTCGCGGCGAGCCTCCGCCCCACGAGCATATCCGACGCCTCTCCAATCCGCACTCTCAAAATGACCGTGCTATTGCCGGAGCGCGTGTACCCTCACCCGATCGAGCCATATCCCCTAATCTATGAAATGCGGATACCCATCCTATACCCTTTCCTTTTGCTTCTCTGCGCTTTTGCTCGCAACATTTAGACTAGAAGCCGTCTACCATGAACATCCTTACCACCTGGCTTCGCCACTATCTCCCTGCGCTCCCTGTCGATGACCGGCAGCTGGCCGATGACCTCACCCTCCGTGGCATCGCCGTCGAGGGCGTCCACTCTCTTGGTTCCGACAACGGCTCGCTCTTTGAGATGGACATCACCACCAACCGCGTCGATGCGATGAACCACTATGGCATCGCCCGCGAAGCCGCCACTATCTACAATCTTCCACTCGCTCCGCTAGGAAGTGCGCCTGCTCCAGCAAGCACTACCGTCAAAGCCTTCCCCGTCCGCATCGAAGCTCCGATGCTCTGCGGCCGCTTCACAGCGCAAGTCCTGCGCAACGTAAAGGTCGGCTCCAGCAGCGGGCAAATCGCAGCGTACTTCACCCTCCTCAATCAGAAGCAGATCAGCAACGCAGTGGACGCCAGCAACTTTGTCCTCCTCGGCATGGGACACCCCACCCACGCCTTCGACCTCGACAAACTCGAAGGAGGCATCATCGTCCGTCTTGCCCACAAGGGCGAAAAGCTGAAACTCCTCGACGGAACAGACCGCACTCTCGAAGCAGACGACCTCGTGGTAGCCGACGAAAAGAAAGCTCTTGCGTTAGCCGGAGTCATGGGCGGATGGGACTCCATGATCACCCCCGAAACAAAGAACATCCTCGTCGAAGCTGCATGGTTCGATCAGGCCGCAATACGTCGTAGCAGCCGCCGCCACGGCCTCCACACCGACGCCTCCCACCGCTTCGAGCGTGGCGCGGACTTCAACGCTGCACCGGTAGCCAACGCTCTGGTCTCGCAGTTGATCCTGCAATCGGGAGGCACGCTCGAGGGCGAACTTATCGACGTCGCTATTCCGGAGATCGCAGCCCGCACCGTATCGCGCTCTGCAATCCAGCTCTCCGTCAAACAAGTCCAGCGTCACCTCGGCACAACGATCGCGCCCGAAGGCATCACCTCCGAGATCGTCCGCCAATATCTCACCGCCCTGGGTTGCGAACTCACCCCCAGGACCGAAGATATTTTCTCAGTGCAACTCCCCTCCTGGCGTCTGGATCTCGAGCGCGAGATCGATCTCATCGAAGAGGTGGCGCGTGTCTACGGATACAACCGCTTCGCCAACACGCTCCCCACTGCGCTCCCCGTCATCGCGCATCCTGCGGCAGCAAAGGAAGCCGCCGTTCGCACTCGCCTGCTCGCACTCGGCTACAGCGAATCCATCTCCAGCACCTTCGCCTCGCAGACCGACTCCGACCTCTTCGCAGAAACAGGGAAGAGAACCGTTCCCCTGGAGAACCCGCTCTCCGAAGAAGCCTCGCTGCTCCGCCCGTCGCTCGTTCCCGGCATGTTGAACATGCTTGCCCACAATCTGAACCGCGATGTAAAAGACGTTCGTCTCTTCGAGCAGGGCCACATCTTCACCGGAACCGTTCCCGCCGGCAGCGCTTTGCTCTCCGAAGTCCACGAATCCGCGCAGCTCTCCCTCGGTCTCACCGGCGCCCCCACCACCACAGATCGCTACACGGCACAGTCTCCACTCTTCTTTGAGCTCAAGGGCGCAATCGAATCCGTAATCTCTCTCTTCACCCCGGATGGTGGCTCTGCAGCCCTCACCTTCACCGCAGAGGCCCCCGCATGGCTCCAGCCAGGCCGCTCTGCTGCTGCTCTTCTGAACAACCAGCCCATCGCCAACTTCGGCGAGTTAGCCCCCACCGAAGCGGCCCAGCGCAAACTTCGCCAGCCAGTCTTCCTCGCTCAGCTCGATCTCGCAAAGCTCTACGAACTCCCGCTGAAAAAAGTCACCGCTCACGACCTCTCCCGTTTCCAGGCCGTTGAGCGCGACTTCTCTTTCGTCTTCCCGGATGAAACTCAGTGGCACACCATCGCCTCCGCCATCCACGCGCTTGCAATTCCAGAGCTGCAAAACCTCAAGCCGGTTGAAGTATGGCGCAGCGCAAAGCTTCCCGGCGTCTACTCCCTGCTCGTGCGCACGGTCTTCCAATCCCACGACCGCACTCTGCGCGACGACGAGCTTACCGCCTGGTGGTCCGCCGTCATCGCCACCCTCATCAGCCTCGGCGGTACCCACCGCGCACCCGGCGAAAAGCAAGACGAAAAGAATCGCCCAAAATAAACCTCAAAATTGTGGCGTACTTTGCACCACCACAAGGACGACCGTAAATTCGCCACGCTTCACCACAGATTCACCATGGACTCACCGCAGATTCACCATGCAAAATCCTGCACCCAACTAGATTCCACCCAAGTTTCCCTCAACCGCATCACTCTTTTCAACGTCTATACTCATAGAGATATGAGTACCTCCACCATCAGCTCCGGTATCACCGCAGACGAGTTTCAGGCACTCGAACAAAAAGTCCTCCGTGCCGTAGAGATCGTCAAGAAAGAACGCGAAACCCGCGCCGCCGCCGAGGCCGAAATCGTCTCGCTCCGCGAAGAATTAGCTACTTACAAGCAGAACGCTCGCACTGTCGAGACCGAAATCAACACTCTCACCAAGGAGCGCGAGCAGGTTCGCGTTCGCGTAGAAAAGATGCTCCAGCAGATCGACGAACTCCTCTAAACAAACCAAAGGAGACACGATGAACCAAACCCTCGAAGCCCCCCAGGCCCCCACCCAAAGTCAGGCCATCGCAGTCGACATCTACGATCAGGTCTACAACCTCCGCGGCACCGATCCCGCTTATATCGAACGTCTCGCTGCGATCGTCGACGCGAAGATGCGCGCCGTCTCCGCCCAGGGAAACACTGTCGACAGTCTCCGCGTAGCCGTCCTCGCCGCGCTCAACATTGCCGACGAACTGTGCGCCGCCCGCCAGCGTTACGAGACTCTCGCCGGCAGCCTCCAAACCTCGCAGCACTCTACCAGCAGCCGTGCCACGACTCTTGCCCACATGCTCGACGAAGTGCTCGAAGACCGCAAAGTCGGTTAGCAAGCTGCTCTGTATCTTTTTGGCCAGTGCGAAGATCAAGATGCGCACCATCGCGCCGGAGAGCCACCTGATGCGCCTCGCCATCCAAGCGCTTCACATTACAACGCTGGTCTGCTGTCTCTGTCCCGCGATCTTTGCGCAGTCGCGCCTGGACTATCGATCGAATCCAAAATTTCAGACAGCGATCAGCGATGGGAGGCTGCTCGCTGAAAATCAGGACTATGACGATGCGATCTCCTCCTACAAGGAGGCAAACGAGATCGCAGGCGGCAAGGACAAAGGCTGCCTCCGCGCCCTGCTTGAACTGCAAATCACCAATGGCGACTACGACGATGCTCTAGCGACCGCCCATGCGTTCGGAACCCTCGTCACCGCCCCGGCAGAAAGGTCCTACGCGGAAACTGCCCGTGGTCGCGTACTTTTTCTCCAGGCAGAGCCGCAGTCAGGATCGCAGTTCAACACGACCCTGCTCAACGCCGCCGATACCGCCTTCAAAGATGCTCTCGTTCTCGACGCCAAGAACTCCACGGCCCTCTTTACCGATGGCCAGGTGCTCGTCCACCTTGGGCAGATCGAAGCCGCCCGCACTCGTTTTCAAGCCTGCCTTGGCTCCATCACGCCGGACAAGGCCATTTATGTCCGCACCCAGCGCTACGCCAAAGACCCTGCACAAGTTCTCCTGCAATTGGCTCCAGCCTTCTCCGTCACCACCCTCGACGGCAGGCGTTTCAATCTCGACCAGATGAAAGGCCGCGTCATCCTCCTCGACTTCTGGGCCACATGGTGCGGCCCCTGCATGGAGGAGCTCCCTCAGATCAAACAGATCGCCAAAGATTTTGCGGGCCAGCCCCTCGTCATCCTCAGCATCAGCTGGGATGAGGACGGACCGGTGTGGAGAAGGTTCATCGCGAAAAATGGAATGACCTGGCCGCAGTACCGCGACACGAACCACCGCATCGGCAGGCTCTTTGGAGTTGAAGCTCTGCCGGGCTACTTCACAATTGACTCAGACGGCGTGCTTACCGCCGAGCTGCTTGGCGGAGGCTTCGACATTGAGGGCCGCCTCAAAGAGCTTGTCGCCAAAGCCAAAGCATCCACACCCGCAAGTCGAGCTTCCAATTAGTCTTCCGACACCAGCCGCGTGCTTGCATTTGCCATTCCGGCCCAGCACGTTTAGCATCCAACCTAAGAAAGCCGGCCTGCTAAGCAGGTACAAGAACAACGCTGGTTGAACCAACATTCATTGAACAGGGGCCCTACTCGTAGACATGGTTCGGTGTGCAGTCCTCCAGTCAGGAACGCCTAAAGAACCACGGTTAGGTCCCGCCGTCTTAGGACGGGTTCACCAGCGCTTCTAGGTACGGCCCCGTGGGTCGGTCTTCTTG
>JBDTEQ010000130.1:0-3657 GCA_039922475.1 Edaphobacter sp.
CATGCGAACACACTTGCGTGGCCAGGACTGTTAATGTCAAAATTCTTGTTTTTATTAAATCTAAAAACTGCGCTTATGAGGCGACGTTAGAACTTTCAGCTACTGTTTTTCCTGCCAGTTGAGCTCGTATTACTCGTTCTGGCTTTGCTGCCAAACGCTTGCACTCGATACAGCAGGTTCGAAGGAGTTTCAAGGATTCTGCGTTCACGCCCTTAGTCTTTAAGGTCTGCCAGCATTTCGGATTATGCCGCTGGATGTGGTCTACAAACGCTGGCAGAGTGATGCGTAGAGGTGATGGGTTCTTCGTGCCGTAGTCGGAAGACGTTCGCCAGGCTTGTTTAGGTAGACCAGCAACTAGCGCTCACTCGCTCTCGACGCTTGCAAAGGCCATTCATAAAGAAACGAGCAAAAAGATCAGTCGCGGCAACGTATATTTGATTCTGAGGAATCGTTTTTACGTCGGGTTTTTCGAATGGTCGAAACAAACATATCCCGGTACGCATCCGTTTGTTCCTTAACTCCGAAGTTTTTTCAAGAGGCGCAGGCCGTTTTAGCCGGTCACAATCGCCCGAAGTATTCCAAACGGGATATCGCGTTCCGTGGATTGATGCACTGCGCCTACGACGGCTGTCTGCTTACTGGCGATGTTCAGAAAGAGAAGTACGTTTATTACCGTTGCACTGGACATCGTGGCAAGTGTGATCTTCCCCGTTTCCGGGAAGGAGAACATTGCCATCCGACCAGGGGAGCCTCTGAAGGGCTTGCAAGTCCCTCCAGAGGTCGTCTCTCAGATCGTGTCAGTCCTACAAGAAGACCAACACGACGCAGCCAGCAAAATCGGCGCAGAGCGTTCCCGCTTGGAATCCAAATGCACCCTCATTCGCAACCGCATGGATGCAGCCTATGCCGATAAACTAGGCGGCCAAATCCCCCAGGACTTCTGGGAACGCAAAATGGCCGACTGGCGATGGACGAGCAACAGATTAAATTAGCACTTTCAGTCTGGATAATGCTGAATTTAGCGATAGAGCCCTGGAAGCCCAACGGATCTTCGAACTCGCGAATAACGCGCATTCTCTGTACATTTCGCAGAATCCAGCCGAAAAGCTAAATTGCTCAGAATGGTACTTTCGAACTGCTCAGTCGATGCTGTAAGTATCTTCCCCACTTACAGAAGGCCCTTCGACATGATCTTCAAAAGAGCCAAAAGAAAGAATGGTCGGGGCGAGAGGATTCGAACCTCCGACCCCCTGGTCCCGAACCAGGTGCGCTACCAGACTGCGCTACGCCCCGAATGTGTGCTGCGGTGAGATGTCGATGAGGGTGCTTTCCTTGTGGCTCAAGCGTGCGGGCAGGCTTGCTGGATCGCTTAATCGACTTGCTCAGTTTAGCAGATTTATCGATGGGGGTGGAGGATGTTGGCGTTGTGTGGGTTTCTTTGCTGCGGTGACTGCTGCGGGAGTTGCGGCTTGCTTTTGCGGCAATGCGATTTGAGGCAGCGAGGATTGAGATTGAAAAAAGATGGGAACGAGCCCCTAGTGGCCCCTTCCCACGAGTGGTGCAAAGTCTGGCGGCTCAGTTGGGCAGTTTGCGTATGCCGGTGTCGGGTTTTGCGTAGGGCTGTAGGGGCCGCCGGTGGCTCCGTTGGGCAGGCCTGCGGCCATGGCCAAATGAGGAAAGTTTTACTTTTTCGACGGATCGAGGATCGACGCCAAGTCAAGAGAGAGGAATGAGTTTTCGCCACAGCAACGCTTGGGGAGTGCTTTGGGGGAGCGCCTGGAGGCATCGATTCTTGCGGTCCGGGGAAATGGACTAAGCTGATTGAGAGGTCAGGTTGCGGCATGATGGAACGCAGACAGATCGTTCGGTTATGGCAGGAGGGCGGCGCTGGGGCGCTGGTTACGCTGGTGCGCGCCGAAGGATCGAGTTATAGGCGGCCGGGCGCTCGGTTACTGTTGGGACCTAAAGGCGGGTATGCAGGGACAATCAGTGGAGGTTGCCTGGAGACGGAGATCGTGCGTAAGGCGGGATGGCTGGTGCGCGAGGGCGCTGTGGTGAAGCGCTATTCGACCATGTTCGATGACACGGCAGAGGTGCCGTTCGGACTTGGGTGCGGAGGAGTGGTCGATCTGCTGATCGAGCCGGGGCATAGTTCTGAGTGCCGCGCGTTGATGACTGCCCTGGAGACTGGGATTGCCGGGGAGGAAGCGACTGTGCTGACCTGGCTGCCGGGTGAGGGTCGAGGGCTGGCGCGTGCAGTGCTTGCGGCGAGCGGAGATTTCGTCTTCGCCAGCGAGGCGCTGACCGAGTCCGAACTGGTGGATGCGCGGGCGGGAGTGCTGCGGGGGAACTGGGTCGAGAAGATGCCGGAGGGAATGTTTGTGGAGAGGGTCGCTGCTCCGCAAAGGTTGTTTGTCCTGGGAGCGGGCGACGATGCAAAGCCGCTGGTGAGTATGGCGGCACTGCTGGGGTGGAATGTGACGGTGATGGATGGGCGTTCCCATCTGGCACGCGCAGACCGATTTCCAGAGGCGGGGCGCGTGGTCGCGATCTCTTCTACCTCCGCCGATGTAATGGCGATTCGGGATGAAGATGCGGTGGTATTGATGACGCATAGCTATGAGCAGGACCGCGAGTTACTGGCTGCCGTGTTGCCGTTGCGACCTAAATATCTTGGGTTGCTGGGAGCGCGGCATCGGAGTTCGCAGCTGGTGAGTGAAGTCGCGGCGAACCTGGGACGGACGGTTGCTTCGTGTTGTGAACAGATTTATGCTCCGGTGGGATTGGACCTGGGCGGAGATGGTCCGGAGGCGATTGCACTGGCTGTGATTGCAGAGGTGCAGGCTTGCTGCATGGGGAAGCTGGGGGTCTCGCGGAGACTGTCGCCGGACGATGTGGCACGGCATATCAGTGAGGGTGGAGCTTCGCGGTATCTGCAGTCGCAGTGTGCTTTGGATGTTGCCTGATGAGGATTGGTGCGGTGGTGCTGGCTGCGGGTGCGTCGAAGCGGCTGGGTGAACCGAAGCAGTTGGTGCGGCTGGGTGAGGAGACTTTGCTGGAGCGCGCGGTGAGAGTGGCGTGGGAGGCTGGGTGTTCTCCGGTGATCGTTGTGGTCGGGGCTGACCACACGAATGTCCTGGCGCGTAGCGTTCTTGGAGACGCGGTGACGGTGATCAACGATCAGTGGGAAGAGGGGATGGCTTCCTCGATTCGGCTTGGGGTGCGGGCTCTGGGGATTGCTGCTCAGGATGCAGAGGGCTTGGTGTTGATGACATGCGATCAGCCGGCGGTGACGGCGAAGCATCTCTCTCGCCTGATGCAAAGCGCGGAGGTAACGGCTTCGCGTTATGCCGGAAGGAGTGGAGTTCCGGCTTTTTTCCCTGCGGAATATTTCGATCAGTTGATGAGGTTGGAAGGGGATGCCGGAGCGCGGGAGTTATTGGCGGAGGCTCGATACGAGGAGTTGCAGAACGGGGAGCTTGATGTGGATACTCTGGCGGATCTTGCGCGGGCGCGGGAGTTGTTTGGCTAGCTAGTGTAGTGTCCCGTAAATAACTTGACTAATATAGCGATCTGGATTAGGCTTATGTATGTCTATCGGTCGTCCGTTACCTGCTCTGCATCTGACCGTGGAAGAGCGGTCTGAGCTAGCTGGCT
>JBDTEQ010000131.1:0-13084 GCA_039922475.1 Edaphobacter sp.
ATCAAGGAGATCGGTATCCGCAAGGCCCTCGGCGCGACCAGCCGCGAAATTCGACTGCAGTTTCTAACTGAAGCCGTCTTTCTGTCACTCAGCGGTGGAGTTATTGGCACAGCTCTGGGTATTGCGATCCCGCTGACACTGGGCCTGCTGTCACCCTTCAAAATCCCTGTAAGCCCATGGTCGGCAGTCGCTGCATTGCTGACCTCCGTCATGGTTGGCGTACTCTTCGGGACCCTTCCAGCAAACCGCGCCGCCCGGCTCGACCCGGTACAGACGCTCAAGTACGAATAATCTCAAACGACATTCAAACCCACAAAACAAAACGCATCCGCCCCTAGCGAAAGTTCGCCGGAGCGGATGCGTTTGTCGTGTACTGCTTTTGTAGTTAAGCGGTCGCGGCGGTTGCTGCAGCGGCGGCAGCGGCGGCAACTTCAGCTTCTGCCTGATCGCCCTTCACCGTTACCTTCACGTGGCTGGTAACCTCGCGATGCAGCTTCACTGGGACGTGGTACTCACCAATCGACTTCAGCGGCTCATCGAGCGCAATCTTGCGGCGATCAACCGTGAAGCCCTTCGCTTCAAGTGCATGCGCAATATCGCCAGAAGTCACCGAACCGAAAAGATGCTCATTCTCGCCAACCTTGCGCTCGAACACCAGCTCCACTTCAGACATCTGCGTAGCCAACTGCTCAGCTCCTGCCTTCTCCTTGACGGACTTGCGTACAGCCGATGCCTTCATCTGTTCGATCACTGATTTGTTCGCTGCATTCGCCTCAATAGCGAGCTTCTCCCGGAGCAGGTAGTTGCGCGCATAGCCGTCAGCCACCCTTACTACATCGCCGCGATGCCCCAGCTTGATTACGTCTTCCTTCAAAATAACTTCCATTGCAATTCTCCGATCTTCCTGTCTGGCATGTCGCATTCGCCAGCCGTTCTTATCCTGTAAACCCGCAACAGGCGCGGGAAAAATTAGAAGCGGGCAGCGAAGGCGAGCAGCGCAATATTGCGCGACTGCTTGATCGCCAGGCTAAGCCGGCGCTGATGCCGTGTGCATACCCCGGTCAGGCGGCGCGGAACAATCTTGCCGCGCTCTGCAACAAAGCCCTGCAGCAAGCGCACATCGCGGTAGGAGATCGCGTCGATCTTCTCCGTGCAGAACTTGCAGACCTTCTTGCGCCGAAAGAACTTGCGCCCACCAGGACCGCCACCGGGAGCACCGGCAGGACGTGGTGTACGAGGCCCGGCGCCAGGACCGGAGTGACCGCCGCTCGGGCGGGGTGCGTGTGTGTGCTGCTCAGTCGATTGCGTGCTGTTAGTTTCGTCAGCCATGATATCTCCCTCTCAGGTACGTTGTGCTTTTCCCGCTCCAGACTCACAGTGGAGTCTCTGAACATTCGACCAGTTGCATCGAGTGGAAGCGAAGGTCAGCGATCGTGATGCGTTGTGCGATGCGGTGCGGTGCAACCGGTATCGCAAATCTCTTCAAACGAAGCCGTGGAAAACTAGACCACAGAAGCGGTAGTCTCGGCGGGCGCAGGCTCGGCCAGAACTGCTGCATCTGGCTTCTTCTCTTCGTCAGTCTCGGCAGCGGCAGTCGCATCAGCAACAGGCACCGGTTGTACCTGTGCGATCGGCTGTGCGCTGCGCTTCACCTTCGTATCCCGAATCGCTTTGACCTTCGCCAGGCGTTTCTCTTCTTCATCCATGCGCACGGTGATGAACTTGATCACCTGCTCGGACACGCGCAGACGACGCTCGAGCTCGGCAATCAACGAACCCGCTGCGGCAACATTCAGCAACACGTAAAAGCCATCGTTGAACTTGCGCACAGTGTAAGCAAGCCGGCGGCGGCCCATCTTCTCAACGCTCTTCACCTCGCCGCCACCATTGGTGACGTGCGCGGAAAAGCCTTCAATCAGCTTGTCGAGTTCGGCTTCTTCAACGTCCGGCCGAACGATGAACATAATTTCGTAAGTACGATTCATTCGTTTACTTCTTTCTGCGAAGTTCTGCTTCGCACCGTGCTGGCGTATGTTCTGCCAATCCGGTCTGGAAAATCACTGCGTTAGCTTGCATCTACTCCTGCTTACTGCCTTTACTTCCCCTTCGGCTCATCCGTCCCATCCTCAGGACCATCTGGCCGGCGGTTGAACTTATTCATCGCAGCGCTGACTCCTTCGGTCAGCATCATCTCGACGGCGCTTTTCACGCGATCGAGTACCTCATCCAGCACTGCAAGCTCCTGCTTGCGAAACGGCGACAGCAGATAATCCCTGCCCCCCGCCTTGATCTCTCTTCCATCGTCCAGCGCTATCGCGTCTCTTCGCTGACGCCCAACACCAATCCGAATCCTCAGCCACTCCTCCGTACCCAACACACCGGAGACTGACTTCACCCCGTTGTGCCCGTTCGGTCGCCCATCCTGACGAATCCGGATCGTTCCCAGCGGAAGTGCAAGCTCGTCGTAGAGAACAAGAATCTCCTCTACCGAAATCTCCAACTCCTGAATCAAAGCAGCCACTGAAAGCCCACTCAGATTCATGAAGGTCTCAGGCTTTGCCAGCAGCACATCCTTGCCTGCAAGCTTCGCCCTGGCAGTAAGCGCTCTGCCTCGCCGGTTGGTCAACATCACACCGCAATCCTGCGCAATGCGATCGACCGCTAAAAACCCGGCATTATGCGGCGTAAACTGATATTCGATACCGGGGTTGCCGAGACCGACAATCAACTTCACGCAGTGTTTCCCTTTCCAATAAACTCAAAGCCTGCAAGTCCCGAAAGACTCGCAGGCCGTATAACATTACTTCTTCTTCGCATCCTTGGCATCGGCAGGTGCAGCAGCAGCAGGGGTCGCAGCGTCTGTCTTGCCCTTCTTCGCGACCTCAGGCTCCGTTGCAGTAGCAGCCACCTCTTCAACAGCCACCACCTCTTCCTTGATGATCGTGACGTGAGCTACTGTCCCATCCTCATCACCAAGAAACTTGATGCTTCCCGAGTGCGGCAGATCGGAGACGTGAATCAATCCATGCAGTTCAAGGCTCGAAACATCGACGTCCAGGTGGCTCGGAATATCGCCAGGCAAGCACTCAATCTCAACCTCACGCATCACATGCTCGAGAATGCCGCCCTGCGACTTCACGCCAACCGGAATGCCAACCAGTTGAATCGGCACCGACACGCGCATCATCTTGTCCATCGCAATCCGCTTCAGGTCGATATGCAGCAGCTTGCCCTTGATCGGCTCATGCTGCCAGTCCACAATCATCACCTTCACGGCGCCCGAACCTTCGACGTTCAAGTCGAAGATCGTGTTGTGGCCGGAGTCGGAGTGGAGAATTTTCGTAATCACCTTCGGATCAACTACAACTGCAACCGTCTCCTTACCCGCGCCATACACCACAGCGGGAATCTTGCCCGCGACACGAACCCGCCGGGCGGCATTTTTGTTGAACTTTCCCTCGCGGGGAGTTGCGACGACTGCTTCTGCATTTGCTATTGCCATAACTTGACTTCTTCCTTTCGGGCACAGAGTTGATCTCTGCTCCCTTTGCGGTCTCAGCCGCGGTTCATAGAACGCCTGATTGAAACGGTGAACTCACCACCGATCGTCTTCTACTCCCTGCCTTTAGTTGAACAGCGTACTTACGCTGGTCTCCATATGAATACTCTCGATGGCCCGGCCAAGCAGACCGGCAATCGAAAGCACCTTAATCTTCTCCACCTTCTGCGCATCTTCACGCAGTGGGATGGTATTCGTCACGATCAACTGCTCCAGCCGTGAATTTGCAATACGCTCAACAGCCGGTCCCGAAAGCACCGCATGCGTCGCGCACGCATAAACTTTTTTCGCACCCTCAGCCAGCAGCGCATCCGCCGTCTTCACCAGCGTTCCCGCCGTGTCGATAATGTCGTCGAGGATCAGGCATGTCCGGCCCTTCACATCGCCGATCACGTTCATCACCTCGGTCACATTGATGTCGGTCCGCCGCTTGTCGACGATGGCCAACGGTACCTCCAACTTCTTGGCGAAGAATCTCGCCCGTTCCACGCCGCCTGCGTCCGGTGAAACCACCGTCAGGTCGGGCAGATTCAACTCCCGGAAGTAGCTCACCAGCACCGGGCTGGCAAACAGGTGATCCACCGGAATATTGAAGAACCCCTGAATCTGCGCCGCGTGCAGATCGACGAGCAAAGCGCGATTCGCACCGGCAGTGGTCAGAAGATCGGCAACCAGCTTCGACGTAATGGCAACCCGCGGTCTGTCTTTTCTATCCTGCCGCGCATAGCCATAGTAGGGAATCACAACCGTGATCCGTCCGGCTGAGGCGCGCTTCAACGCATCCATCATGATCAGCAACTCGACAAGATGCTGATCCACCGGCCAACACGTAGGCTGCACCAGAAACACATCCGCACCGCGAACGTTCTCGAGCAGTTGAAAATGAACCTCGCCATCGGAGAATCTCTGCAGCCGGGTCTCGCCCAGCGGCACACCGATGAACTTGCAGATCTCCTCGCACAAAGCAGGATTCGACGATCCGCAAAAAATCTTCATGCGCTTGTTTTCTGCCAGCCGTCCCGAACGCTTTTTTTCCGAAGCCGGCGAATCTGTTACTCGCGGTCCTTGTGGACCCTTTGTGCTGCCGCCCTGCGAAGAGAGCGCTAGCGCAGGCTGAGAGTTCGTTTCTATCTCTTCAGCCTGCTCTGAATTAGGGGAAAGTACCGCAGTCGTGTCTCTGTCGTTCACGTGAAACCCTCCGAGGCTGGTTGACCTTGAATGTTCCTGCTGCATTGTCTTGCGGAGCCTTGTTGCGACTCCACTCTTCTCTTGAATCCTTGTTGCGAATCCTCAAAAAAGCAAAAGACTTCGGTCTTTCAAACTTCTCACGTCTTCCTCCGCACCGTTTCTCGCGGAATTAGGAAGTCCAAACCGTCATACCTCTGCGGCAAGTTGCTGCCGCGAAATAACCCTAAATTTCTCTCGCATCCGGCGTCGACTTAGTGGTTGGGCGACTAGGATTCGAACCTAGACAAAGAGATTCAAAGTCTCTTGACCTACCGTTAGTCGATCGCCCAGTACATCGCCGGCTACAACTCGATCTTACTATTGGACCGGCGAGGTCTCTCTGCGAACGTCACTCTGCGAACATCCGTTCCCAGTACTCGGCTCTCGGCAAAGTCTCCGTCAGGAGAGCCTCGACGCCAGAGGACTGGACGCGCTGCTGAGCCGCCTTTGCATCCTGTTCAGACCGGTAAAGTCCAAACACTGCAGAGCCAGAACCTGAAAGCGCCGCATAAATCGCACTGCGATCTACACCGGAGCCATCCGAATCACTACCCATCAATTGACGCTTGGTTATTCGCAAGGAGGGATACTGAGGAAAGACCACATCTTCGAAGTCATTATGAAGACCCGAAAGACTCGAAAGACCGTCGTTTCCAATCCCGGTGCGGACAAGCGCGAGAAGGGTATTCTCGGCCAGATCATTCAGCGCATGTTCTCGATTTGCATCGAGAGAATCCCGTTTTTTCTCGGGGTTCTCAGAACTCTGTGCGCGAACGATACCGGAGGTGCCGGGCCTACTATCGCCAGTCTTCGCAGAAAGGGATGAGTAAGCAAGACTCAACTCCTGTAGCCTATCAACTTGGGGAGGGGAAGTCAATCCGGCCCCGTGCTCAGCCCCTTCCCCGCTCCCTGCTCCCGGCCTTGAATCCCAGGCCTTGAAAGCCGCCGGAGTCGAAACCCCAACCTGTGGCACCGCAACCACACCCCACGTCTTCGGCAGATCCGGCATCGGCACAACCAACTCCCCTCGTCCCAGCCCGAGAACAGTCCCACCCAGCAGAAAAAAAGGCACATCCGACCCAATCGCCGCAGCCAGCTTCAGGCGCTCCACACCCGGCAAGGCCACCCCCAACTCCCGCTCCAGCCCCAGCAGCGCCGCCGCCGCATTCGCCGACCCCGCCCCGATCCCTCCCTGCACCGGCAGTCTCTTCTCGATATGAATCTCAACCTCAGCCACTACTCCCAGCCGCGCCAGGCACCCCTCCACCATCCGCCAGGCCGTATTCCGCCCATCCCGCGGCACAAACGGATGATTCGTCGTCAACGCAATCCGCGTCTCACCCGAGACCAGGCGCCGCGCCGAAACTGTAACCAGATCATGCAGATCCAGCGTCTGGTACAGCGTCGTCAACCCATGAAACCCATCCGCCCGCACAGGTCCAATCGCCAGCCCCAGGTTAATCTTCGAATAGGAACGAACACGTGTCGGCATAGCTTCCAATTCTAACTAGACCAGCGATACATCGACAGTTACTGGGCAGTGATCACTCTGAGTTGCCCAATCACTGTGGGTGCCGATCTCGACTCGCATCCCGCTCTGCCACTCCAACGGTAAAAAGACATAATCGAAGTGATAGGGCAGCGCAGCCCTGCGGTACATATGAAACGTCGGCACCTCATCCACTCCATGTTCCTTTTTGTAGTGTGCATGATAGGCGCTCGTCATTCCGCGCTTCCTCAACTTGTTAACCATGGAAGAATGATTTTCGGTGCGCCTGTTCTTATCTAGCTGGGCGTTACTATTGAAATCCCCAGCCATGACAATCGGACTCTCGTCGAACCACTCGGGAGATTCATTAAGCGCCTTGTGTATTTGACCGACATAACTTGCACTTCGGCTGCCCTTGATCGCACAGGCCCAAACAGCAATCAAAGTGAAATTTACCGGGCCAGTAACCTCGAATGGAACAACCCACTTGGGGCATATCTCCGTCGATTCAGAAAGCTTACGAAGACTCCAATCAGCCTTATGGAAAACGCCCATCCCTATATTCGGAGTGTCGCCCCCAGCCCAATGCCCTACATAGCCCTCTGCCACAAACATCTCAGTCGACTTCTCGGAGCATTCCTGGATAACAGCGATGTCAGGAGAGCCTGAAAAAATACGTTCGGCCTTTTTCGCAAACCCCCGTGCACAATTCCAAGTGACAAGCTTCATAAGAGCCAATGCTAACTGATTATCAGAAGGCATTAATACAACAAGAAGGTGAATATGACTAGCCTCATAAGATCGAGAACATCACCTCAATATTTATCTTGACCATCACCGGCTTGCCATTCTCCATCGCTGGTTTGAACCGGTATTGCTTCACCCCCGCCCACAGCCCTCTCATTCAGCCCTGCTCTTCCTAAGACCCTCCTCGCCCCCAAACCGTTCACATTTATCTGCGACACCTCTTCTTACAACCAGATATGCTGTCACCGGAGCTTTATCCAAATGTCTGGAGTACCAGAAATGCCTCTCGGAACCCGTTTCACCGCAACCACCATCGGACTCGCCTTCCTCACCGCAACCCTCGCAGCCCAGACGACGCCCGCCACAGACGAAAACCCCGTCCGCACCCAGCACGCCATGGTCGTCACCATCCAGCACAACGCCACAGACGCCGGCGTCGAAATCCTCAAACAAGGCGGCAACGCCGTCGACGCAGCCGTAGCCGTAGGTTTCGCTCTCGCCGTCGTCTACCCCGCCGCTGGCAACATCGGTGGCGGAGGCTTCATGCTCATCCGCGATCACAACGGCAAAGCCCGCTTCCTCGACTACCGCGAAAAAGCCCCCGCCGCTGCCAGCCGCGACATGTACCTCGACGCCCAGGGCAACGTCATCCCCGGCATGTCGCTCATCGGCTACAAAGCCAGCGGAGTCCCCGGTTCGGTCGCCGGCCTCACCTACGCGCAAAAACACTACGGCAAACTCACCCTCGCCGAAGACATGGCCCCGGCTATCAAATTTGCTACCGACGGCTACATCCTCTCCGCCCCCGAAGCCCATGCCCTGCAAAGCAAGAACCTCACCCGCTTTCCCTCTTCAGCCAAGGCGTTTCAACGCAACGGTGACTTCTACAAAGCAGGCGACACCTTCAAACAACCCGAACTAGCCGCCACCCTCACCCGCATCGCAAAAGACCCCGACGACTTCTACAAAGGCGCAATGGCCCATCAGATCGCCGACTTCGAGAAAGCCGGAGGCGGCCTCATCACCGCCGAAGACCTGGCGGCCTATCAAGTCAAAGAGCGCACTCCCATCCGCGGCAAATACCACGGCTACGACCTCATCACCGCGCCCCCACCATCCTCCGGCGGCATCGTCCTCGTCGAAATCCTCAACATCCTCTCCACCTACAACCTGCCAAAATTAGGCCCCGATCGCAGCGCCGCCCAGGTCCACATCATCACGGAAGCCTTCCGCCGAGCCTACATGGATCGCGCCGACTACCTCGGCGATCCCGACTTCAACACCCTGCCGCTAAAACAAATGGCAAACATGAAGTACGCCGCAGCCTGGCGCGCCTCCATCGACCCCACCAAACCCACACCCAGCAAAGACCTCGTCCGCCCCGCAGGCTTCATGCCGCCACCACCTCAACAAACTCCCGCTAAAGAATCCACCCAGACCACCCACTTCTCCATCGTCGACGCCGAAGGCAACGCCGTCTCCAGCACCTACACCCTCAACGGCGGCTTCGGTTCCGGAGTCACCGTCGAAGGCCTCGGCTTCCTCATGAACAACGAGATGGACGACTTCACCTCGAAGGTGGGCGTCCCCAATATGTTCAACCTGATCCAGAGCTCCGCCAACTCCATCGCCCCCGGCAAGCGCCCGCTCTCCGCCATGACCCCCACCATCATCACCACCCACGGAAGCTGGCTCAAACCCGGCAAACTCGCTTACGTCATCGGCTCCCCCGGCGGTTCCACCATCATCACCACCGTCGCCAACGACATCATCAGCCCCATCGACAACGGCCTCAACATCCAGCAGGCTGCCGACGCTCCACGCTTCCACCACCAATATCTCCCCGACCGTCTCGACCTCGAAAAGAAGTTCCCCGTTGACGTAGCCGACCAACTCGCCGCCATGGGCTACACCATCAACCGCCTCGCCGTAGCCGACGAGCACAACCCCGGCACCTGGGGCGACAGCGAACTCATAGCCATCGACCCCAAAACCCACGAACTCCTCGGCGGCCACGACAACCGCAGATCTTATGGGAAGGCGGCGGGTTACTGAATCAAGCTCAGCCTCACGACAACCGCAGATCTTATGGCAAAGCAGCCGGCTACTGATGACGACCAGAACTCCTACGCGCGCAGGGAGCGCGATGAAATATTCATGTGACAGGATTTGCATCCTGATCGTCGCGGCCTGTGCGATCTTTATCTCGCCTCTGTGCGCACAAACTTCGGTCCCTTCATGGTGCCGCGCGCTACCACGCGCCGAGTTCAAAAATCTGCAGCGCATTCCCAGTCCCGATCAATGGTTCGAGATCTACCGCATCGCACCGGGCGTCTTCAGCATCTACGAACCGCATCAATCCGAACAGACCATCGGTTACCTCATCGTAGGCAACAGGCAAGCAGTTCTTTTCGATACCGGCATGGGCATAGGCGACCTGAAGAAAGTAACAACCGCGCTTACAAATAAACCCATCATCGTCCTCAACTCACATACTCACAACGACCACGTCGGCAACAACTGGCAGTTCGCAACCATCTACGGCGTCGATAGCGAGTTCTCCCGGCGGAATGCACAAGGCTCGACCAGCGACGCGCAAGCCGAAATCAAACCCGATGAGATCTGCGGCTCACTTCCGGCTGGCTTCAATCGAGCCGACTATGCAACACGTCCATGGAAGATCAGCTCCTACATCCACGACAAGGAAATCATCGACCTCGGCGGTCGCTCCTTAACGATTCTCGCCACACCCGGCCACACGCCCGACTCGATCTCGCTCCTGGACTCTGCCGCCGGCCTGCTCTTCACCGGAGATACCTTCTACCCCGGCACCATCTGGCTCTATCGCCCGGAGACCGATCTCACAGCATATGAAGCCTCTATCAAACGGCTCGCCGCGCTCGCGCCACATCTTAAAATGGTTCTGGGCGCGCACAATGTACCTATCGCCTCCCCCACGGTGCTTCCTCAACTGGTCGCGGCCTTTGAAGCCGTTCGCGCACACAAAGTTCCGGCATCGCCCGATTCAGCTGGCAAAGTCACCTATAAAGTTGGCGATATCTCGTTCCTGATGCATGCCGCGCCCACCGGTACGCAGTAAACTGACAGCAAAGCCTGAGGGACCTCCGGCCATGCTGCTCGAACTCGCCAAACCCGTAGCCTTAATCCTCTGCCTGCTCTCCCTCTTCGCGCTCTTCCACACCCTCTTCTTCGCCATCGAAGACCCGCATCTACTCCTCCAGCCCCACCAGGCCTTCGTCGACCGCATCCTCGACACCCTCCTCCTCCTAGCGCTCTCCGCCGGCATCTCCATCCTCGGCGGCTTCATCTTCCGCGAAGCTGAACCGCACCACCAATCTCTCTCCGCAACTCTCCCCCTGCAACTTTTCTACTGGGCCACAAGCATCATGCTCGTCCTCTTCTTCCTGGCCTTGTTCCTCGAAACCCACTACATCTTCAGCCCCAGAGTCCACTGGTAGTCGGGCAGTCTCAATCGACAGGTGGAAATGGAAGGGGCTTTTTATTGAACTTTCATCCTGAGCGAAGTCTCTCCCAGTCTCATCGCGAGAGGCGCAGTCGAAGGACCTGCGGTTCGCCAGTAGCCGTAACCTGACAGCCCACCCTACCGCCAAATCCACTACTTGCCCGAAGTCTTATCGATCGCCGCCTGCCCGACGCACCGGCAACCCTCCCCTGCTATACCCTAAGAGGTGATGCGACCCGCAATCTCCACCCATGTCTTCCTCCAGCAGCGTCTGCACCCTGGCCTGCTCGACGCCCTCCACAAGTCCGGCGCCCAAACCATCGAGCTCTTCGCCGCCCGTCACCACTTCGACTACAGCGACCGCTCAGCCGTTCGCGACATCGCCACCTGGTTCCGGAACACAGGCGTAGCCGCCACCCTCCACCAGCCCATCTACTTCACCGATCGCGGAAGCGGCCAATGGTCCCGCCACGTCGCCCCGAACATCAATCTCATCGACCCCGAAAAATCTCATCGCATCTCCGCCATGGACGAGGTCAAGCGCGCCCTCGAGTCCGCCGAGCAGATCCCCATCGACGCCTGCGTCCTCCACCTCGGCCAGAAGGACGATCCCTGGAACTCTCGCGCTCTCGAAAACTCCCTCACCGCCATCGAGCATCTCAAAGCCTTCGCCCATCCCCTCGGCGTTCGCATCCTCATCGAGAATCTGCAAAACGAGATCACGTCGCCTGAAAACATCCTCGAAATCCTCCGCGCAGGCCACTTCGACCGTGTCGGCGTCTGCCTCGACATAGGCCACGCCCACTTGACGAAACCTGAAAACAACATAGGCATCGACGAAGCCTTCGAACTCCTCAAGCCCCGCATCGCCCAGCTCCATCTTCACGACAATCACGGCACCAAAGACGACCACCTCTGGCCCGGCACCGCCAGCATCGACTGGCAGAACGTAGCCAAACACATCGCCACCCTCCCCGGCGCCACACCGGCCATCGTCGAAATCGCCCACGACCTCGAAGAAACCCCCGACTCCGTCACCGCGAAAGCAACCCAGACCTTCGACCTCCTCAAACGAGTCGCTGAAGAATCGCAATCCTCACATTAAGTAACTGCATAAGGTACAAATAGGGCGCACATGATCGAACCTGTAACAGCTACCGGCACAAACTCTTCACCAATCGCCACCATAGCCTCCCTCTCAGCCTACGAGGGCCAGACCATCACTCTCCGCGGCTGGCTCTACAACCTCCGCGCCTCGGGCAAGCTTCTCTTTCCCATCTTCCGCGACGGCACCGGCACCATCCAGGGCATCGTCCCCAAAGCCGCTGTCCCCGAAGCCGTCTTCGAGACGCTGAAAAATCTAACCCTGGAGTCCAGCCTCACCGTAACCGGCAAAGTCCGCGCCGACAGCCGCGCCCCCAGCGGCTACGAGCTGGACGTCGAAGACGTACACGTAATACAAAAAGTACCCGAAGACACCCCGTTCCCCATCCAGCTCAAAGAGGCAGGCGTCGACTTCCTCATGGAGCATCGCCACCTCTGGCTCCGCACCCCGCGCCAGTCCGCCATCCTCCGCGTCCGCGCCACCATCATGCGCGCCGCAGCCGAGTACTTCGACCTCAACGGCTTCATCCGCACCGACCCACCCATCCTCACTCCCAACGCCTGCGAAGGCACCAGTGAGCTCTTCGAGATGGACTACTTCGGCGAAGACAAAGCCTACCTCACCCAGTCCGGCCAGCTCTACATCGAAGCCACCGCCCTCGCCCTCGGCAAGGTCTACAGCTTCGGCCCCACCTTCCGCGCAGAAAAATCCAAAACCCGCCGTCACCTCACCGAGTTCTGGATGGTCGAACCCGAAGTCGCCTTCCTCGAACTCGACGGCCTCCTCGATCTCGCCGAAGCCTACCTCACCCACATCGTCACCACGGTCCTCGCCCACCACCGCGCCGACCTCAAAGTCATCGGCAAAGACATCTCCAAACTGGAAGCCGTCATCGCCCCCACTGATCAAACGGAGGGAGCAGGGGGCTTTAGCCCCCTGAATCCATCCGCCACCGAACTGGGCTTTAGCCCCGGGCCGTCCGCGTCAAATACCAACAAGTTCCCACGCCTAACCTACGACGAAGCCCACGCCATGCTCGAAAAGGCCTTCGCCGAAGGCAAGATCGACGCCCCCCACAAATACGGCGACGACTTCGGTTCCCCCGACGAGACCTACATCTCCAGCCAGTTCGACAAACCCGTCATAATCCACCGCTACCCCACCGCCATCAAGGCCTTCTACATGCAGCCCGACTCGAAAGACCCCACCAAGGCCCTCTGCGTAGATGTCCTCGCCCCCGAGGGCTATGGCGAAATCATCGGCGGCAGCCAGCGCATCGACAGCTACGACCTGCTCAAAGCCCGCATCGAAGAGCACAACCTCCCACTCGACGCCTTCCAGTGGTACCTCGACCTGCGCAGATACGGCAGCGTCCCCCACTCCGGCTTCGGCATGGGCATCGAGCGAGTAGTAGCCTGGATCTGCGGCCTAGACCACGTCCGCGAAACCATCCCCTTCGCCCGAACCCTGAAC
>JBDTEQ010000132.1:0-22170 GCA_039922475.1 Edaphobacter sp.
GGTTCATCGGTGGCATGGCGGCGGCGGCGGCAGGATTTCTGGTCTGGAACTCCACGCGCACCAGCGCCCCCCAGGACCCCGCCTACTACCTCGACGAAGACCCTTCTGACGACGCCACCTTCGTCTAGCGTCGACGACCTCGCGTCATCTCATCTCGACCTCCCCCGGTAATCTTTCCTGATTCCAAATCCCCTGCAGATTTGGCTTTCCTCACTGCCTCGGCGTAATCTTGAAAGTAGCAACGAAGTTACCCGCAGCTGCCGTTCCCGCTGAAACTGGCAGGGAAGACCCAATGCGTGGCATGGGCATTCCAGCATCCGAGAAGCAAGTCTTTCTCTCAACACTTGTTTCCCTACGACGGGGAGGTGGCATTGAACCAGCAGGTCAAAGACCTTATTCAGAAACTGGGCGAAGCGATCCACGAGTCGGTCAGCGAGTCCGATCAGATCTCCGGGGTCGTTCGCGAAATCCGCGAGCAGGGGTTCGATGTCCTCCTCATGCTCGAAGCCACCATCGGCCTCAATGAAGTCGACGACGACGCAGAGACCATCGACGCGGAAACCGACGCCGACGACGCCTCCGGCCCCTTCACCCGCAACGACCTCAGCTTCCTCAAGTCCCTCCGTATCTCCACCGAAGAGACCGAGCGCTCCTCCGCCGAAACCTCCGAATCCACTGGCGAAGACCCTCCTTCCGACGCGTAAACTTGCCAAGAAATTCTCGCCGCTGATACTCTCGGGCGTCGTGGATGCCGTAACCTGCATCCGAGCAGATTGCACGCGACCACCAAAGTCGCATAGCCGTTCGAGGAAGCTGGACCATGAGAGATACCCTAGGAGTTTTGCTTGCCGGTGGCGCTGGAGAGCGGTTATTCCCGCTCACCCGCGACCGCGCCAAGCCTGCTGTTCCCTTTGCCGGTCAATACCGCATCATCGATATCACCCTCTCCAATTGCATCAACTCTGACCTCCGCCACGTCTACATCCTCACCCAGTACAAAGCCCTCTCGCTCAATCGCCACATCCGCGAAGGCTGGGGTTCGGTCGTCGCCAGTGAGCTCGGCGAGTTCATCGAGATCCTTCCCCCCATGCAGCGCGTCTCCAAGTCCTGGTACCAGGGCACCGCCGACGCCGTCTTCCAGAACATCTACTCCATCGGCTCCGAGGAACCCAAGCACGTCCTCATCCTCTCCGGCGACCACATCTACAAGATGAACTACGCCCGCATGAAGCAGCAGCACTGCGACTCCGGTGCCGACGTCACCCTCGCCACCCTCCCCGTCACCCCCGATAAAGTCTCCGAGTTCGGCGTCGTCCAGGTCGCAAAAAATGGCGAGGTCACCGGCTTCGTCGAGAAGCCCAAGACCACCGACATCCGCTCCCCCTTCGACCCCGCTATGGTCGACGTCTCCATGGGCATCTACCTCTTCAACACCGACGTCCTTCTTCCCGAACTCGTCCGCGACTCAGAAGATCCCGACTCCCGCCACGACTTCGGCCACGACATTCTTCCCAAGCTCCTCGGCCGCTACAAGGTCAACGCCTACAACTTCGTCGACGAGAACAAGCAGCGCGCCCTCTACTGGCGCGACGTCGGTACCCTCGAGGCCTACTACGAGGCCAACATGGACATCGCCGCCGTCGCCCCCGTCTTCAACCTCTACGACAAGTCCTGGCCCATGCGCTCCCGCGCCTACCAGTACCCCCCCGCCAAGTTCGTCTTCGGCGAACCCGGCCGCACCGGCATGGCCATCAACTCCATCGTCAGCGCCGGCTCCATCATCTCCGGCGCCGTGCTGCGCAACTCCGTCGTCTCCCACGACGTCCGCGTCAACAGCTACGCCGACGTCGACGGCAGCATCGTCTTCTCCCACGTCAACATCGGCCGCCACTGCCGCATCCGCCACGCCATCATCGACCGCGACGTCCACATCCCCGACGGCACCGTCATCGGCTACGACTCCAACGAAGACAAGAAAAACTACTTCGTCTCCGCCAACGGCCTCACCGTAGTCACCCGCGACTACAGCGTCTACGAAAACCCCGTCTCCCCGGAGTTCATGCAGGGCAACTCCTGGTAAAGCAGGGAGTAGGAAAGCAGTGAGCAGTAAGCAGAGAGTGGTGGGTAGGGGAATAGAAAACCGCGGCTGTCCCATCACCTGCCGTTGTCTTTGCTTTTCTTGTTGTCATCCCCGAAGGGGATCTGTGTTGTACTTGCCGTTGCCTGTTCTTTCTAACCTGCTCCAAGGAACTGTCATTTCGACCGAAGCGACTCACAGTCTCATCGTGAGTCGAGCAGTGGAGAAATCCGCTGCTCCACCAACAGCCTCGCACCGCCACCGCAGTCGTCTTTCAATCCGTTCTTATCCGTGAAAATCCGCGGTCGACTTACTTCTTCCCGAACCGATAAATCACTCCACCCGAAACCGCCACAAACTCCCGCGTCTCGGTCCCGAAGCGTTCCAGAATCAAATCCGGCGACAGCCGAATCGCCATTCGTTTCGACAGGTTGAAGTCGATGCTTGCTCCCAGCGCCGCAATCGGCTTCGTCCGGTTCGAATAGAGACCCGTGGCAGCATAGGCTTGGGGCAAAGTCACCACCAGGTCCTTCAGGCTGTAGTTGAACGTTCCGCGCGACACGCCGCCGTAGCCATGGAAGTTCAACGCGGCATACTGGTTCCTGAACCGGCTCCGATACTGCACGCCTCCCATGATTGTGCTCAGATACACCAGCGGCCGGTTATTGATGCCCGTATTGCCGATCTTCGAGGGCTGCGTGATTCCCGAGTTCGGAAACACCGGCGTCGTTCCCGCGTCGAAGCGGTAGTCCGCTCCCAGCCCAATGCTCTTCGTCAGCCAGTAGGTCCCAAGCACCTCGCCGCCGCCCAGGTTCATTCGATTCGGCAGCGTCTGTCCCGCCTGGAAGTTCATGAAGTTCAACCCGCCGAAGACCTCCCACTTGTTGTCATAGGTCACCGGAGCAGCCAGCGCGATCTTCGATCCTGCAATCGGCACAGGCGTCTGCTGTGCCGGAGACGAGACCGTCCCCTGGCCCCAGGCCTGTACCGCGCCTGCCATCAGCAAACCCACCGCCAGAATCCCCGTCAAAGTTCCCGTCACTGCGCGATTGCCCGTCTTCCGCGCTCCTGCTGTCTTCACTGCTTCAATCGTCTTCAATCGCAACATCCGTCTCCACGTTTCTTCCAGAAACAAGCTTCTTCCAGCACAGACTTCTTCCCCAAGACCCCGGCCACTCTCAGCATCCAGCATCGTCTCGCGTCCTACCCTCTGCATTTGCTTCACTAACCAAGATATAACGTTCAGCCCACATCTGCCTCGCCCCCCGCGACGTATCTGTCATAGCCGCTATTGTGCGACAATAAGAGATGGTAGCCGGGGGCAAAGGCGTTCCGGTTACGGGAGAATATTATGGGCGATCTTTTTCAACCTTGGCATCTGATCATCCTCGCGATTATCGTCATCGTGTTCTTCGGCGGCAAGAAGCTGCCAGAGCTCGGCAAGGGTTTGGGTGAAGGTCTCCGTGGCTTCAAAGACGGCATGAAGGGCGTCACCGATGAGGCGAACAAGCCTGCCGACACACCGCGACCCGTCACCTCCAAGCCTGAAGAATCAGTCAAGTAAGTCCAGTGGACTACCCGCCCCTGCAACCCTGCTGAAGTCTTGACCCGGCGAGAGCCGCCTATGAAGATCAAGTCTCCTTACCTCATCAAGCCGCACACCAAAGTCCGGCTCGACAAGATCTCGTCCGCCACCACCGGCGACTTCAAGTCCGAAGAGTCCGCCAAGCCCGTCCTCGTCAAGCATCGCGATCATCTCGCCGGCCTGCAGGAAGTCTTCTACGCCAGCCAGTCCAAAGCCCTTCTCATCGTCCTCCAGGGCATGGACACCGCAGGCAAAGACGGCACCATCAGCCACATCTTCTCCGGCGTCAACCCCCAGGGTTGCGACGTCGCCTCCTTCAAAGTCCCCACTCCGCTTGAATCCCGCCACGACTTCCTCTGGCGCGTCCACGCTCAGGTCCCGCCCCGCGGCATGATCGGCATCTTCAACCGCTCTCACTACGAGGATGTCCTCTCTCCCCGCGTCCACAAACTCATCTCAGGCAAAGTCGTCAAAAGTCGCCTCGACGACATCAACAAGTTCGAGAGCTTCCTCGCCGACAACAACGTCCTCCTCCTCAAGTTCTATCTCCACATCTCGCACGCGGAGCAGACCCGTCGCCTCCAGTCCCGCATCGACAACCAGAAGAAACACTGGAAGCTCTCAGACGCCGACCTCAAAGAACGCAAGTTCTGGACCGACTACATCGACGCCTACGACGACATCCTCTCCTCCACCAGCCGCAAGCACGCCCCCTGGTTCGTCATTCCCGCCGACAACAAGTGGTATCGCAACATCGCCATCTCCGCGATCATCGTCGACCTCATGCAAAGCCTCAATCTCAAATTCCCCCAGCCCACCCTCGACGTCTCCAAGATCAAGCTCTAACCGGCATCAGGTCTTTGCCTGCACCTCTTCTCCGCCACCGAAACGTTCTTTTGTTTGTCATCCCGTAGGGATCTGCCGTTGTCGTTGTCTGTTCTCTCTCGCCAACTCCATCCCGTGTCATCCTGAGCGAAGTTGCTCACGCACTTTGTGAGCAACGCAGTCGAAGGACCTGCGGTTGCCCTTGGCAGCGCCTCAGGATCAACCCCACAAAAAGCCCCAATAAGAAGTGAGTTCAGCCGCAACCCTCAGATCGTAATCATCACCACAGCAGCCGCAGCAACCGCCATCCCCACACCCTGTCGCAGAGTAGGCCGCTCCCGCAGCATCCAGGCTGCCAGCAGAATCGTCGAAGCCGGATACAGCGAAGCCAGCACAGCCGCCACATCCAGCCGCCCCGCCCGCGTAGCCGAGATAAACAGCAGATTCCCCGCAGTATCCAGCACCACCGCACCCATCGCCCACCACGCCACCGCACGCGTCAATCGAACCCGCCCCACCCCGGCTGAATCCCGCAGAGCCATCGCCGCCACCAGCAGCGAACACACCGTCAAGCTCCCCATCCTGCAGGTAGCCAGCGGCCAAACCACCCCGGCGCTCCCCGCAAACTTCAGTGCCACAAAATAAATCCCAAACCCCAGTCCACCCGCTACCGCCAGCCACACCGTCGCACGGTCCGCAGTCTTCGCCTCAGGGTTCGGTCCCGCCGCAATCAACCAGATCGCCAATCCTGCAACGAGAAATCCCACCAGACGCAGCGCCCCCGGCGACCCCTCCGCCCCAGCCGACACCGCCGCCGGAATCGCCGCCGCCAGCAACCCGCTCAGCGCCGCCGAAGCCCCCATAGCCCCCCGCGACAGCGCCACATAGAAGCAGGCCAGCGCCACCCCAGCCGTCACGCCCGCTCCCACTCCCCACGCCAGCGGAGCACCATGCGGAAACGCATCTCCCCACCAGAACGCCAGCACCAGCAGAATCCCCAGGCTCACCGAATGGCTCAGCAGGATCACCCGCAGCGCTGCTCGCATCGTGCCGCCCGCGCGCTTCACGCCCATCCCGCCCGAAAAATCCCCACCGCCCCACAACACAGCCGCGCCCAGCGCCAGCAGCGCGTTTCCGTGCAACAAAGTTCCCATTCACAGATTTCCCATTTGTAGCCCGGTCCAGAAGCAAGCCGAGCGAAGTCGCTACTTCATCGGCGTAATCGTTCCCGAAGCCTTCGCATCTTCGGCCGTCGGATAGTAGCCCTTCTTCGCCAGCACGGTCATGTTCCCCCGCAGCACCTTCAATTCGATCGGTCGGTACTTGCCATCGATAAAAGGCTCATGCGTGTAGTAGCCGATCGTATATTGGTTCCGCACCTCTGCTGCAATCTTCGCAAAGCTCGTCTCGATCCCGCGCTGCCGGAACTCTCCGTCAAAGTTTCCGCCTGTGTCATACGCATACGCCGCCAGCACGTTGTCCCGCATCATCAGCGGCAGGTGCATCCGGTCCAGGAACCCGATCACCGGCAGCGAAGAATCGCCCACCAGCGTCCCGAACACCGCAATCTTATTCGTGTTCAGGAACTTCACCACCTGCGAGAACTTCGCCGTGCTTCCATACTCCTTGCCATCGCTGATCACGTACACAATCCGTCGCCGCCCTGCAGGGCTCTTCGCCAGCAACGTCGCCGCTGCCAGAATCGCATCGTTCAGCGTATGCATCTCGCGCGGCAGGGTCTGGATATTCAACTGGCTCCGTCCATGCGACGAGTTCGTGTTCGGGTCGATATGGCTATCTGCTCCGTTGTTGATGTAGATGTTCTGCGCTAGACCGCCGCCGGGGATATAGTTCATCTCCCGTCCCGTCGTCTTCGATCGCTCCAGCGCCTGCGTCAGCCGCGCACTCGGTCCCGCCGTAAAGTCCGTCACCAGCCGTGGCCCGTTGTTGTAGGTGAACAATGCCACTTCGTCATATGGTGTAAACGCTCCCTGCAGCGCCGCCAGGGAGTTATTCACCTGCTCCATCACCCGGAAATCCAGGCTCTGGTCGATCACGAGTGCCACCGACAGCGGAAACGCATCGCTCGTAAACAGGCTCAACTGCTGTCGCACGTTGTTCTCATACACCCGAACCTCGCGCGCCTGGATCCCCGGCACCTCTCTGCCTTTGCTGTCCTTCACCGTAAACGGAATCTCGACAAAGTTCGTCTGCACGAGCAGCGTAAACGCCTTCGGCCCTTGTCCGGCAGCGGGAACATCCGGCTGCGGCCCGTCATCGGCCTTCTGCGCTGCGGTCTCCGGCAGCTTGCTCGGCACAGATGCATCGTCCGAGGTCGAACTATCCCCAGTCAAATTCGGCGTCGCACCCTTACCCGGAGTTACCGGCCCCACACCCAACCCCTGCGGCTTCGGAGCGTCCGGAATCTGCGGCTTCGGCCCATCCGGAATCTGTTGCTGCGCAGGTGTCTGCTGCTGCGCCAGCTCCTGTCCCGGCTGTCCCAATAGCATGCACGCCAAAGCCCCTGCCAATACGGTCTTACTTACCAAGTGAAATCTCCCATACTTCCCGCCAGGCCTTTCATAGCCCAACTTATACCAATCACCAGACTAACAGCGCACCATCCCCGCCGCCACAAAGCGCCATCCAGCCGCTAATCTGTTGGACGCACCCCCACCCCCCGACGTTGCGCTCCATCCCGCCGCCCAGGCTGCATTTTTCTCTAAACTCAAGCCCCCGCTTCGTCGTCTAATGGAGTATGCACCTCCTCCGCCTCACCGCCGCAGCAGTCTTCGCTCTTGGCCTTACCTCCATCCTCCACGCCCAGGATGCGCCCTCGCCAGGCGGTCCGCCCCCGGCCAGCAAAGCCGCCCCTCAGCCCGTCGACATCGGCAACGTTCAAACCCTCAAAGTCAACGTCAACCTCGTCAACGTCTACTTCTCTGTCCGCGACAAGAACGGCTACATCACCAACCTCCACAAAGACGACTGCTCCATCCTTGAGAACAAGGAACTCCAGAAGACCAAGAACTTCACCCAGGAAAAAAACCTTCCTCTCACCATCGGCATCCTCCTCGACACCAGCGGCAGCCAGATCAACGTCCTCCCCCTCGAGCAGCAGTCCGGTGCCGAGTTCCTCAAAGACGTCCTCACCCCCAAAGATGAAGCCTTCCTCATCTCCTTCGACATTAACGTCAACCTCCTCTCCGACTACACCAACAGCCCCCGAGAGATCAAACGCTCCATCGACTCCGCCGTCATCAACACCGGCGCCGGCACCGGCTCCGTCACCGGCAACGGAAACCCTCGCGGCACCCTCCTCTTCGACGCCGTCTATCTCGCCGCCCACGACAAGCTCCGTCAGGAAGCCGGCCGCAAGATTCTCGTCCTCCTCACCGACGGCGGCGATCAGGGTTCGCAGGAGACCCTCAAATCTGCCACCGAAGCCGCCCAGAAGGCCAACACCATCGTCTACGTCATCCTCATCGCCGACCGCGGATTCTACAGCGGCTTCGGCATGGGCTACACCGGAGACTCCGACATGGAACGTCTCGCCAAAGACACCGGAGGTCGCGTCATCAACGTAGGCAACAACGGCAAAAAGCTCCAGGAAGCCTTCGACCAGATCCAGGACGAGCTCCGCACCCAATATCTCGCCAGCTACACTCCCACCAATCCCAAGATCGACAACACTTTCCGCACTCTCAACATCTCCTGCGGCAAAGACCAAAAAGTCCAGGCCCGCAAAGGCTACTACGCCATGGCCGACGCCCTCGACCCCGACCAGTAACCCACCACGGCCACGAACTGTATTCTTGTTTTTTAGTTGTCATCCTTCGCCGAAGGCGGAGGACCTGCTGTAGCCTTTGCCTGTGTCAGCGCCTGTCCCTTTTGCTATCATTTCGCCGGCCGGCCCATCATACCGGGTGGTATTCGCGCGAAAACGCAAACCACAAGCGATAAACTAACCCAGAGCATGATGAGCACCCAAAAAATCTGCACCTGGAAAGCTCTCGCAGCCCTCGCCGCGATCCTCGCCCTCATACTCCTCCTGCTCCCTCAGGCAGCGAACCACCACAGCGCCGCACTCGTCTTCTTACTAGTCCCGTTCTTCTTCTTCCTCGAACCGGTCGCCGCAACAGTCATCTATCCACCACGGAACAACCACGCTTTTGCACTTAACGCCCACGTTAGGTACACCCTCTTCCAGCGTCCTCCTCCCTCGCAAGCCTGATCCCAGCCATCAGAAAACATCGCCGCAGCCTTGATTGGCGCGCCGATCCACGCCTGCGATCCACCAGCCGCAAGGGGAGACCATGGACATCAATCTCATCCTTCAAGGGGCTTTCTTCGCCCTTTTCGCGCTCTTCCTCGTCGTAATCCTCTTCCAGCGAGCCCGATTTCGTCGAAAGAAAGCCGCCAACAAAAACTACCGAGGCTTCTACCCCTCCGCAGCCGCCCTCAGCCTCGCCTTCATCTCCCTCCAAACCCTTGCCCAACCCGACCTCCACCACTCCATCGAGCAGCGCCAGACCATAGCCGACGACGAAGAAGAGAACGGCGACCCCGACGACCCCTCTGCCCAGCTAACCCGCCAACTCAAACGAATCCGTAACAACCAATCAGTCGACACCCTGAATATCCCCCTCCGCAGCGATTGATTGATTGCCGTTGCCGTTGCCGTTGCCGTTGCCGTTGCCGTTGTCGTTGCCGTTGCCGTTGCCGTTGCTTGTCCCTTTGTTTGTCATCCCCCAGGGGATCTGCTGTTGCACTTCTCGCCATCAACACGTCAGAAAGAAGAAGGGTTACAGAAAGGCACACCTTCACAGGGCCGGAAAAGTTTTTGTCTTTCGGAGGGAGCGCAGGGCTTCAGCCCTGCGAAAAGGCCAATAAACACAAGGGGCTTTAGCCCCGGGTCTTCTCTTCACACGCCACAACTCGACTTTTTCAACGCGCCTGAAGAGGTTGCTGTAAGAAAGGCATGCCAAAGGGTGAAGCGACCTGATCTATTGCCATGCATTTTATTTCCTCGTTTTCCGCCCAAAAAACGCATGTCAAGCCCTCAAACCACTTAACTCACACAAACGAAGCAAGATCGACTTGGCGTATTAGTTCTGCCCAAACCGTTATACTGGAAAGAGGAAGAAAATAAAGAGCAACGTTCCAAACCCAAACGCGTAACCAACTGAAAACAAGTATTTTAGCTTCAACTCCTTTGCAGGCAATATTTTACAGACGCCACCCGCCTGCAAACTACTGAATACAAGTATTTTACCGTCAAATACCCCGCTCAGGGGGAGGGGGGTACCCCCAAAAAAGGAGCCACGATGGACTACGTGAACCTCGGCAAAACCGGCCTCAAAGTCTCCCGCATCTGTCTCGGCTGCATGACCTACGGCAAAGTCCCTCCTGCCCCCTTGCGTCCCGGCAGTCACCCCTGGGCCCTCAACGAAGCCGACAGCCAGCCCTTCTTCAAACAGGCCCTCGACCTCGGAATCAATTTTTTCGACACCGCCAACGTCTACTCCTCAGGCTCCAGCGAAGAACTCCTTGGCCGCTTCCTCAAAGCCAACACCAGACGCGAAGACACCGTCATCGCCACCAAGCTCAACGGTGTCATGCGCGATGGCCCCAACAGCAAGGGTCTTTCCCGCAAAGAGATATTCTTCGAGCTCGACCAAAGCCTCAAGCGCCTCCAGACCGACTACGTAGACCTCTACCAGATCCACCGCTGGGACTACGAAACCCCCATCGAAGAGACGATGGAAGCTCTCCACGACGTAGTGAAAGCCGGCAAAGTCCGCTACATCGGAGCCTCCTCCATGTACGCCTGGCAGTTCGCCAAGGCACTCTACGTAGCCGACCTTCACCACTGGACCCGCTTCATCTCCATGCAGAACCACTACAACCTCCTCTACCGCGAAGAAGAGCGCGAGATGATGAACCTCTGCAAAGCCGAGAGCATCGGTGTCATCCCGTGGAGCCCGCTAGCCCGTGGCCGCCTCACCCGCCCCTGGAAGTCCGAAACCACAAAGCGCACCGGGACCGACCAGTTCAGCGAAGCCATCTACTCAAAGTCCGACGAAGCCGACAAGAAGGTAGTCGACCTCCTCGCAGCCCTTGCCCAAAAGCGCAACACCCCCATGGCAACGCTGGCCCTCGCATGGATGCTCTCGAAATCTGTCGTCACCTCACCCATAGTCGGCGCTACCAAACCCAACCACCTGACCGACGCCGTCGCCGCTCTCACCGTCAAACTCACACCAGAAGAGATCACCGCCCTCGAAGAACCCTACGTCCCCCACCCGGTCCTCGGCTTCAGCTAGCGCTCTACCTCTGTCGTTTTCGTCGTTTGTTTTCTTGGTTGTCATCCCCGAAGGGGATCTGCTGTTGTCTTGTCGTCATTCCGAGCGAAGCTCAGAATCTCCGTCTTCATCCGTAGCGCCACGACAGATCAAGGAAAGAAGAAAGAAATGTTAATCCCATCAATCGACCTAATGGGTGGCCGCATCGTCCAGCTAGTCCAGGGCGAAAAGCTAAAGCTAGCCTTCGACGACTTCGAGTATTGGATCGAGCGCTTCCAGAAATACCCACTGATCCAGCTCATCGACCTCGACGCCGCCATGCGCCAGGGCAACAACCGCGACCTCATCCAGATGATCGCAAAGCGGCTCCCCTGCCAGGTAGGCGGAGGCCTGAAGACCGCCGAAGACGGAAAAGCTCTCCTCGAAGCCGGAGCCAAACGAGTCATCTACGGCTCAAGCCTCTTCGGCCCACAGCAAGACAACGAACCCCGCCGCCACAAACTTATCCGCCTCGAATTCGCCGAACAATTAAAGAAGACCCTCGGCGAAGAAACCTTGGTCTTCAGCGTAGACACCAAAGCCGGAAAGATAGCGATCAAAGGCTGGAAAGACTCCGTAGATCTAACTCCAGAAGAAGCCATCACCTGGCTCGAAGACTCCTGCGCCGCCTTCCTCTACACCCACGTCGACACCGAGGGCACCATGCAGGGCTTCCCCATCAACGTAGCCGCCATCCTCAGAGCCTGCACTGCAAAGCAATTAATCGTAGCCGGAGGAATTAAGGAATCAAGTGAGATCGAGGCCCTCGATGCCATGGGCGTAGACGCAGTAGCAGGCATGGCCGTCTACAGCGGGGCAATGGAAGCCTGACCGAGACAGGGTATACCCGCCACGAAGTGGCCGCTCGCCGCGCAGGCGGCCCGTCCGGCAGGACATCAGCAGGGAAGCCGCACGGACACCCCAGCCCGCTGCAACTCCGCCTTCAACTCCCGCGAATCGGTCACACCAAAGTGAAAGATACTCGCCGCAAGCGCAGCATCTGCCTTACCGCGCGAAAAAACATCAACAAAGTGTCCAGCAGTTCCCGCTCCACCACTTGCAATCACAGGAATCTGCACCGCCTCGCTCACCATCGCAGTCAACTCACAATCGAAACCCGACCGCATCCCATCGGTATCCATCGAAGTCAGTAGAATCTCCCCGGCTCCACGCTCCTCCGCCTCGCGAACCCAGTCAATCACACGCAAACCAGTAGCCTTCCGCCCTCCACTCACAAACACCTCAGCATCTTCAACACCTGCACTTCCACGACGGGCATCGATCGCCACAATCACAGCCTGCGCCCCAAAGCTCCCGCCAATCTCCCCAATCAGCTCGGGCCGAGCGATAGCAGACGAGTTGATACTCACCTTATCCGCCCCTGCATCGAACACAGCCGCAGCATCCTCCGCACTCCGAATCCCTCCACCAACCGTAAATGGCACAAACAGCCCAGCAGCAGCCCGCTTCACCGTATCGAGCAGCGTTCCACGCCCCTCATGCGTCGCCGTAATATCCAGCAGCACAATCTCATCCGCCCCTGCCGCAGCATGGCGATGCGCCAGCTCCGCCGGATCGCCTGCATCGACGATGTCCACAAACCGAACACCCTTCACGACGCGTCCATCACGAACGTCAAGACAAGCAATAATCCGTTTCGTCAGCATCTATCCCAGCCTAACCAGCGCAACCGCCACCACTGCAACCTCATCCCCCTCACAAACAATCCGAGCCAACGAATCCCCATTCTCAATCACCGCGCCATGCTCCACGAACCACTCCACCACCAATCCCTGCCTCGGCGCAGGCACATGAAACTCCATCGCCTCGTCGGTCAGCGTACAAACCGCCTGCCCCGTTCCCACCAGCGACCCCGCCGGCACCAGTTGCTGCACAAACGTGTACGAAGGCTCCTCTGCGGCAATCTTCAACTCATACATAAAAGGCATCGCTATAACTCCACAAAGTTCTTCAAAACCTGTAAGCCCACGGCGCTCGACTTCTCCGGATGAAACTGCACCCCCATCACATTCTCCCGCTCCACCGCTCCCGTAAATCCACCCCCATAATTTGTAACTGCTGCAGTATCCTTTACCACCGGCGCCCGCCACGAGTGCGTGTAATACACAAACCCGCCATCCTTCACCCCGCGCAGCAGCCGCGAATCCGCCCTTACGCTCTCCAGCGAATTCCAACCCACATGCGGCGCTTTCAACTCCGCTCCCTCAAACACAGCAGGGAACCGCTCACACATCCCCGCAAAGTGCCCCAACCCACCAATCCCCGGAGCCTCAGTCGACCCCTCAAACAACCACTGCAACCCAACGCAAATCCCCAGAAACCACGCGCCCTTCGCCACACTCTCGCGCACAGCCTCCGTCAACCCAAGATCAGCCAGCAACTGCGTAGCCTGAAAGTGCCCCACCCCCGGCAGCACCACCTTCTCCGCACCCAGCACCACCTCAGGCGACTGAGTCACCACCGGCTCAGCCCCCAGATAATGCAACGCCTTCACCACGCTCGTCAAATTCCCCGCCTTGTAATCAATCACAGCAATCATCTAGTGCTTCCATTCCACGGCGATTTGAACCAGTTCAAAACCCCAAAATGCCGCGAGTACGCCAGAAAGAATAGAAAGAGCGCGCGACCAAATGCGTGCTGGCGATAGATAAAACAAAACAGAAGATGCTAGAGCTAAAACAAATGAAACCAGTGATCCGACGACAAAAAATCCAAAGTTTGATGCTCCCAAAAGACCCAAAAAAAGAAGTGTCAACGCAGCGGAGATTGCTAAGCACGTGACTGCCGAAATAATACGAATTGCTGCGCCGATAGTCGCCATCACAGTAATCCCTTCGTACTTGGCAGCATCTCCCGCATCCGCTCATCCCGCGAGCAAGCCCCGCGCAACGCCCGTGCAAACGCCTTGAAAATAGCCTCAATCTTGTGATGATTCGACCGCCCATACATCGTCTTCACATGCACATTCGCCTTGGCCCCGCGAGCAAACCCATCGAAGAAATCAGCCAGCAACTCACTCTGGAAATCCCCCACCAGCCGCACCTTCACCTTGTCATCGACGACATAAGCCACGCGCCCGCTCAAATCCACAGCGGCCACAGCCAGCGTCTCATCCATCGCCATCACAAAGTATCCAGCTCGCAGGATGCCCTTCTTATCCCCCAATGCCTTACCAAAAGCCTCCCCCAAAGCGATCCCCACATCCTCAACCGTATGGTGCTGATCGACATCCAGATCGCCCGTACACTTCAGCGTAAGATCGAATCCGCCATGCCGAGTAAACAGCTCCAGCATGTGATCGAAGAACCGAATCCCCGTCGAAACTTTGTAGACACCCTGCCCATCGATCACAAGCTTCAACGCAATCTGCGTCTCGGTCGTATCTCGCTTGATCGATGCCGTCCGCACACTCTTGGCCGTCATTCAAACTCCCTCACCGTGCCACTGTCATCGTGAGCAGCCAAATCACCAACCCGCGCCTTCTTCCAGCCAATCTCACGCAACGATATCTCCAACGCAGCCAAGCCCCGCGTCACATGCTCTTCCAATCCAATCGTAATGCGCACAAATCCATCACACCCTGGATCGGTCGAACGGTCGCGCAGCAGCACTCCATTCGCTCGCATCGCCTGAACTAACTCCTTGTGCTTCGGCCCAATATTCATCAGTACGAAGTTCGCATGACTTGGAAAGAAGGGAACTCCCAACTCGCGCAGCCCATCCATCATGCGTTCACGCCCTACGCGCACCTGCTCCGAATACCACGCAACGTACTCTTCATCGGCAAGCGCCACGGGCAGGCAATTCAGAGCTACTCCATTCACGTTGTACGGAGAACTCACCTTTCGCACGTACTTCAATAGTTCAGCATTACCCGCAAGCATGCCGACCCGCAGATTCGCCAACCCATACGCCTTTGAGAACGTCCGCGCCACAATCAAATTCGGCACAGTCGCGAGGTCATTCATCACGGACGCCCCATCAAAGTGGTAATAAGCTTCATCCACCATCAACAATGCTTGCGGAGCCGCTGACGCAATTGTCAGCAGATGCTCACGGCTCACTACGGAACCCGTCGGATTATTCGGCGAAGCCACGATAATCAACTTTGTACGCTCTGTAATAGCCGCCACAAATCGCTCAAACGGAAATTCCAAGGTTCCATTCGACTGCACCTTCCGCAGGTGTGGCGTCATCATCTGCACGCTCACGTCATACATAAAGAAGGAAGGAGTCGCGATTAACGCTTCATCCTCCGACTCCAGAAATGCGCAGCAGATCAGATGAATCGCCTCGTCCACACCGTTGGTCAGTAGCACCTGCTCGGTCTGCAATCCGAAATGCTTTGCCACGATGCGTTCCACGGGCTCTCGCTCGGGGTATTTGGTCAAACCCTCCGCAGTCACAGCGTTCAGCCGCTCCAGCACGCGCGGCGAAGGCCCAAATGTGTTTTCGTTGAAATCCAACCGTAATGCCGTACGTCCCGCCAGCGGCGGATGATACTCCGGCATCTCCAATACAGCTCTGCGCGGCTTCACTGCCCTCAAATTTCTAGCAGTATTAGTCACAATCATTGCATCCTCACTCGCACGCTCTCCGCGTGTCCCATCAAACCTTCCGCTTCGGCTAGTGCAATTGCATGGGGCCCCATCTGTTTCAGCCCCTTCTGCGTGTACTCCTGCACTGTAATCACCTTCACAAAATCCATTGCACTCAAGCCGCCGCGAACCCGCCCAACTCGCCCCGTAGGCAGCACATGATTTGGTCCGGAGACGTAGTCGCCCATCGACTGAGGCGAGCGATCTCCCACAAACACCGAACCCGCATTCCGGACCCACTTCAAATCGTCAGCATGATCCACCGTCAAATGCTCTGGAGCCAGACGGTTCGTCAATTCCTGTGCTTCCTGAACCGTAGCAGTTACAAATATGCAGCCTTGTGCCTGTAGCGACTGCCTGGCGATCGCATTTTCCTTCGCCCTGTTCTTCACCTCTGCCGCGGCCTTTCGCGCTAACCTTTCATTGCTCGTAATCAACACGGCGAGCGTCTCAGGGTCATGTTCGGCCTGCGCAACAAGGTCCGCCGCAATTCCAGCCACATTCCCTTTCTCGCTTGTGATTACGATCTCCGTTGGTCCCGCAGGCATATCGATCCCGCACTCATTCGAAACCAGCATCTTAGCCGCCGTTACATACAGATTTCCAGGCCCTACAATCTTATCGACACGCTCGATCGTAGCTGTTCCATACGCCATTGCTGCAATTGCTTGCGCTCCACCCACTCGATAGAACTCGGTTACTCCAGTCAGCCACGCGGCAGCCATCGTCTCTTTTGCAGGCTTAGGCGAACAAACGACTATGCGCGCTACTCCCGCCACCTGTGCCGGAGTCACTGTCATCAGTAATGTTGAAGGCAGCGGATGCCGCCCGCCTGGCACATAGCAGCCTACGCTGCTCAACGGTCGAACAATCTGTCCTGTCCTCACTCCAGCTAGAGGTGAGATTGTCCACTCCTGCGGCAACTGCGCCTCGGCGAAAGCAAGAATGTTACCCCACGCTACCATCATCGCTGCCTGCAATTCGGGCGTGGTCGCGTCCCAAGCCGCCTTCATCTCCTCGCGAGAGACCTGCAATATCCGTCCCTTCGCCAACTCATCAAATTTGGCGGCATACTTCAACAAAGCACGATCTCCACTCTTGCGAACGCCAGCAAGAATACGCCGCACCACCGGCTCTACACGTGCTGTATTGACACTACCTCGAAGCTCCAGCGTTTTGATCAACGCATCCGCTGCCGCTTTTCCTCGGCCAAAGGTCTTCACTAGCTTCATCACGGAACTCCCGGAAAAATCCTACGCAGCTTTACTAGTAGCTTCCAGCTAAAAAGAAGTCTTCTACAGCACAACCTTGCTCAGCGGATACTCCACAATTCCTGTAGCTCCCGCTGCCTTCAACTGCGGAATCACCTCACGCACGAGAGATTCATCCAGAATCGTATTCAGTGCCACCCAATCCGTATCGCTTAACTGCGACACGGTAGGAGAATTCAAGGCAGGCAGTACCCCAATCACTCTCTGCAGATCGGACTTGCGCGCATTCAGCATCAGACCCACTCGTCCCTGCGCCGCAATTGCCGCATTCAGCATCAACGAAATATTTTCAATCTTCTTACGCTTCCGTTCGTCCTTGTAGGCAGTTTTATTGGCAATCAACTGTGTCTCGCTCTCCATCAGCGTCTCAATAATCCGCAGCCGATTTGCCCGCAGCGACGATCCCGTCTCCGTTACCTCCACAATCGCATCCGCCAGTGTAGGGGGCTTTACCTCAGTTGCGCCCCAGCTGAACTCGACCGTTACCGGAATATTCTTCGCGGCGAAATATCGCTTCGTAAACTCAACCAGTTCGGTTGCAATAATCTTTCCCGCCAAATCCTCCGGCTTTTGAAACGGCGAATCCTCCGGCACTGCAAGCACCCACTTCACCTTCTGCCGGCCCTGCTTGGAGTAAGTAAGGCTTGTTACGAACTCAACATCGGTTTCGTTCTCGAGTACCCAGTCATTTCCCGTCAGTCCAGCGTCCAGCGCGCCGTGTTCGACATACCGCGCCATCTCCTGTGCTCGCACCAGCATGCACTCAATCTCGCTGTCGTCGATGGAGGGGAAGTAGCTTCGTCCATTCGCGAAGATCCGCCATCCGGCCCGTTCAAACAGAGCAATCGTCGCATCCTGCAAGCTGCCCTTTGGAATTCCCAGCTTCAACTTCCCTGTAGTGCCAGAGGTTGTCTCGTTCACTTCGCATCTCCTGTTGTCTTCAGATCAATATCTTTCGTGAAGCAACTCACAGTGCCCTCATGACAGACCAGTCCGTCACCTTCAACCTCGACCCTGAACAGCAGCGCGTCGTTGTCGCAGTCGGTTGAGGCCTCAATCACCCGCAGCCGGTTACCACTGGCTTCACCCTTCATCCACAGCTTCTGCCGGGTTCTGCTCCAGAACGTGACAAATCCGGTTTCGAGCGTCTTCGCGTAACTCGTTTCATTCAGGAAGCCGAGCATCAGCATCTCACCCGTCTTCGCATCCTGGACCATCCCCGGAACCAGGCCATCCATCTTCGCAAAATCAATCTTCACCGTATCAACCTTTCTCAATGTCTTCTGATTTGTTCTCGTACAAAGCAAAAGGCCCGCTCGCGGGATGCGCGTTAGCGGGCCTTTCGAAATCCTGAGTAAGCGTTCGTTACATCGCTACACCGGACACAGCCGCCAACACGCTCTCCGCGTGATGATGGTGATGTCCGTGATGGAGGTGAACCATGCTCATCTCCACCTCAGAGTAACTTTCAAGCCGGAAGAAGTCAATTCGACTCTGTGAAACTGGGAATTCACGAAATAGAGCAATCGCAAGCTTGTTCATTGACGCCACCCATGCACTCTCGTACTCTTCCGCAGTAAGGTACTCATCCAACTAAGGAGATCCTCCGATGTTCAATCTTCGTCGCAAACTCTTCGCTGCTGCTCTCCTCTTTGCGGTTGTTCCAGTCTTCACGATCGCTCAGGCTCCCAAAGCAACCGCTGCTAAGGCCGCTGCAGTCGCACCGCTAGACATCAACACCGCCACTCCCGACCAGCTCAAGGCCTTCCCCGGCATCGGCGATGCATACTCCAAACGCATCATCGACGGTCGCCCGTACACTGCAAAAAACCAACTCGTCACCCGTGGCATCCTTCCTGCTGCCACCTACAACAAGATCAAAGATCAGATCATCGCAAGCAAACCAAAGAAATAGCGTGTGGTGGGTCAGTTTGAAACCTGACCCACTGCCAACAAATCTGGAACCCTCGTGCCCTTCTCCCGCCGCAACTTCCTCGCCAACGCCTCTCTTCTTGCGGCCTCCTCACTCCTCCCCGCAATCTCCATGCTCAGACTGGCACCCAGGCGGGAGCACCCGATGCCTATACTGAGCCCAAACCCACGATCATCCCATCGGTGCCGTGTAAGCCGTAGTGCCCTGTAATCTGTATCCCACAATCGGGTCATTGTCATGGATGATTCTGTTGTCGCATGCGACTTTCGAATCGTTTAGAGTGGACAAAGGCTCACGTCTTGGCTCTATCTGCTCCCGAGCCAGAATCCGACGAATCGATGAACCAGACGACAACCATGTTCGCCCGGCCCTTCCATCTCGACCGTCGCTCCACCCGGCTCGCCGCCGCACTGGCAACCCTTGCGACTCTTACCGGCTGTCAGGCCATCCTTAGTCCCGCACCCGAAGCGCATGTTCGCATCATCAACGCGACTCCAGATGCTCCCCGGCTCGACCTCTACCAGGACTCCAACGCGCTCGCCTTCAATCTGGATTTCGGCGCCGTCACTTCCTACATCCAACTCGCTCCAGGCGCCTACAACATCACCTCCGACACCGCCGGCACCCGACAAGTCCTCTCTGCGGCGAAGACCACCTTCGCTGCCTCCGGCCAGTACACCGTACTGATCGGCAACACAGCCGCGAGTCTGCAACAGATTACCCTTGCCGATCAGAGTCAACCTGCACCCTCCGGCCGCGTCGCGCTCCGCTTCATCAATCAGGCCACTCGCATCGGCGCTGTCGACGTATACCTGGTACCTGCTGGCCAAAGGCTCGCCTCGGTCGCTCCACTCGTCAATGGAATGCACTTCGGTTCCAATACCGGTTATCTCAACGTCCCTGTCGGAACGTACAGCCTCACGATGCTTCCCGCCGGAATCGTCCCCAGCAGCACAGTTGGCGCAGCCTACGCCGGACCCCAGGCCATCTACTCTGCAGGCTCTGCCCGCACCATCATCCTCATCGATCAGCCGCTTGTCACAACTCCCGGTCTACAAGTCATCACCGCGAATGACGTCGACCCGTCAGCCGGCACTAACTGATCGCATCGGCATCCCTACCCAAGAGCAAGATAAAAGTCGCGGCTCTCTGAAAAAATATACCTCTCCATTCTTCCGAAACACTTCAGAAACTCCTGTGTCTATGCACACAGTAAGCGGTAGCAGCATTCAAGCCGCGACAGGAAAATCACAGGAGAATAACAACCATGAACCTCACCAGACTTGCCCTCATCGCCTCTCTCATCCTGGCCCCAGCAGCGGTCTTTGGCCAGGCCCCAGCACCGGCAGCCCCTACTCCGGGTCGGCACGACTACGACATCAACCAGCGCAAGACCGATCAGCAGGGCCGTATCGCTCAGGGCGTTAAGAGTGGCCAGCTTACCGCAGGTGAGACGGGACGTCTTGAGCATCAGGAAGCCGGTATCAACAAAGAAGAGCGCGGTATGCGTGCCCAGGACAACGGTCATCTCACCAGGTCCGACCGCAAGACGATACACCATCAACAGAACCAGGAATCCCGCAGAATTTACCGTGATAAACATAACGCCAAAGCACGCTAAGCCCACGGCCCGATCCAAAACGTAAGACGAGAGTTGAACAATCTCGTCTCGTTCTCTCCAGTAAGAAAACAAAAAGGGCGCGAGGAGTATCCTCAGCGGCCCTTTGTGTTTTCTTCAGCAAAATTTAGTACCGGTAATGATCCGCCTTGTAAGGCCCATCCACTGAAACGCTCAGGTAGTCCGCCTGCTTCTTTGAGAGCGTTGTCAGCTTCACGCCGATCTTCTCCAGATGCAGCCGTGCAACCTCTTCGTCCAGCTTCTTCGGCAGAATGTAGATCCCAACCTTGTACGTGTCCTTGTTCTTCCACAGATCGAGCTGTGCCAGTGTCTGGTTCGCGAAGCTGTTCGACATCACAAAGCTCGGATGTCCCGTCGCGCAGCCAAGGTTCACCAGCCGCCCCTCGGCCAGCACAAAGATGCTGTTGCCGGTCTCGAATGTGTACTTGTCTACCTGAGGCTTGATGTTCAGCTTCTTCACGCCCTTCAGCGCATTCAGCGGCTCCATCTGAATTTCATTGTCGAAGTGGCCGATGTTGCACACGATCGCCTGGTCCTTCATCAGCTTCATGTGCTCTACAGTGATGATGTCCACGTTCCCCGTGCAGGTCACATAGATATCGCCGCGCCCCAGCGTCTCTTCAAGCGTTGTGACCTCGTATCCTTCCATCGCTGCCTGCAGAGCATTGATCGGATCAATCTCCGTCACAATCACGCGAGCGCCCAGTCCGCGCAACGAAGCGGAAGAACCTTTGCCCACGTCGCCATAGCCGCAGACCACAGCAACTTTGCCCGCAACCATCACGTCGGTCGCGCGCTTGATGCCATCCACCAGCGATTCGCGGCAGCCATACAGGTTGTCGAACTTCGACTTCGTAACCGAGTCATTCACGTTGATCGCCGGCACCAGCAGCTTACCCTTCTCGAGCATCTGGTACAGCCGGTGTACGCCCGTCGTCGTCTCTTCACTGACGCCGCGCCACTCTCTGGCCACGTCCTGCCAGCGCGTCGGGTTTTCCGCATGAACCTTCTTCAACAGCGATTTGATCACCGCCTCTTCCTGCGAACCGGACGGCGAATCGACCCACTTATCGCCCTTTTCCATCTCCACGCCGTTGTGAATCAGCAGCGTCACATCGCCGCCGTCGTCGATCACAAGCTGCGGTCCAAGCACCCCGCCCTTACCGTCAGGAAAACTCAGCGCCTGGTTCGTGCACCACCAGTACTCCTCCAGCGTCTCGCCCTTCCACGCAAATACCGGCACACCCACTGCTGCAATCGCCGCCGCCGCATGGTCCTGCGTGGAGAAGATATTGCAGCTCGCCCACCGCACCTTCGCGCCCAACGCAACCATCGTCTCAATCAACACGGCTGTCTGAATCGTCATGTGCAGCGACCCGGTGATGCGAACTCCGGCCAGCGGCTTTCCCGCAGAATACTTGTTGCGGATCGACATCAGCCCCGGCATCTCCTGCTCGGCAATATCGATCTCCTTGCGCCCAAACTCCGCAAGTGAAATATCCGCGACCTTGTAATCTGTCGCCTTCGGCTGGACCGCCGTTTTATCTACAGTTGCTGTCGCCATTCCTGCACCTCGTGTAAATTCTGGATTCTTTACAATCCCTTCAAGAATAACAGTCTGAGCCAGCCTTACGGCCTCTTGAATCTCTTCTGTTCCAAAGAAAGGCACTATTTTCTGGCGCATCAAATCACGATTTCCATTCGCGTTTAAATTTGCGTCAACGGCCGTTGCTGTCTTCGTGCGATGGCAAAATGATCTCCACCCGCTTTGACTCCCGGTACGACCGCCATCCTGCAATCGCCATCAGCACAAAGAATCCCGCGAATCCAAGCCCGACCCCAACTACCCCAGCCACTCCAAGCAGAGTCACCCACAG
>JBDTEQ010000133.1:0-10947 GCA_039922475.1 Edaphobacter sp.
GCGACGTCTCTTTCCTCATCTCGAAGGATGGCTCCCATCTTGCGCAGCTCTCCACTTACGACATCTCCGGCGACCCACGAGCAAAGATTCCCTCCGAGGGTCGCCCGTCACGAGGCGGTCCGCCCGACGCTCCCGTGCTCGTAGTCGTCTTTGACGATCTTGAGTGCCCCTATTGCGCACAGCTCAACAAGGAACTCTATCCCGCTCTGGCGAGTCGCTATACAAAGGGGCAGGTGCGGATGGTGTATCAAAATGTTCCGATCGAGGGCCACCCCTGGGCCATGCATGCCGCTGTCGATACAGAGTGCCTGGCCAGGGTGAACCCCGATGCCTACTGGGCTGCTGTGGACGGCATTCACGCGCATGCAGCGGAGTACGGCGGAGCAGAACGCACGTTGTCGGTGGCCGAACAGCAGATCGATGCAGAGGCCCTGCAAGCGGGGCGTCGGTTTCACGTTGAAGAAGAAGTGCTCCAGGCATGCATCAAGAAGCAGGACCCAACGCCTGAGAAAGCAAGTGTTGAGTTAGGCGAGAGGCTCGGCGTCACCCACACTCCGACCGTCTTCGTGAACGGCGCAAAGTCCGAAGGAATCGTTCCGATGGACTTCGTCTTTGACATGGTAGACAACGCCCTTAAAGCGGAGGGCCAGATTCCACCTCCCCGCCAACCCACCTCGAAGCAGGGGACGTCTGACACGCCTCCCAAATAACTCTGCCTCACATCCTCGAAACAGCCATTGCGCACGGTTACAGCTAATGCTCATCCATCGCCTTCATCCAAAGAGCTACCTTCAAAAAGAACTAATTGCAATTCAGGCGATCGCATCCCTCTTTCGGATACAGTTGTCTCCAGCTTCATAGCCCCACCACGGAGAACTACGCATGAAACGTCAAGCGCTCACCGCTATCACGCTTCTCGCAGTCATCGGCACGGCCCGCGCCATCGACACGCCCGTAATGAAAGAGGGCCTATGGAAGCTCCACTCCATCAGCACATCCGCTGGTCAAAAGCCTGACGAGTCCACCTACTTCCTCTGCCGCGACCACGCCTACGACCTTAAGGGAAAGGCCATCGCTGACCAGAGTATGAAGTCGTGTACGAACATCTCCGACACCACCTCGGGTAACAAACGTTACCTCAACATGAGCTGCAAGGTTGGTGCCAGCGTTCTCTTTAGCAAGGGCGTCATTACCTCCACCGGCGACACCTACTACCGCACGGAGACTTCCACCACATACACTCCGCCCCTCTATGGAGAGACGCAATCCAACATGGTCACAGAACAAACCTGGGTCAGCGCCTGCCCCGTCGGCATGTCCCCCGGCGACCGCAAATTCGCCGACGGCACCATTCAGAAGAGACATTAGCGCGCGCAAGTCGACTCTGCTTCCCCTGCCGAAGTGATTGGACCCCATTGCCTCGTTTTTCCTTTGTATTCGCCCTTCCTTCCTTCGCTCACATTTATTTTTCGCGTTTTTGGCCCAGAAATCGCGTGTCAAGCCCCGAAACCACCTAACTCGCTCAAACGAAACGAGATCGAGTTGGCGTATTAGTTACACTCCAACCGCTATACTGGATATATAGATCGAAAACAAACCAGCCCCGTGGGGAAACAGCCTCCCTCCGGGGCTAACTCTTTTGTTTAGAAGAATTTGACCTGTAACCCCTTTCGTATGACTATTTTAGAGCGGGATGAGCCCCGTAAACTATTGAATCGAAAAGGAATTGACATCTACATAGGGGGAGGGGGGTGCCCCTGAAAGAAGCAAACCACACGCCCTTACTGATTCACCCCGCTAGCCAGAAATCCACCATCAACCACCAGGATCTCACCAGTGACAAACGCCGAAGCATCGCTCGCCAGAAAGATCGCCGACCCGACCAACTCGACGGTCTTCCCAAACCGGCCCATGGGAGTACGCATCAGCAGCTCCTTGCCCCGGTCGCTCTCATCCAGCAGCTTCTGGTTCAGCGCCGTCCGGAAGACTCCGGGCGCAATCGCATTCACTGTCACGCCGTGCGAGCTCCACTCCACAGCCAGAGACTTCGTCAACGCGCCAACCGCAGCCTTGCTCGCCGCATATGCTGTCACTTCCTTCAAACTCACAAACGTATTCAGCGAAGCGATGTTGATGATCCGCCCGTATCCGCGCTCCAGCATATGTTTGCCGAATATCTGGCACGCCCGCAGCGTTCCGGTCACGTTCGTATCCATAATGCCGTCCCAGGTCTCCTCCGACACAGTAAGCGTCGGCTCCCGCTTGATCTTCCCCGCGCAGTTGATCAGGATATCGACCTTGCCGAACGCCTTCACCGTTCCATCCAGCAGTGCCTGCAGAGTCGCGCGATCCGACACATCCGAGGTCAGCCGCAGCGACTTCCGGCCTGTAGCTTCGATCGCCTTTGCCGCATCATCCACCTGCTGCTGCCGCCGCGAGCTCGCCACAACATCGGCGCCCGCCTCCGCCAGACCGACCGCCATCGCCAGACCGATACCCGATGTGCCTCCGACAACCACGGCCGACTTCCCGCTCAGATCAAACAACGGATGCCCCATTGAAAACGTCCTCTCTATTTTGAAATCTGCCGTGTCGACACGTCCTGCACTGCTAAGACATGCTCCAGTAGATAATCCACAATCTCTTCCGGCGGACGGTCGTTCACAATCCGAAAGGCATCCGTCGGCCTCTCCAGCGTAGCCAGCTGACTATCCAGCAGCATCGGATTCATGTACTCATGCTTCCGTGTCGCCAGCCGCTTCGCAATCAACTCTTTCGACCCATCAAGAAATATAAACTGAATATGCGTTGGGGGGACGCCGACCTCCAGCACCTCGTGATACTTAGCCTTCAACGCCGAACAGGCCAGAACTCCGTTACTTCCCTTCCCGTCCCATCCTCTCAACAACCCATTCAGCGCAACCAGCCACGGCGCGCGGTCAGCGTCAGTCAATGGATGGCCGGCAGCCATCTTCTCCTTGGAAGCAGGCGAAAAATAATCGTCGGCATCGGCAAAGATCCAGCTCATTCGCTCAGCGAGAAGTCTGCCGATCGTGGTCTTTCCGGAACCGCTTACGCCCATCACTACCACAATCATTCCCGCTCCAAAGACTCGACAAGCTGATCCACACTAACGCTGGATTCGCGCCGATCCTCCACTGGCAAAAGCCTTCACCTGATCGACAGTCGCCATCGTCGTGTCACCGGGGAACGTCGTCATCAACGCGCCATGCGCCCAACCCAGCTTGATCGCCTCTTGAGGAGTCTCGCCACTCAGCAACCCGTAAATGAACCCCGACGCAAAACCGTCTCCTCCGCCAACTCGGTCATGCACATTCAACTCAGTGGTAGGAGCATGAACAGCCGTCCCATTTACCCAAGCAACCGCGCTCCAGCTGTGATGGTTCGTGGAGTGAACCTCACGCAGTGTCGTCGCAACAACCTTAACGTTCGGATGCTTCGCCACCACCTGCTCAATCATGGAAAGGAACACACCCGTGTCCAGCTTCGAACTCGAATGGACATCAGGCCCCTTGAAGCCAAGGCCCTTCTGCAGATCTTCTTCATTACCCACCAAAACATCGATGTGATCGGCAATGGCCCCAAGCACCTTGTGCGCCCGCTCCATCCCGCCGACAGACTTCCAAAGCTTCTCCCGGTAGTTCAGGTCAAAGGAGCAGATGACACCCTGACGCTTGGCCTCCTTCAATGCCTCAATCAACAGCTCCGATGTCGTCTCCGACAGTGCGGAAAAGATACCGCCGCTGTGAAACCAACGCACCCCCTGGCCGAAGATCTCCTTCCAGTCGAAGTCTCCCGGCTTCAGCAACGCTGCAGCTTCATTGCTGCGGTTATAGAACACCACCGGCGCGCGTACGCCCAACCCCTGGTCGCTATACACCGTCGCCATATTCGGTCCGCGTGTGCCATCGTGTACAAAATGCTTGTAGTAGGGCCTAACGCCCATCGCCCGCACGCGTTCCGCTATCAAGTCGCCGATCGGATAGTTCACCATGGCCGTCGCGATGCCAGTCCGCATTCCGAAGCCGTCCGCCAGATTTGCAGCGACGTTGAACTCGCCACCACTGACATGGATTGCAAGAGTGTGCGCCTTGCGGAACGGAATGATGCCTGGATCAAGCCTATTGACGAGTGCTCCAAGAGAAAGTAGATCGAGTGTTCCCTGCTCGGGAATTTTGAAGCCGAGATTCATGTTGTTGCTCCTCTTCGATTCTCGCTGCCAAATGAGGCACGAGGATGTTGACGGTTGCCCAATCATATCCGCGACATCAAGCGTAAAGAAATCGCATGGCTGTAAGAACCTCGCAACTGTCTTCAAGTTGATATGGTCGGCGTCGAGGAAGTACGGCTTAGGAGGTGATTTCTAGGAGGTGATTTAGTTGAAGCGGCCTTTGTAGGCCCAGAGGCCCAAGCCGGGGTTGGAGATGTAGAAGATCTCTTCTCCATCTACGGTGTTCCAACCGTCCTGAAGGGTTTCGGGATTGTATTTTGCTGTCATCCGGGCGAGGTCGCCGTATTGATAGTGGACGCTTTCGATCTCCTGGCGAGTCAGGTGGCCGGGGCAGTAGCGGATGGTGAAGCGCCCTTCGCTTGAACCGTGGATGAGGTGGGCTGCTGCGCTCAGATTTCCGGCTAATTGGGGGTCTTCTTTGACGGCTTCCAGGGTTCGCGGAGTTCCGCAGTAGCCATATTTGCGGATCAGCACGTCGATGGCGGCGTCCTCTCCGAACTCACGGACTCCCGGTGCCAGAACGATGAGTTCTGCGTTATCGGCCAGCGCCATGCGGGTGCGGTAGACAGCTTTATTTCCGAGCCAGGTGCTTTTGAATTCATGCGGATCGAGGTAGACTACCGCTTTCCTAATCTCGCGATCCATCATCTTGAAGTTCACTTTCAGACTTAGAGCTGCTGCGAGTTCAAAGCATTCGATGTCATCGCCTACGTACAGGCCTCGAATTACCAGCTTTCCTTCAGCGTTCTTCCCAACTACGGTCAATGCGTAGACGATGGGTAGATTCTTTGCGAAGTGATCGCTGGCGTAGTTCAGGACGCGGCGGACGGGCGTATCGACGCGGCCCATCATGCGTTCCATGCCGTACACGGCACCGAGGAAGTGGCTGCGATGGATGCCGATAGAGCCGCCGGTGCCTATGAAGACGTTCTTGTTGTAGCCTGCCATGCCGACGACTTCGTGCGGAACTATCTGGCCGATGGACAGGATGAGGTCGTGGCCGCCATCGCGGAGGAGCTTGTTTACCTGCGCGGGCCAGGTGTAGTCGAGCTTGCCTTCGCTGACCTCATAGATGAAGCTGCCTGGGACTTCGCCGAGGGTCACGACGTCGTTGCGCCAGTCGTGGACGCGGAACAGGTCTCGTGGAGTTGCGCCGAACATGGTGGCGATCTCCTGCTCTGTCATGGGTTTGTGGGTTCCCAGGGCGGGTAGGATGTCGGTGAGCTTGTCGCCGTAGTACTGCCAGACTTGTTCGGTGAGGAGGCCGCTCTGGGAGTGCATGCGCGTGAAGTCGGGAGGGATTGCGAGGACTTTTCGTCGCGAACCGAGTTGATCCAATGCTTTGAACAGGTTGGACCGTACTTCTGCGGGAGACATCTCGGTTGTTGGGCTTCCGGCAGCGAAATAGAGGCTCATATTGCCTTGATCTTACTCCCAAGTATTTTCAGGCAGCCGTGCTGGTTTCGATTTCAGTTCTGGGTTTTGCAAAAAAAAATCTGCGAGGGTTTATGGGCCAACTTTTGGCGGTTTTATTGGCATTTTTGAGGGGGGTCTCCGGAAAAATGCACTTTTTCCGATGGTAAATTGCTGGTGAAATCATGGTGGAGGATGTCGTTATTGCGGTGCTAAAGCACCATAGAAACCGGCGGTGAAAAACACGCCACTTTTCTCAACTTTATTTTGGCCGGACCAGTCGGCTTTCCCGACAATGATAGTCAATCTAAGGTTGAAATAGAGAGGCGCTACTGGATGATAACGGTCCAAGGCGTGGAGTTGCTGATGGCACTACTCGTTCCAGTGATGGTGAGAGTGTAGGTGCCCGGTGCCGCAGTGGCGGTTGAGGTTTTGTTTGTGCTGTTTCCTTTGCCTCCGCAACCGGTGGTGGCGAGGAGGCAGGAAATAATGGTGAAGGCCAGGAGCGGCATTGGCCAGCGGCGTTTGCGCGGGAGACCAAAGAGCGCAAGAGCTGCGATGAAACCGAGCGGGAGAGCCGCGAGCGAGAAAGACTGTAGGGACTTCGCCAGGGACGCTGTGGTAACACTGGTTTGGAGCGTTACGGTTGCAGTCGCCGGACTGGTGCCTGGAGTGACCGAGGTGGGAGAGATAGAGCAGATGGAGTTAGCGGGAGCGCCCGTGCAGGTGAGTGAAGTGGCTGCGCTAAAGCCGCCGACTGAGGCGATTGTCAAGGTTGTGGTAGCGGTACTGCCGTGGACCACGGTGCTGCTGGTGGGCGAGAGCGAGATGGAAAAGTTTGCCGATGCGGTGGTGATGGAGATGGGAAGGCTATTCGAGGTGGAGCCGGAGAAGGCTCCGGCTGCGCCTGCATAGGCTGCTGTAATGGTGTGAGAGCCAACAGCGAGCACCGAGGTGGTGTAGGTAGCAACGCCGGAGGCGAGGGGTGCGGTGCCGAGTGTGGTGGTGCCATCGGTGAAGGTGATAATGCCGGTTGGGGTGGTGGTTCCGGAGGCCGGGCTGACCGTTGCAGTGAAGGTAATGCTGCCGCCGACGACAATGCTGCTCGCACTGGCCGTGACAGCCGTGGTGGTGGCAGTTAAGACGTTGGGTGCGCTGCCGTAAATATTCAGGAGCGCGGTGCTGCTGGCAAGGATGTCCGGCTTTCCGTCCTTGTTCAGGTCGATGGCAATCGCCGATCCGTTGTTGTTGGCTGCAATGTTGATCAGGCCTTTCGGGACAACAGAGCCAGTCAGCGGAACCGAGGTGAAGGTGCCGTCGCCTTTGCCGTAGAAGATGCCGCTGTAGTCATTGGAGTCGAGCAGGGCGAGGTCAATGTTGCCGTCGGCATCGAAGTCGGCGGCGGCGAGGCTGGCGGAGCGGATGGAGTCGCCGCCGGCGAGGTTGAGGATGGTGGCCGTCGCGAAGGTGCCGTCGCCATTGCCGTTGGCGATGGCGAGCTCGGCCTGGGAGGCGGAGGTTTCGGCGAGGAAGGCGAGATCGAGCTTGCCGTCCTTGTTGAAGTCGGCGAGGACGGGTGTGCCGTAGACGTTGGCGGCGATGGCGAAGGTGCTGGGGGCCTTGAAGGTGCCGTCGCCGTTGCCGACGTAGGTCAGGAGTTGCGTCACGGCGCCGGTGCCGATGCTGAAGGTTGGGTTGATACCGATGAGGTCGGGCCTGCCATCGCCGTTGAGGTCGGCTGTGCTGACGACTTGCGGTAGTAAAGCTGTGTTGGGCGCGGTGGCGCTGCTGTAGGTGGAGGTGAGGATGGGGGTGGTCGAGAAGGTGCCGTCGCCGTTGCCGGTGACAACTGCGAAGCCGCGATTGTAGGGGACAGTGCCTAGACCACCTGCAGTTTCGTCGTAGGAGACGATGAGATCCGCTTTTCCGTCGTGATTGAAGTCTGCGATCTGGAGATTGCTGACAGCGAGGGAGACATCGAAGCCGCTGGCAGGGGCGAGCTGCGGGAAGGCGTGGGGGACGGGAGCCTGGAAGGTGCCGTCGCCGTTGGAGAGCGCCACAAAGTAGACGGGATAGGCGTCACTGCCGCTTCCGTTGACGGTAAGTCCGCTGTCGACGAAGACGAGGTCGGCCTTTCCATCGCCATTGATGTCGGCTACAGCGTAGGTGGTGGCGGCGGTCTTGTTGGCGTTGGTGATGGTTTCCATAGTGCCATTTACGGAGAGGGTGAAGCTGGCAGGCGGAGTGATAGTCGAAGCGGTGGTGAAGCCGTGGCCATTGCCGAGCTGGACGCTGAAGGATGCAGTTTGGGCGTTGATGATGCCATTGGTGATGACGTCCGGGAAACCGTCGCCGTTCACATCGCCCAGATTGGTTCCGTTGTATGTGCCGGAGTTCAACCTCGGCGCGCCCACGAATGTGCCGTCGCCTTTGCCCATGAGAATGTAGGCGGAGGCGAAACTGGAGTTGTCGCCTGAGTAGATGCCGCCTTCGGCGAGGCCGTTGTATATGTCGAGGTTGCCGTCGCCGTCGAGGTCGACCACGGAGACGTATCCGGTGTTGTTGATGGAAGGATAGCTGGTGCCCGGAGTAAATGTGCCGTTGCCATTGCCCAAGTAGATAGAGATAGAAGATCCGTTGCCGAGGACGAGGTCTTGCTTGCCGTCGTTGTTGAGGTCGCCTGTGGCGATGAAGGGACCTGCGGAGGTAGAGCTCTGGATGAAGGGAAAGGCCGCAGAGGTTGCCGCCGTGAAGTTGCCGTGGCCATCGCCGAGGAGGACGAGGCCGTTGGAGCAGATGAGGTCTCGCTTGCCGTCTCCATTGACGTCAGCGGTGATGATGTTGGTGATCGGGGTGGAGGCGGCTGGCAGCGAGGAGCCGGGCAGCGCGGGCGCGGCGAAGCTCTGGGCGGCGTTGAAGGTGCCGTCTCCCTTGCCGGTGAGGATGGAGATCTGCTGGTCTGCAGAGACGGAAACGATGTCGAGCTTGCCGTCGCCATCGATGTCGTCGAGTGTAGCGGTGACGGAGTAGTTGCCGGCGGTGGGGTAGTTGACGGGGGTCTTGAAGGTGCCATCAGCATTGCCGAGCATGACCGTGACGTAGGAGGAGGTCGCGTTGTATCCGTTGACGGCGACCAGATCACCGGAGCCGTCCCCGTCGAGGTCTGCGGTGACGAGGGCGGTGGCGGCGTTGGTGCCGGGGATAGCGTTGAAGCTGACTTTGGACTGGTTGACGTCGGCGGTGAGGACGAAGACGGCGTTGCTGGAGCCGTTGCTCTCGGCGGTTGCGAGCACGGCGATGTTCGATTTGGTGACTCCGGCGTTGACGGCGACGCGTGCGCTGAGGTCGGTGGTTCCCTCCTTGCAACCGTTGGCGAAGACGCCGGGGGTGGTCTTGAGGCCGGCGAGCTGGTGGAGCGTCTGCTCGTAGTTGGAGTTTGCCGTGGTTTTCAGGGTGAATGTGCCGTCGAGAGGAGAGGTGCCGGTGGCGAGCAAAAGCGAGCAGTCGGCCATACGGAGCATGGCGAAATAGGTGGAGGTGGGCTGGGTGATCGAAGTGAGGTTGCCCAGAAAGCTTGCGGTGCCGGTCTGCGATCCATCGGAGCCGGTGAAATGGGGACGGTAGTTCGTATGGTAGTGAACTCCAGCAAGGCCTTCGACGAAGCCCTGAAAGAACCCCGGGAGCGGGTCGCCTGTTGGGTTGACGATTTCGCAGCCTTCGCAGCCGTTATCGCCCATGATGACGACCGTCATGCAGCCGAAGAGAAGGATGCCAGTGACGCGGGCGAAGCGACGGTGTGCAGACGTTCTCCGCCAGAAGCTGTGGAAGCTCTCTTTGCTGCGCGCGAATGGCTCGGCGATGCGGCGGAGGCGAAGGGCGATGCGGCAGAGAAAAGACCTGGGGGTGGTTGGCATGACTACTCCATGAGGTGGTGGATCGAGCTTTAAGGGAGGAACTTGGCCCAGCAAGTGACCATGGTATTTCATTTCTTGCGAGATTCGCGCTGTGTTGGAGAAAATAAGTACGGATTTCATGCGGGACGATGGCACTGCTGAGATAGCGAACTACCTCAGCAGTGCTTACTTCATTGGCACTCGCACTTCACGCGCAGCACCAGCTTGCCTGGATGGCTGACCGCGTGTGTGTTCACGACAAATCGCTGAGTCGCTCGTCGAGGACCTGCTTTGTAGCGATAAGTCAGCTTGTGTTATTGGAAACACCTTCCTCGGGTTGCGGATGGATATTTAGAGCTTGTAGGCCTTTCTGACCAGGCTGACGGTGAGGTCGAGGGTTACTTCGAAGGCTTCGTCAGCCTCTAGCAACACCGCCGATCACCAGAGCAGGCCTGGATCGGAACAACCTGTTGAGCCACCACAACTAGTTTGTCCGAATTCGCATGTGTCTCTCAAATTTTCTCCTCAAAGCAGGATTACTGGCGAGAAGCGCGTATACGTCTAGCTGATTGTCGTTGCAATTCGGTCATAGTAATCGTTCCGACCGGTTATGCTGACAATAGATAACTGCGCATAACCTCACCATAATTCCTTGAGGTAAACCGATCACAGGCCACATCCTTCTGCCATCATCCGGGTTCTATCGAAGGAAGCGCTTCCCGACGGCCGCAACTGAGTCGGGGGAGGCCGAAAACGTGGCATGTACTCTTATCAAGCCAGTTCAGGAGAACGTATGACCAGTTCGAAGGTTCCATTTCATTTCGCCGCTCTCCGCTATAGTCGCGCGTGGTTTTCCGGCCTCTTTGGCCTGCTCCTCGTCGCTGTCCCTTCGCTCCACGCGCAATACGGGAACACGGAGGACCCGCCCAACCGCGTCGCCCGCGTCTCGGTCATCCAGGGTAACGTCTCGCTCGAGCCTAACGGCGTCGACACCTTCTCGCAGGCGGAGATCAACTATCCGCTGACCAATGGCGACCGCATCTATGTCGACACCTCGTCCTACGGTGAGTTCCAGACCTCCGGCCTCACCGTTCGGATGGGTAATGGCGCCGACGTCACACTCTCTTCGCTCACCGATAGCATCGCCCAGCTCGGGCTGGCGCAGGGCTCAATCCGCATCCGCGCTCGCTCGCTTGGCAGCTTCAATGGTCAACGTGGAACGGTCGAGATCGACACGCCTAATGGCGCGATTCTGGTCGATCAGCCTGGCGACGTTCGCATCGACTCTTATCCGCAGGACGACACCACGGTGGTCACGGTCTCCTCTGGCGCCGTTGAAGTGACAGGCCAGAATTTGGACGAGCAGCTTGGCCCCAACCAATCGCTGCG
>JBDTEQ010000134.1:0-3764 GCA_039922475.1 Edaphobacter sp.
GGCGTGAGAGTGCGGATGGAGATGAGTGGGCGGACGGCTTTGCGCCAGGGAATGGTGCGGAGGGCGCGGAGGAGATAGACGCTCCAGGGCATGAGCCAGATGAGGAGGAGTCCCCAGAAGAGATAGAGAGGGACGGTGTCGTAGTCGCGGGGGACGCGGAGGTTGAGATAGCGGAGGAGCTGCTCGTTGACGAAGTAGAACCAGAACCAGCCGTGGACGTTGCCGTCGGTGGGGAGGGGGACCTGCCAGTGATGGTTGGTGAAGGTGAGGTTGCCGGGGTGGCCTTGCGTGGGGTTGGCGAGGGCGATGAGGATGTGCCACGGGGCGGCGATGATTAAAAAGACGATGATGCTGGAGATGGGGTGGAGCTGTTTAATTCGTTTGACGACTGCGCTTGCGTTGCGGCGGGTGAAGGCTAGATGCGCGAGGACTATGAGGAGGGGGAAGACTATTCCGATTAATCCTTTGGTGAGGACATTGAGAGCGCAGGCGGCGGCGAAGGCGTAGCAGAGGAGCGGGTTGACGGCGGAGTGAGAAAGTACGGTCGTGCTTCGCACGATGCCCACCTTAGCGACGATGAGACCGTCGCGAAGATGGGGCACCCGGGTTTGTGGCTGGACAGATCTCTCTTGTGGCTGGGCGGATTGATCCTGCGGCTGCTCGGTTTGCCAGTAGCAGAAGAGGGCGAGAGTGAGCCAGAGGCAGACCATCGCGTCGGGGATGTTGATGCGTGTGAAGATGAAGATGCCGAAGCTGGAGAGAAGGATGAGAGCGGCGTAAAGGCCGGCTCGGGCGGAGTGAAAGGCTCGACGGGCGAAGGCTTCAAGGAGGAGCGCGAGTGCGAGGACAGTGAAGGCTAGTGGGAGACGAGCCGCCGCAGCGCGAACGCCGAAGAGTTTGAAGCTGGCGGCCATGGACCAGTAGAGGACGGGGGCTTTTTCGAGGTAGCGGATGCCATTGGCGTAGAGGGTTACGTAGTCGTTGCGGAGAAGCATCTCGCGGGCGACTTCGGCGTGGACGGAGTCGGCGTCGTCGAGGAGGGGCGGGGTGAGAAGGGTGAAGCTGGCGTAGAAGACGAACCAGAGAACGACGAGGATGAGGCGATTGCGGTGCGTCTCTGGGAGCGGCGTGGTCACGTGAACAGTGTATGGCGACCGCGGGCAAGGATTAAATATGGATCTTCACAGAGGACACGGATCGGGGCGGGATGAAGATTTCTGTTGGGAGGGATGGTGTGGGCAGGCTACAATCCGGCAACGCATAAAACGATCGCTTGCCGAGGGATCGAAGGACCTGCGTGAAGGGGAGAGCTTATGAGCGATGACGTCGTAGTAGAGGGGCAGGCTGGCGGGGCGGGCTTGAGCCAGGCGGAGCGGGTGGTGGATTCGTTTATCGCCCCGACAAAGACGTTCACGGATATTCTGCGAAACTCAACCTGGTGGCTGCCGTTTCTGATCGGCGCAATACTGGGGCTGGCCTTTGCGTATGTGATCTTGAACAAGGTGGGACTGCCTACGCTGGTGGATGGAGTGATTCACAACTCCAAGATGATGGAAGACCAGATCAATAATGCGACCCCGGAGGTGGCGGCGCAGATCCGCAGCAGGATTGGGACGAACTTCAAGTTCTCGTATGCGGCTCCGGCGATTGGCCTGCTGATCGGGGTGATCTGCGCGGGGATTCTGATGGGGACGGCGAACTTCATCTTCGGCGGAAAGGCGAAGTACAAGCAGATGCTGGCGGTGTGGTTTTATGGGACGCTGCCGCTGGTGCTGTTCAACCTGTTGGTCATCGTTTCGGCTTATACGGGACTGTCGGGCGACTCGTTCGACATTAATAACGCTCTGGGAACGAATATCGGGTACTACCTCTCGGGAGGCGATACGCCGCACTGGCTGGTGACGCTGCTGTCGTCGGTAGATGTGTTTGCGATCTGGATTGCGGTTCTGCTGACGATAGGGGTTTCGATCGTGGCGGGGATCAAGCGCAGCTCGGCGGCGATTGTGGTGTTCGGCTGGTGGTTTCTGTTCGTGATGCTGAAGGTGGCGGGGGCGGCGTTTACCGGGTGAGTTTACCCCGGCAAAGACTGACCGCGGATCTTCACGGATGACACGGATTAGGAACAAACAACAGCGACGGCTTTATTTTTTATTTATTTTGTATACAGAAAGGCCCGGATTTTGTCCGGGCCTTTTTATTTGCGAATGGGTTTGGTTATTCGGCCCAACGCTTGAAGACCAGCGAGCCGTTGGTGCCGCCGAAGCCGAAGGAGTTTGAGAGGGCGTAGTCGATCTTTGCAGCCTGGGGTTTGTTGGGGACGTAGTTCAGGCGGCACTGCGGATCGAGCTCGACGATGTTCATGGTGGGGGGTGCGGTCTGGTTGAGCATCGCCATGATGGTGATGCCGGCTTCTAGGCCGCCTGCGCCCCCGAGGAGATGGCCAGTCATCGATTTGGTGGAGCTGACGAGGAGCTTGTGGTTGATGGCACGCTCGCCGAAGACGGTTTCGATGGCCTTGGACTCCAGCGCGTCGCCGAGGGGCGTTGACGTAGCGTGGGCGTTGACGTAGTCGATCTGGTCGGGCGAGACACCGGCAACCTTGAGAGCGTGCTTCATGGAGCGGGCGCAGCCTTCGCCTTCGGGCGACATGCCGGTCATGTGGAAGGCGTCGGCTGAGAGACCGTAGCCTACGATCTCGGCGAGGATCTTTGCGCCGCGGGCTTTGGCGAACTCGAGTTCTTCGAGGATGAGGATGCCTGCGCCTTCGCCGATGACGAAGCCGTCGCGGTCCTTGTCGAAGGGGCGGGAGGCGTGGGTGGGGTCTTCGTTGCGCGTGGAGAGAGCGCGCATGGCGGCGAATCCCGCGACGCCGAGCGGGGTGATGGAGGCTTCGGTGCCTCCGGCGATCATGGCGTCTGCGTCGCCGCGCTGGATGAGGCGGAAGGCGTCGCCGATGGCGTGGGCGGAGGTGGTGCAGGCGGTGGCGGTGGCTTCGTTAGGGCCGCGCGCGCCGTACTTGATGGAGACGTGGCCGGCGGCGAGGTTGATGATGGCGCCGGGGATGAAGAAGGGCGAGACTTTGCGGGGGCCGCCGTTGAGCAGGTTGATGTGCTCGCGCTCGATGACATCGAATCCGCCGATGCCGGAGCCGATGTGGACGCCGACGCGGTCGTGGTTTTCTTCGGTGACCTTGAGGCCTGAATGGGCCATCGCCTCGGCTGAAGCTGCGAGAGCGAAGTGAATGAAGCGACCCATTTTGCGGGCTTCTTTTTTGTCCACGAAGAGGAGAGGATCGAAGTCTTTGACTTCCGCGGCGAAACGAACGGGATGGCCGGTGAGATCGAAGGCCTTGATCTCGGCCATACCGCTATGGCCGGCCAGAAGACCGTTCCAGACCTCAGGGGTGGTTTTGCCGACCCCGCAGAGAAGCCCGAGGCCGGTTACGACGACGCGACGTTGCTCCATTTTTTTACTTGGCGCCCTTCTGGTTCTTTTCGATGTAGTCGACGGCGTCTTTGACGGTTTTAATTTTCTCGGCATCCTCATCTGGAATCTGGATGTCGAAGGCCTCTTCGAATTGCATGACGAGTTCGACGACGTCGAGGGAGTCGGCGCCTAGATCTTCCTGGAAGCTTGCGCCGGGAGTGACTTCGGCTTCATCCACCTGAAGTTGCTCGACAATGATCTGCTTTACCTTTTCGTCTACTGCTGCCATTTCGTTCTCCTGTTTACGTCTGGAATCAAAGTCTGAATGTCGTCAATCG
>JBDTEQ010000135.1:0-28848 GCA_039922475.1 Edaphobacter sp.
ATTAGGCTTATGTATGTCTATCGGTCGTCCGTTACCTGCTCTGCATCTGACCGTGGAAGAGCGGTCTGAGCTAGCTGGCTTTGCCACTTCCCGTAGTCTTTCTCATGCTCTTGTGTCCCGCGCCCGGTTGGTGTTGTGGGCGGACGAGGGACTCTCCAACCAGGAGATCGGCGAGCGTCTGAACTGGTCCAGACCGACCGTGGGCAAGTGGCGGCAGCGTTTTATTGAGCGTCGCCTGCAAGGCCTCTACGACGAGCTTCGTCCAGGCCGGCCGCGCTCGGTGTCGGACGAACAAGTCGCCGTTTTACTGCGCCGGACTCTCAAGCAGAAGCCCCCCGGTGCAACTCACTGGAGTGTCCGGCTGGCGGCCGAAGCGAATGGACTTTCCAAGTCCACCGTTCACCGGGTCTTTCAACTCTTTTCACTCCAGCCGCATCGGACCAAGAGCTTCAAGATCTCGACCGATCCCTTCTTTGTCGAAAAGGTACGGGACGTGGTGGGACTCTACCTGAACCCGCCCGACCACGCCATCGTGCTCTCGGTCGATGAGAAGTCGCAGATTCAGGCACTCGATCGCACTCAGCCAGTGTTGCCGATGGGGCTCGGCTATGTCGAGGGTGTCACCCACGACTATGTCCGCCATGGCACCACCACGCTGTTCGCCGCCCTCGATATTGCCTCCGGCACAGTCCTGACAGAGTGCAAGCCGCGCCACCGGCATCAAGAGTTTCTTGGCTTTCTCAATCGCATCGATCAGGCTGTGCCCGAAGACCTCGCCGTCCATCTGATCGTGGACAACTATTCCACCCACAAGCATGCCAAGGTGCGCCTTTGGCTGGCTGCGCGGCCCCGCTTTCATGTGCACTACACGCCCACTTATTCTTCGTGGCTCAATCAGGTCGAACGCTGGTTCGGACTCATCACCCAACAGGCCATCCGCAGAGGATCCTTCAAAAGCGTCAAGGAACTCATCGCCAGGATCAATCGCTTCACCAAAAACTACAACCAACATTGCCGCCCCTTCGCATGGACCGCGACAGCAGACTCCATCTTCCAAAAACTCTCCCGACTATGTAATCGAATCTCTGGGACACAACACTAGAGAGTTTGAAGGAACTCCTCCAGAAGATTGGCAGCAACGGTGGCGCGGTATCTTGCGGTACTACGGATGTCGTCGATCGGGCGGGCTTCGGAGAGGATTGCGGCGCGCGCGGCGGCGATGGTGTCTTTCGTGATGGGCTTTCCGATGAGAGATTGTTCTGTGGCGGGGAGACGAGTGGAGTACTCACGCACACTGGCTGCGCCTATGCGGATGTCCTCGATCTTTTCTTTGTCACCGCGGGCCAGGGCAGCCAGAGCAACTTTAGAGATGGCTTGAGCGTTACGGGGTCCTACTTTGCGGATGTAGGATTTGTAATCAGCATAGTTACGTAAGATGGCGATGCTGTAAAGGAGTTCGTCCGGTTCGAGGACTGTCTTCTTGTAGGCGAGATGGAAGTCGCGGTAGGGCAGGGTGCGGGAACCTCGGGCGGAGATGAGAGTGAGTTCGGCGTCGTAGGCGAGGAGCGCGGGGGGCGTGTCGGCGGCGGGGCTGGCGTTGACGATGTTGCCGCCGAGAGTCCCGCGGTTTTGATTGGCGATGCTTCCAGTCCAGCTTGCTGCCTGTGCGAGGATGGAGAATTCTTCTGCAATGACAGGGTGTCTGCGGATGTCGGTGAAGGTGGTTCCTGCGCCGAGGATGATGGCGTCGGGCGTGATCTCGATGAAGCGAAGCTCTTCAAGATTCCAGAGGGAGATGAGTTTTCTGGATTGCAGGCGGCCGGCTCCGAGGGCGACCATGAGCTCGGTGCCTCCTGCGATTGGGGCGTAGCGATCGGGGGAGTCGGCGAGGATCTGGAGGACTGCGTCGAGGGAATTCGGGGCGATCAACTCATAGTTGGCGGCGTTGGAGCGCATTACTTCGCCGCTCCAATGGTTGCCGCTTGCTGGACGGCGTTGAAGATGCACATGTAGCCAGTGCAGCGACAGAGGTTTCCGTTGAGGCCTTCCTGAATTTGTAACAGTGTTGGTTGCGGATGTTTGCTGAGGAGGTGGTGGGTGGCGAGGATCATGCCGGGTGTGCAGATGCCGCACTGGGCTCCGCCCTCTTCGAGGAAGCACTGCTGGATGGGGTGGAGTCTCTCGTCGATAGCGAGGCCTTCGATAGTCGTGATCTGCGCGCCTTCGGCTTGCAGGATGGGGACGAGGCAGGAGTTGACCAGGTCGCTGTTCATCAGGACGGCGCAGGCTCCGCACTCTCCTTCGCCGCAGCCTTCTTTCGCTCCGGTGAGGTGGAGGTCTTCGCGGAGGACGTCTAGAAGGCGCTTCATTGGCGGGGCTTCGATGGTTTCTGCATGGCCGTTGATCGTGCATTGGATGGTGCTCATGCGGAGGCCTCGCTGAAGATGGGGCCAGCGACGGCTGGGTTGAGGTCTTCGGTGCCGGAGTCGGGGGTGTGGGTCATTTGCTCGAAGATGTCTTCGGGGAGGAGCGGGATCTCGGTGAAGGAGGTGCCGGTGGCGTGCTCGATGGCGTTGAGGATGGCGGGGGCGGGGCCGTCGATGGGGAGTTCGCCGATGCCTTTGGCTCCGGCTGGGCCGTGGGGTGAGGGAACCTCTTCGAAGGAGACGTGGATGAGTGGGATGTCGGCGCTGGTGGGCATGATGTAGTTGGTCATTTGGTTGTTGGTGAGATGACCGTTGCGCCAGAGGCACTTCTCGTAGAGAGCGTAGCCGATGCCTTGTGCGACGCCGCCTTCAACCTGACCGGCAGCGAGGATCGGGTGGAGGACTTTGCCGACTTCCTGAAGGGCGTGGAAGTTGGTGACGGTTGCGGAGTAGGTGGTGGTGTCGACGGCGACTTCTGCTACGTAGACGGCCCATGCGTAGGCGGGATAGGCTTCGCCGCTGTAGGTTTCGTCGTCCCAGAAGATGCCTTCGGGCGATTCGTAGCGAACGCAGACTTCGAGGTTGCCACGCTCTTCACCGTAACGGATTGTAGCTTTACGGAAGTCGGCGGGAGTGTGCGGGGTTGGAAGCGCGGCGTCGCAGCGTAGCTTGGTGAGGAGTTGTACGGAGGCGCGTTCGACGAGCTTGCCTACGATCATGGCAGTGCGGCTGGCTACGGTGGGTCCGGAGTCTGGGACGAGATGCGTGTCGGGCTGTGCGATGTTTACGTCTTCGTAACGGAGGCCGAGGGTTTGCGCGGCGACCTGGCAGAGGATGGTGTTGGTGCCCTGGCCGAACTCGGTGGAGGAGACGAGGACACGCGGGTTTCCGGTCTGCAGGTTGATGTCGATGGCGACCTCGGAGGCGAGGCGACGCTCGCCGGAGCCGGTGAAGCCTGCGCCGTGAAAAAATGTGGAGAAGCCGATGCCTTTCTTTATTACGCTGGTTGCGTTTTCTTTTTCGAACTGTTTGCGTTTGGCGTGGTAGTTGGACTCTTCGAGGGCTCGGGTTAGCAGGTGTTGCATGTCCACCGGGTCTTTCAGGACCTGGCCGGTTGCGGTGCGGCCGCCGGTGGTTAGGAAGTTGCGGCGGCGTAGTTCCTCGGGGGTGAGGCCGATGGTTTTTGCAATCTTGTCCATGTGGCGTTCGATGGCGAAGATGCTTTGCGGGGCGCCGAATCCGCGGAAGGCTCCGTGCGGCGGGATGTTGGTGGCCATCGCTTTTGCGCGGACCGTTATGTAGGGCCAGTGATAGGGGCCAGGGGCGTGGATGGTGCCCCGGGAGAGGACTACAGGCGAGAGGGTGGCGTAGGCTCCGCCGTCGATGGCGAAGTCGATCTCTCCGGCGAGGAGTTTGCCGTCTTTGCCGACTGCGGTGCGGTGGCGGGTGCGCGATGGATGACGTTTGGTGGTGGCGGCCATATCTTCGGCGCGGTCGTAGCAGAGCTTGACCGGGTGGCCGGACTTCATGGCGAGGAGTGCGGCGTGACTTCCTATTACGGAGGGAAAGTCTTCCTTGCCGCCGAAGGCTCCGCCGGTTTCGGTCTGGATGACGCGGCACTTTTCAGCGGGTAGGTTGAAGACTAATTCGAGTGCGTGGACGAGGTAGAAGGGACACTGCATGGAGCCGCGGACGGTGATGCCCGTTTCGGCTGAGTATTCCGCGATGACTCCGTTGTTCTCGATGTAGAGCTGCTCCTGCGCGCCGGTGCGGTACTCGCCTTCTACGATGTAGTCGGCTGTCTGCCAGACCTCGTCGGGGATGGGTGTCTGGTTTTTCTGCATCAGGTAGGTCTTGAAGGTGTTTGCGTATTCTCCTTCGCCCCAGATGATGTGTTCTTTCTTCTCGGAGCCTTCGATCGTGTAGATGGCGGGGAGTTCTTCGTAGGTGATGTGGATTGCGGCGACGGCGGCGGGGAGTACGGCGCGGTCGGGGTGGGCGAGGAGGAGGATGGGTTCGGCTACGTGGTTGACGTGGGTTACTGCGAGGCAGGGCTGGTCTTTGGTGAGGTGGACGATGGTGTTTTCGCCGGGGATGTCGGCGGCGGAGACGATGGTGAACTCGTGCCAGGGGATGGAGGGGTCGAAGGCGATGGAGGAGATGCGGCCACGGGGGATGGTGCTGCGGACGGTGGCGCCGAACCACATGTCCGGGAGGGTGATGTCGTCGATGTACAGGGCGCGGCCGAGGACTTTGGCTCTACCCTCTTTGCGCGGGGGAGATTGGCCGACGATTTTTGGGGCGGTAGCCATCGGGTAGCGTCAAGCATAGACCGAAAGCGGCTCGGCGCGAAGTACTGTTATGGTGGACGGCTGTGAGCGGGTTTTCGTGCCGATGCCGTCTTCTGGCGGGGACCCCACCCCCCCATTGCCCAGCTGTAACCCTATTCTTTTCATGGATCTGCGCGTCATGACCCTCCGTAAAATAGTCATAACAAACGAGTTGTGCCTAAATTAGCCTATATCAACAACTTAGCCCCGGAGAATCTCCGGGGGCTGCGTTGTTTTTGATCTATATATCCAGTATAGCGGATGGAGTGTAACTAATACGCCAAGTGTAAGCTGATTCGGATCAGCTAGTTAGGTGGTTTTGGGGCTTGACATGCGATTTCTGGGCTGAAAACGCGAAAAATAATTTTGGGCGGGTTTTGGGTGAGGCGAGGGCTAATGAGACAACCGCTACGGCTTAACACAGATCTTCACAGATTGAACGGATAAAGAACAGACAACAGCGAAGGGAAATGCGGGGATCTCTCCGCTGCGCTGTTCACGATGAGACTGTGAACAGCTTCGGTCGAGATGACGACTGTGGTGGGTTCGTTGCAAGGCAACAGCAGATCCCTGCGGGATGACAAACAAAAGGACAGGCAACTGCAAGGGCGACAGCAGGGGCAACAGCAAGAGCGACAGCAGGGGCAACGGCAGGGGCAACAGCAAGAGCAACTGCAGCATTTTGAGAGGATGGATTTTCGCTGCCGCGAAAATGGCCCACCTTAGCGACGATAAAGCCGTCGCGAAGATGGGGCACCCGGTTGCGTTGGGTAATGTCAGATGCGAGCCACCCCGGCGAATAACCCATCCTTCACGATGAGGCCGTGATGGATGGATGGGGGGCGGGTGCATGCAGGTTTCGACGCCGGTTGGTGTGCGGCCGCAGGTAGATACGAAACAGCCGATGTTTCCTCTGGGGCATATGGTGCTGCGCCAGTGACGGAGAGGCATACCCCAGGGGCTAAGGCCCCACTCTTTGAATGGTACTTGAGAGGCCAAGGCTGAAGCCTTGGCTTACCTAGAAGATCAAGTCTTGGCGCAGCGAAGGAAATGCGGGGATCTCTCCACTGCGCGACTCACGATAAAGCTGTGAGTCGCTTCGGTCGAGATGACGATTCTTCTTTTCATCTCATCTCTTCTTTTCTTCTCTCCTTTTCATCTCATCTCTTCTCTTCTTCCCTTTTCTCCTTTTTATTTCTTCTTTCCTTTTCTTCTTATCTTTCCTCTTCTCTTTAGAGAGGGAGGTTAGAAGTGGCGCAGGGTTTCGGTTGGGGCTGTGGATTTGAAGTCGGGGTCGCCGGGGATGGGGTCGATGGTGGAGCGGAGATCGGCGCTGCGTTCGAGGGAGCGGCTGACGATGTCGCGGGAGCCTAGACCTACGGCGAGAGCGAGGGTGAGGACGATGCCTCCGAAGAGGATTCCAAAGGCTAGTTCGACGACGGCGCCGCCGATCTGAAGGTGGTCGAGGACCATGGCGGCGGTTAGGACGAGGACAAGCCACTTGATGCCCATCGAAAGCATGCGCGCGTACTGGAGCTTGGCGTTGACGGCTCCGATGAGGACAGAGCGCTCGAGGAAGCGGGCGATGACGGTGCCGACGATGAGGAGAAGGATGGCTCCGATGGAGTGGGTGATGTAGGGGATGATGATGTTGGAGATCTGCGAGTCGCCGGGGTAGGCTGCGTCGAACGCGGAGATACCGATGAAGCAGCCGATGAGGACGCAGGCCCAGAAGGCGGAGCGTGCAACGAGCGCGGTGGGGCTGTGAGAGGGCGCCCAGTCGGAGATGGAGGCGCTGGCGTTGCGGGCCAGACGCTCGTCGAACTTGGCGGCGGTGAGGATGCGGCGCAGGATGGCAGCTACGCCTGCTCCGATGACGGTGAGAATGATGACGGCAAGCAGAAGGGCGACGAGGCCGGGGAAGAAGCTGGCGAGTTTGACGAGCACTCGGTGAGCGGATTGGCGTAAAGCGAGTTCAATTTGCTGCCACATGAGTTGGTCTCCTTACGTTATTTCCGGCCGCTGCTGGTTTGCGATGCTTCTATTTGCTAAAGCGATTTTAAAAAACTCTTTTGCCATGGTGCTTCTTCTATGGGTTGAATCGATCAGGCCAGCGCCAGCGGGATACGAGGTACGGCTTGTCGATTTCAAAGGCGATGGCGAGGTCCTGAATGTGCTTCTCAGGAGGCGTGCCGTTGCTGACGAGAGTGAGGTGGGAGGCGACCCAGGCGAGATAGAGCGGTGTGAGTGCGCCGAGAAGATGTCCGCGGTTGATGGTGCGGAGACGGTAAGCGAGGATGAAGTCGTAGACGATGCGTGCCCAGAGATTGTCGGGCATGCGAAAGATCTCGGGCTGCATGACAGAGAGCTTTTTGAGGCCGAGGAGGGAGTTGGGCGGCAGGACGAGAGACCAGATCTCGTGGAGATTGGTGTAGGCGAGACGGAAGGCCTCGAGCATGGAGGTGATGTCGGGCGGGGAATCGTTGAGCGAAGAGGTCTCGGTAACGACCTGGAAGGGCTGGGTGCCGCGGGCACGCTGCCAGAAGGCGGCTTTGGCGTCGATGTCGGCGAAGAGGGAGCCGGAGATCTGGGCGAGGAGCGCGTTGAGGTCGGGGACGGCGGGTTGCGGGAGAGTGCGGGGACCGACGTTGACTTCGGTGATCGAGTAGTTGACGCAGGCGGCTTCATTCACTGGCCAGAGGATTGCATCGTTCTGACCCGAGGAGGTGAAACGTTGAGCGGCGGAGGCGAGTCGCTGGGCCATACGGAGGGAGAGACCGATGTCGATAGCGAGAGGGAAACGCGGACGGGCGCTGAAGAGGGCGCGGGTGACGGGGTAGAAGATGGCGGAGTTGACGAGACCTTCGCGTGGGCCGAGATCGTAGTGGGCCACGGCGAGGTCGTACTGGAGCGCGGACTTTGCGAGAGCGCGAATGGCTTCGGGGTGAAGGGACTGCGCTTCGGCTCCAAGGAGGACGCAGGCGGAGGCGTGGTTTTCCTGCGCGAGTTTGTAGGCGTTGAGATAATCCGCGGCGGTGAGGATCCAGGGACTGGCAGAGACGGTGGTGACGGTGTAGGGGAGCAGACGCAGCGGACTGTCGGAGGAGTGCTGCGGGGCTGCGTCGGGGGTGGCGACGAGTACGGTCTCGTTGGGGAAGGCAAGGGCGAGATTACTGAGGAGGGTCTCGAAGGCTGCCTGCGGCAAGGGGACGAGGCTGACAAGAAGACTCCCCGAGGCGACGGTCGCCGGAGTGAGGTCGATATTGGTTTGCGCAGAGGCCATCGTGCGATTTGGGCTTTCCGGGTTTTGATTATTCGATTAGCTAAGACTTGTTTTTGGGGGAGGGTGCCTGTGCTGTTTTTTTATGACGAAGCGATATCGGGTTTCAAGTTTATGTCCCTCCGTGTCTGACCGAACCGTTATCACACGCATCTTATGGGGTTGAAGCCATGCTTAAACAGATGCGCTGCTGAGTGTATGTGGTTGCTGGCAGAAGGAATACAGCCGACGGAACGAGGCCGGAAGTGGAACGAAAGAAGAAGGCAGGGCCGCTACATGGCTCGCCAATTGAAGATTATTGCATGATTGGGGACTGCGAGACGGCGGCGCTGGTCTCTCGCGAGGGTTCAATCGACTGGTTGTGCTGGCCGTCGTTCTCTTCGGCGGCGTGTTTTGCTGCGTTGCTGGGGACGCGCGACCACGGATTCTGGAAGATTTCGCCTGTGAGAAGGGTGAAGGCGGTGCGGCGTCAGTACGAGGCGCACACGCTGGTGGCGGAGACGACTTTCGAGACGAAGGATGGCGAGGTTTGCCTGGTGGACTTTATGCCGCCGCGGGAGAAGCACTCGCATGTGGTGCGGATGGTGCGCGGGGTGCGCGGCAAGGTGGCGATGGAGATGGAACTTGCGATCCGCTTCGACTATGGCAGGACGATTCCGTGGGTGACGAGCGAGGATAACGGGCTGCATGCGATTGCGGGGCCGGACATGGTGGTGCTGCAGACGGAGGCACCGTTGCGCGGCGAGGGCATGACGACGCGGAGTGAGTTTACGGTGCGGGCTGGGGAGACGGTGAGCTTTACGCTGACGAGCCTGTCGTCGATGGAGAAGGTGCCGGTTGCTCCAAATGCCAAAGCGATGCTGAAGGAGACGCGGAACTTCTGGAGCGAGTGGAATGGGAGGAACAAATACCGCGGACCGTATGCGGAGGCGGTGGAGCGGTCGCTGATGACATTGAAGGCGATGACGTACAGGCCGTCGGGTGGAATTGTGGCGGCGGTTACGACTTCGTTGCCGGAGAAGATTGGTGGTACGCGGAACTGGGACTACCGATACTGCTGGCTGCGGGATACGGCGTTTACGCTAATGGTGTTGATGCAGGCGGGCTATATCAATGAGGCGGTGGAGTGGAGGAAGTGGCTGCTGTGCGCGATTGCGGGAGCGCCGGACCAGGTGCAGACGATCTATGGGATTCGCGGAGAACGGCAGCTTGTGGAGTGGGAGGCGGATTGGCTGCCCGGATACGAAGGGTCACGGCCAGTGCGGATCGGCAATGCGGCGGTGAATCAGTTTCAACTGGATGTTTTTGGCGAGGTGGCTGCTGCTCTGAGCCGGTTGCCGGAGGCGGCGAAGGATATTCGCGTGTCGGCGACAGCAGTGCAGGCGGAGTTGATCGATCACTTGTGCGAGGTGTGGGACCAGGCGGACGAAGGAATATGGGAAACACGCGGGGGAGCGAAGCACTTTACGCACTCGAAGGTGATGGCCTGGGTGGCACTGGATCGGGCGATCGAACATTACGAGCAGTATGACGGCGGCGGGGATGTGAAGCGCTGGAGAAAGAACCGCGAGATGATTCACAAGGAAGTCTGCGAGAAGGGATTCAATAAAAAGCTGAACAGCTTTGTGCAGTCGTATGGGTCGAAGGAGCTGGATGCTTCGTGTTTGCGGATCGGGTTGGTGGGGTTTCTTCCGATGGATGATCCGCGCATCGTTGGGACGGTTGAAGCGATTGAGAAGAGGCTGATGAAGGATGGCTTCGTGGCGCGTTACGATACGCGGACGAGCGGCGATGGGCTTCCAGCGGGCGAGGGTGCGTTTCTGGCGTGCAGCTTCTGGATGGTGACGTGTCTTTGGCTGATCGGGCGAAAGACGGATGCGACGGCGATGTTCGAGAGACTGCTGGCGCTGCGGAATGATGTGGGGTTGCTATCTGAGGAGTATGACGTGGCGGGGAAGAGGATGGTGGGGAATTTTCCGCAGGCGTTGTCGCATATTGCGCTGGTACATGCTGCGTTTGCGATGTCGGGGTTGTGGCAACCGCAGGATTAAGAACAGACACCGGCAAGAGCGGAATGCGGGGATCTTTCCACTGCGCTGTTCACGATGAGACTTTGAACAGCTTCGGTCGAGATGACGACTGTGGCTGTGGCTTGATGGAAATGCGCGTGAGTGCAACCATAGAAGCATAGCGCGCCTCTAAACCATCATCTGACAAATTTTCTTCTGCCTTGTTTCCTGAACCAGTTTCCATGATCGGTTGATGACAATGCTTCGCATTCCAAGCTCTACTTACAGGCTGCAGCTTCACAAAGAGTTTACGTTTGACGACGCGGCGGGGATCGCGGAGTATCTGCACGCGCTGGGGATCTCGCATGTGTACTGCTCGCCGTATCTGCAGGCGGCGCCGGGAAGTATGCATGGATACGACGTGGTGTCGCATCAGACGGTGAACAGGGAGCTGGGCGGGGCGGAGGGACACGAACGGTTTTGCAAGAAGCTGGGTGATGCGAAGCTGGGGCAGGTGCTGGATATTGTGCCGAACCACATGTCTCTGGGGAAGGAGAATAAATACTGGTGGGACGTGCTGGAGAATGGGACTTCGAGCCGGTATGCCTCGTTCTTCGATATTGACTGGCAGCCGCAGGAGGAGCGGCTGAGAGATAAGGTGCTGGTGCCGATCCTGGGTGGTCAGTATGGGCGTGTGCTGCAGGCGGGTGGGATCAGGGTAGTGCGGCGCGAGAGTATGTTTCAGGTGGAGTGCTCGGGGCAGACGCTGCCGGTGTCGCCTACGTCGCTGCCGGTGATTCTTTCGCGGGCGGCGGAGTATGCGCGATCAGACACGTTGAGTTTTCTTGCGGCGTCGTTTGGCCGGTTGCCTGCGCCGGAGTATGTAGACCGCAGGACAATTCTCGCTCGGCATCGGGACAAGGTGGTGCTGGTGGATCTGCTGGTACGGCTGTGTCAGGAGGAGCCGGGGATCTGGGAGTCTATCGATCAGTCGGTGGCGGAGCTGAATGGAAATCTGGATGGGCTGGATGATTTTCTGAATCAGCAGAACTACAGGCTGGCATATTGGAAGACTGCGGACCAGCAGTTGAGCTATCGGCGTTTCTTCGATGTGAACTCGCTGATCGGGCTGCGCGTGGAGCGAGAGTATGTGTTTGAAGAGACGCATGCGCTGGTGCTGGACTGGTTGAAGCGGGGCGTGCTGGATGGAGTGCGCGTGGATCATCCGGATGGGTTGCGCGATCCTCTGGAGTACCTGAAGCGTCTGCGGGAGCATGCGCCGGATGCGTGGGTGGTTGGCGAAAAGATTCTGGAGCCGGGAGAGTTCCTGCGGGAGAGCTGGCCGATCCAGGGGACGACAGGGTATGACTTTTTAAACGTTGCGATGGGTTTGCTGGTGGCTCCGGAGGGGATGGCGGAGTTGACGTCGGTTTATGGTGACTTTACGGATGAGATCACGGATTTTCATTCGATTGCGCATGAGAAGAAGATCAACGTGACGCAGGAGGGGCTGGGGAGCGATGTAAATCGGCTGACGTCGCTGTTTGTGGAGATCTGCGAGGCGAATCGCGATAGGCGCGACTATACGCGGGCGGAAGTCAGGCGGGCGATTCGCGAAGTGGCTGCCTGCTTTTCGGTCTATCGGACGTACGTGGTGCCGGATCGCGAAGAGATTACGGATGAAGATCGCGAGCAGATTGCGCAGGCGGCGGAGTGTGCGAAACAGCAGCGGCTGGATATCGATGCCGATCTGTTCGACTTTATGCGCGACGTGCTGACGATGGTGGTGAAGGGAAAGCAAGAGACCGAGTTTGTGCTGCGGTTCCAGCAGTTCACCGGGCCGGTGATGGCGAAGGGCGTGGAGGACACGGCGTTCTATTGCTATGACCGGCTGACGGGGATGAATGATGTGGGGAGCGACCCGGGGCGCAATGGGTTGAGCGTGGCGGAGTTTCATGCATACTGCGCGAAGATGCAGGAGACGCATCCCGCGACGATGACGACGCTGGCGACGCACGACACAAAACGCTCCGATGATGTGAGGGCACGGCTGGCGGTGCTGTCGGAGATTCCGAAGCGCTTCGGAGCGACGGTGCAGAGGTGGTCGCGAATGAACAGCGCGTTCCGGACGAAGAGGGTGGGCGCGGGGCCGATGCCGGATCGCAATACGGAGTATCTGTACTACCAGACGCTGATTGGAGCGTGGCCGCTGACGATGGATCGTGCGCAGGCTTATATGTTGAAGGCGGTGCGCGAGGCGAAGCAGCAGACGACGTGGGTGGCGAACAACAAGGAGTTTGAAGAGGCGTTGCGGATGTTTGTCGAGCTGACGCTGAACTATGCGCCGTTTCTGCGGGAGCTGCAGCAGTTTGTAGGGCGGGTGCAGGAGGCGGGACGGATGAACTCGCTTACGCAGACGCTGTTGAAGCATACGGCTCCGGGTGTGCCGGATTTGTACCAAGGGACGGAGTTATGGGATTTGAGCCTCGTGGACCCGGATAATCGGCGGCCGGTGGACTATGAGCTGCGGAAGCGATTGCTGTCGGAGCTGCAGCAGATGGAGGGAGAGGATGTGGCGGCGCAGGTGATGGTGCGGGCCGACGAGGGGTTGCCGAAGCTGTGGGTGATTCATCAGGCGCTGAAACTGCGACGGGAGAGGCCGGAGTGTTTTGGCGCGGATGCAGAGTACACGCCGCTGGAGGTGGATGGAGCGAAGCACGATCATGCGATTGCGTATCTGCGCGGGGAGGATGTGGTGACGGTGGTGCCGCGGTTGACGCTGAAGCTGGATGGGATGTGGAAGGACACGATTGCGGTGTTGCCGAAGGGGCAGTGGAGGAATCGTTTTACGGGAGAGTTGGTGGCGGGCGGAGTGATTACGATGAAGGTGCTGTTCAAGGAGTTTCCGGTGGCGCTTCTGGTGCGCGAGGGACACGAGTAATGCACGAGTTCAGGGTGTGGGCTCCGCGGGTGCGGAAGGTTGCAGTGAAGATTGGGAGCGCCGTGTATCCGATGCATGGGCCGAGTGAGCGCGGATGGTGGAGTGTTGTGGTGGAGCAGGCGGGGCCGGGAACAGAGTATGGGTTTTTACTGGATGACGATGCGCAGGCGTGGCACGATCCTCGTTCGCTTTGGCAGCCTGATGGAGTGCATGGATTGTCACGGGTTTATGACCAGGCGGCGTTCGCGTGGAGCGATGCGGGATGGGAAGCGCCTGCGCTCTCTCGCGCTGTGATCTATGAGTTGCATGTGGGGACGTTTACGGCGGATGGGACGTTCGATTCGGCGATCGAGCGGCTGGACTACCTGGCAGAACTGGGGATTACGCATGTGGAGTTGATGCCGGTCGCGGAGTTTCCGGGTGAGCGCGGCTGGGGGTATGACGGGGCTTCGCTGTTTGCGGTGTATGAGAAGTATGGCGGGCCGGATGGATTGAAGCGGCTGGTGGATGCGTGCCATGCGCGTGGACTCGCAGTGCTGCTTGACGTGGTTTACAACCACTTTGGGCCAGTGGGGAACTACAGCGGCAAGTTTGGCCCCTACCTTACGGAGAAGCATCGGACGCCGTGGGGTGCCGCGGTGAACTTTGAGGATTGGGGAAGCGATGAGGTGAGGCGCTTTTTTTGCGACAACGCACTGATGTGGATGCGGGACTACCACGTTGATGGACTGCGGCTGGATGCGGTGCATGAGTTTGTCGACCGGTCGGCGGTGCATTTTGTGGAGCAGTTGACGGAGGAGGTGCGGGAGCTGTCGGGGAAGCTGAGGCGCCGGCTGGTGCTGATCGCCGAGAGCGATTTGAACGATCCGAGGATGTTGAAGTCGTGCGAGATTGGGGGCTACGGTATGGACGCGCAATGGAGCGATGATTTTCATCATGCGCTGTTTGCGGTTCTGCATAGCGGCGGCGGCGAGAAGGGGTACTACGTTGACTTTGGGTCGGTGGCGAAGCTGGCGAAGGCGCTGACGAAGACGTTTGTGCAGGATGGGACTTACTCGAAGTATCGCGGGCGCAAGCATGGACGGCCGGTTGACGATTTATCGCCGCATCAGTTTCTGGGGTATATCCAGAATCACGATCAGGTGGGGAATCGTGCGGTTGGAGACCGGGTGGAGCAGATCGTGGGGATGGATCGTGCGAAGGTTGCGGCGGGGATCGTGATGACAGCACCGTTTATTCCGATGGTCTTTCAGGGGGAGGAGTTTGCGGCTTCGACGCCGTTTCAATACTTTGCCGATCATGACGATGCGGAGATGGCGCAGGCGGTGAAGGACGGACGGCGCGGCGAGTTTGCGGCGTTTGGATGGAAGCCGGAGGATATTCCCGATCCGGAGGATGCGGCGACGTTTCTGCGATCGAAGCTGCGATGGGATGAGCTGCACGCGGGCCGGCATGAGGAGATGCTGGAGTGGTATCGCAGGCTGATTGCCCTGCGGCGGGGCTCGCCCTCTCTGAACAATCGCCAGCCGGGACAGACACAGGTGTCGTTCGACGAGGAGAAGAAGTGGCTGGTCATAGAGCGTGGAATGGTGACGGTGATGGGCAATCTGGGGATTGAGACGGTGGAGCTGGATAATCCGAGACGGCTTCCGCTGTTACTTGCCTCGAGTGCTGGCGTTCTGGCTATGAATGATCGAGTTGTGCTTCCGCCGGATACGCTGGCGGTCCTGTCGGCGGAGACGATCCAGCGAGTTGTGTAGAATTTCCTATCTGCATATTTCAACTTGAAGGAAGTCTCTCCATGTCGCTCACTCTTCGCCGTTGCCTTCTCTGCGTGTTGGTTTGCTGTGTTTTTTTAGTGGGAAGAAATGCGACGGCGCAGGCGGCTCTGCCTTCGTTGAGCGACCCGGCGATCTCGCCCGGTGGGCATGAGATTGCTTTTGTCTCAGGCGGCGATATCTGGACTGTGGCGGCGGCGGGAGGCGAGGCGCATCTGCTGGTGACGGACCCGGCGACGGAGTCACGCCCGCTGTACTCGCCCGATGGGACGAAGCTGGCGTTTGTTTCAACGCGCACGGGTGCGGGAAATATCTACATTCTTACGCTGGCGACGGGTGAGTTGACGCGGCTGACGTACTCGGACCGGCCGGATGCGCTGGATGCGTGGTCGCATGACGGGAAGTGGATCTACTTTACGTCAGCGGTGAATGATGTTGCGGGGCAGGGCGATATCTTTCGCGTGAGTTCGGCTGGCGGCACGCCGCTGGAGGTGAGCCATGAGCGATATTTGAATGAGTTTGAGAGTGCGCCGTCGCCGGATGGGCAGACGATTGTGCTGATGGCGAAGGGTCTGAGCAGTGGACAGTGGTGGCGGAATGGATATGCACACATCGATGAGACCGAGGTGTGGCTGAAGCCTGTTGCGGAGAGCGGGAAGTATCAGATGCTGCTGAAGGCGGACGCGAAACATGCGTGGCCGATGTGGTCGGTGGATGGTAAAACGCTGTTTTATATGAGCGATGGATCGGGTGCGGAGAATATCTGGACGGTGCCGTTGGCCGCGCCTGCTTCGGCGAAGGAGCTGACACACTTCAAGGAAGGCCGCGTGTTGTGGCCGAGTATCGGGGACGGTGGGAAGACGATTGTGTTCGAACGGAACTTCGCGATCTGGAAGATGGACACAGCTACAGGTAAGGCAGAGCGCGTGCCGATTACGCTGCGTGGGGTGGCGGCTTCGCCGGGGGTGAGGCATGTGACGGAGACGAACTTCAGCAGGATGGCGCTGTCTCCCGATGGAAAGAAGATTGCGGTGATTGCGCATGGTGAGGTGTTTGCGGCGTCGGCGAAGGACGGTGGCGAGGCAGAGAGGCTGACGCATACGGCGACGGCGGAGAGCGATCCGGTGTGGTCGGCGGATTCGATGAAGCTGGTGTACCGGTCGGAGGCTGGGTCGGGCGAGGGGAGCGGGCACAACCTGGTGATGTACGACTTTGCCACGGGGAAGCATACGGTGTTGACGCAGCCGGGCAATGAGGACAGCGGGCCGAAGTGGTCTCCGGATGGCAAGAGCGTGGTGTACCTGCATAACGATAAAGAGCTGCACGTGCTGACTGTGCCGACGCAGGTGGGAGCGGCGGTCGCGGATCGGATGGTTGCGAGCGGGGCGTTGCCGAGAGCGTCGGTGGCGTGGTCGCCGGACAGCCAGTGGATTGCGTACACGGTGGACGACGCCCGCTCGTTCCGCAATGTGGACGTTGTGCCGGCGGCTGGCGGTGAGTCGCGTCCGGTGAGTTTTCTGGCTAATGGCGAGACGAACGGTGTGGTGTGGTCGCGGGATGGAAAGTACCTCTTGTTTGATACGGCGCAGCGCAGTGAAGAGGCGCATATTGCACGGGTCGATCTGTTGCCGCATGTGCCAAAGTATCGTGAGGACGAGTTTCGGGAGTTGTTCCGGCCATCGAAGACTCCAGGTACTCCGAGTACGCCCGCGATGACGCCGCAGACGGAGGAGAAGCCGACGACGCCTGCTGCTGAGGCAAAGAAGAAACCGGAGCCTGAGCCGGTGAAGATTGTGTTCGAGGGGATTCGCGAGCGGTTGACGCTGCTGCCGCTGGGTTTGAATGCGGAAGAGGCTGTGATCAGCCCGGATGGGAAGACGCTGCTCTTTGCTGCACGGACGGCCAATCAGCAGAGTTTGTATACCTACAACCTGGATGAGCTGGCGAAGGAGCCTGCTGTGGCCCGACAACTGACCTCGACGCCGGGACGCAAGAGCGACTATGTCTTTGCGCCGGATAACAAGGAGGTGTTTTATCTCGAGAACGGCACGGTGAAGACGATTGCGGTGGAGACACGCGCTCCGAAGACAGTTGCGGTGACGGCTTCGATGGAGATCGACTTCGACGCGGAGAAGAAGGTGGTGTTTGAAGAGGCGTGGGAGACGCTGAACCGGCGATTCTACGATGCGAAGTTCAATGGGCATGACTGGCTGAAGCTGCACGATGAGTGGGCCCCATATATTGCAGGCGCACGGACTTCGGACGAGCTGCGACGCGATATTAATCTGCTGATCGGAGAGATGAACTCATCTCACTCCGGCATCAACCGCGGGATGGGGGCGGGGAATGGGCCGCGGCCAGTGCAGGTGGGGAATCTTGGGCTGCGGTTTGATCGCGAGGCGTATGAGAGCGACAAGGGCTTGATTGTGCGTGAGGTGATTGCGCTGGGGCCGGCGGCGATTGAGGGCTCGATCCAACTGGGCGACCGGCTGGTGAGTGTGGACGGGAACGCGATCGGGGAGAAGAACCTGGACAGCATGCTTGAAGATATGGTGGGCAAGCGGGTTGTGCTGGGGGTTGAGACGCACGGCAAGACGCGGGATGCTGTGGTGCGGCCGGTGTCCTCTGGCGCGGCGGTTGGACTGCTCTACCGGCAGTGGGTGGAGAGCCGGCGTGCGCTGGTGGATCGCGTGAGCGGGGGGAAGATCGGCTATGTGCATATCGCCGATATGAGCGATGCTTCGCTGCAGCAGTTGTATATCGACCTGGATGCGCAGAATGAGGCGAAGCAGGGCGTGGTGGTGGATGTGCGCAATAACAACGGCGGGTACATCAATGGATATGCGCTGGATGTGTTTACGCGGAAGAACTACCTGATGATGACGACCCGTGGATTGACGCCGGTTCCTTCGCGGCAGGCACTGGGGCAGCGTGCGCTGGGTTTGCCGACGGTGCTGGTGACCAACGAGTCGTCATTGTCGGACTCGGAGGACTTTACTGAGGGGTATCGTTCGCTGAAGCTGGGGAAGGTAGTAGGAGAACCGACTGCAGGCTGGATCATTTTTACTGGAGCCCAGCCACTGATCGATGGTTCTTCGGTGCGAGTACCCGGCTCGCGGATTCAGGACCTGCGGGGACAGACGATGGAGATGCATCCTCGGCCTGTGGATGTGGAGGTCGCGCGGCCGCTGGGGGAGACGGAGACGGGCTCGGATGCACAGTTGGAGCGAGCCGTGAAGGAGTTGCTGTCGAGCCAATAGCAGCAAGGGAAGCGATCAAATGGGTATCATAGAGAAGTAACTAAGCGTATGCGCGGAGGAGGACCAACTGTGCGTACGGGACGCCTTCGCCTTAGTTTCGTTGGAGACAGCAGGAAAGTTATGGCTGTCACCGGAAACTTTTGAGTTGCTGGCTCGTCTTTCTTAGTGACTGGCGAGTTTGACAAGCCATCTGACACAACCACTGCAAAACCTGCATCAAATCTTTGAGGGGTATTACCAATGTTGAAGGGATTCGGTGTTCTACGTACCACTGCGCTGAGAGCCAGCATGATCGTGTCCGCTGGTGTTCTGTGCGCGTATGGTGCAGCGTCGATGGCGCAGACTCCGACCGCAGCACCGGCTGCCCGTCAGCTCGGCACAGTTACGGCCGTTGCAGGAAATAGTTTGACGCTGAAGACCGATGCGGGCCAGCAGGTTGCGATCAGCGTGGCGGATGGTGTGCGCATCCTGCAACTTGCGCCGGGAAGCACGGACCTGAAGACAGCACAGGTGATCACACTGCCGAATATTGCGGTTGGCGATCGCGTGCTGGTGAATGGCAAAGCAGGTGCGAATGGAAGCTCCTTTACGGCATCTCGCGTGATCCTGATGAAGTCGAGCGATATTGCGCACCAGCATGAAGCGGAGGAGGCTGACTGGCAGAAGCGCGGGACCGGCGGCATCGTGAAGTCTGTGGACGAAGCTGCAGGCACCCTGACGGTAGCGATTGGTGCGAAGGAGATAGCGGTCAATACTTCTTCTACAACGCAGTTCAGGCGCTACGCGGGGGATTCGGTGAAGTTTGAGGATGCGAAGCCGGGCACGCTGACACAGATACAGGCGGGAGACCAGCTTCGGGTGCGGGGTGCGAAGTCCGAGGACGGATCGACGGTTCAGGCAGAGGAGATAGTCAGCGGATCGTTCAAGAATCTGGCGGGTTTGATTGCGACCATCGATGCTGCTAATGGAACACTGACTCTGAAAGATCTGGCGACGAAGAAAACGATTACTGTGACGGTTACAGCGAACTCGAATGTGCGCACCTTGCCTCCACAGGCTGCTGCGATGTTTGCAGCGCGCGCGAGAGGCGGAGCTTCGGCCCAAGGTCACGCCGAAGCAGCGGGCGAAGCGCGGGCAGGCGGTGTGGGGAGGAGTGCAGGTGGCGATCTCTCGCAACTGGTGAACCGTTTGCCAAATGAGACGCTTGCCGATTTGAAGGTTGGGGATGCGGTGATGATCGTTGCGTCGCAGCCCGATCCAAAGAGCAACACGGTTACGGCAGTTACATTGCTCTCCGGGGTTGAGCCGATACTGGCTGCAGCGCCTGGTGCACCAGCTATGACGTTATCTCCGTGGAGCCTTGGTGGAGGGGAACCCGACACCGGCGGCGGTGGCGGACGTTAGTTCATTTTTTCTTTACGAATTGCAATAGTGAATATCTCTTGAGGAGAAGTATGTTATTTCGTGGATCTTTGAAGTTTGTTCTGCTTTTTCTAATCGCTTTGACGCCGATGGTTGCGATGGCCCAGCAGCAAGCTGGAGCCACAGTGCGCGGGTCGGTAGCAGACCCTGAAAATGCAGTGATTCCGGGGGCGACGGTTACTTTGACTCCGGCGACTGGCAAGGCGCTGATTACGCAGTCGCAGAGCGATGGAGCCTATGTTCTGCGCGACGTGCCAGCGGGAACATACGCAGTGACGGTGACGATGCAGGGCTTCGCATCGTTCGTGAAGATGGGAGTGAAGATTACGGCGGGGCAGACCTTGACGCTGGATGCGAAGATGGCGATCCAGGAACAGACGCAGGAGGTGAACGTAACCACCAATACTGCGCAGGTGAGCGTCGATGCCGACAGCAACGCCAGCTCTACGGTGATCAAAGGGAAAGATCTCGATGCGCTTTCGGACGATCCGGATGAACTTTCATCGGAGCTGACGGCGCTGGCCGGACCTGCTGCCGGGCCGAACGGCGGGCAGATCTATGTGGACGGATTTACGGGCGGGCAGCTTCCACCGAAGTCGTCGATCCGCGAGATTCGCATCAACCAGAACCCGTTTTCCGCGCAATACGACAAGTTGGGGTACGGCCGGGTTGAGGTATTTACCAAGCCGGGAACGGATAAGTATCACGGAAACTTAAGCTTCCAGTTCGGCGACAAATCTTTCAATACGTCGAACCCGTTTCTGGGCGCTGCGAACACGCAGCCTCCGTATCATACGATCTTCATACTTGGCAGCATCAGTGGCCCGGTCAATAAGTTCTCCTCGTTCTCAGTTGGCGGTTCGCACCGAACGATTCAGGACAACAATATAGTCAACCCAGGCGGATATTATGCCGCGTCGGCGACCTCGACCACACCGTGCAGTCCAGGCGACCTGACATGCATGTACTTCACCTCCTATCCGGAGGCCTCTCGCGCAGTCCAGCATCCTCAGACACGCACTAATATCAGCCCGCGATTCGACCTGGCCATTGGAGAGAAGAACACGCTCACGGCACGATATCAGTACTTCGTGAATGGGGTTCAAAATAACGGCGTGGGTAACACCAATCTTCCCTCTGTCGCTTCCAATAGCGATAGCTCGGAAAACACTATCCAAATCAGCGATACGCAGATCGTGAGCCCACGCATCATCAACGAGACCCGGTTTGAGTATGAGAGAGACAACTCGACGGTGACCCCGTTGAACACGACAGCAACGTTGTCGGTTCAGGGTATCTTCACGGCGGGTGGTTCAAACAATGGTACGCAGAAGAGCGCGATGACGCATATCGAGGTGCAGAACTACACGTCCATCGCGATGACAAAGAACTTTATCCGCCTTGGCGGCCGGCTGCGAATCGACAATGAGTCTGTCTCATCGAATGCAGGCTCGAACGGAACTTTCACCTACTCTTATTTGCTTGATCCCTGCACGGACCCAAATCCCAACATCAAGAGACCAAGCACCTGCGCAACGAATGTCACAGTGCCATGCTCTTCTTTGAATGCGGGAATCTCGTCGTATCAGTGCGGTCTTCCCGGACAGTATGCAATTACGAAGATCAACAAGCTGCAGATTGGCGGCCGCGTGACGGACGTGGGCCTTTACGCGGAGGACGATTGGAAGCCGAAGGCGAACCTCACGATCAGCTATGGCGTTCGTCTTGAAGCGCAAAATGTAATCAATAGTGGGCACGACTTCGCGCCGCGCGTATCGTTTGCCTATGGAATTCCCCGCGGTGGCGGCAAGGCGTCGACCACGGTGGTCCGAGGCGGGTATGGATTGTTTTATGACCGATTCGGTCTTTCGAACTACCTGACGACCCTGCAGGACAACGGCACCAACCAGGTTACGTCTACGTTCATTAACCCTGGAGCGAGCTGTACTCCATCGAATCCGAATGGGTGCAGCGGTGCCTCCGGCAGCCGGCTTCAAACCTATGCATTAGGCAATGGCATACGCAGCTCGTATACGATGCAGTCCGCGATAGGAGTGGACCAGCAGCTGGGGCGTGCCGCGACAGTTTCGGTCAACTATCTCAAAGCACAAGGTGTCCATCAATACCTGACCAGGAACTTCTTCGATCCGACGGATCCCGTGTCGCCCTATAGTTTTCAGTTTCAATCCGGAGGCGTCTACCGCGAGAATCAGCTTCTGGTCAATGCAAACGCGAGGCTGAGCAAGGTTACCTTGTTCGGTTTCTACTCGTTGAATATGGCGAATGCCAATACATCCGGCGCGGGGTTTATTCCTACCAGCAATACAAATACGAAGGTGGATTACGGAAGGGCTTCGTTTGCCTTAAAGAGCAACGCGGTCTTCGGAGGCAGCTGGCAGTTGCCGTATCTGTTCAGCGCCAGTCCTTTTGTGATCGTACGGTCGGGCACGCCATACAACGTAACAAGCGGCCTGGATCCGACGGGATCATCGATCTATAACGCACGCCCCTACTTTGTGAATGGCGATAGCGGAAACTGCAAAGTATCTGCCGACTTCAGCGCGACGCAGACTGGCAATCTGACCTCGGTTCCGATCAACTACTGCACCGGGCCTGCGAACTACACGTTCAATGTTCGAGTTTCCCGAATCTTCGGCTTCGGCCCGCGGACGGGACCGCCAGTCGGTGACGGTGGCGGTGGAAATCGCGGCGGCGGACTTGCCGGCGCGGGACGCGGTCCTGGCGGCGGACATGGCGGCGGAAGACATGGCGGAGGGTATGGTGGCGGCACGGGAGGCTCGGGGCATCGCTACACGATGGCGCTGGGAGTGCAGGCCTTCAACATCTTCAACGTCATTCCTTATGGAACGCCCACGAGCAGTTTGAGTTCGCCGCGCTTCGGTCAGTTCACGACGCTTGCAACCGGTCCTTTCAGCTCGGCAACGGCGGTTCGGCGCATTACTCTTCAGGCGACGTTCAACTTCTAACTTACTCAAAAAAACAGGCGCGGCCGAGTCCATTCGGCCGCGCCTGTTTTTGTGCGGTGAGCATCTCAGGGTTTGAAGTTCTTCTTCAGTGTCTGCCAGCAGGTGTAGTACTCGTGCTGGCGCGCGGCGGTGTCCATGGCGAATTTTGTGGGGCGGCAGACGAAGCGGGTTTCGAACATGAAGGCGAGAGTGCCATCGAGCTTGACCGGCTTCAGTTCGGCGGTGCTGGCGCGGGCGAAGGTGTCGGCGTCGGGGCCGTGGCCGCTCATGCAATTATGCAGACTGGCTCCCCCTGGAGTGAATCCTTCGGCTTTGGCGTCGTACTCGCCTGTGACGAGGCCCATGAACTCGTTCATGAAGTTGCGGTGGAACCATGGCGGACGGAAGGTGTGTTCAGCGACTATCCAGCGCGGCGGGAAGATGGCGAAGTCGGCGTTGGCCGTACCTGGAATCTCGCTGGGCGAGGTGAGGACAGTGAAGATGGATGGGTCGGGGTGGTCGAAGCTGACGGTGTTGATGCAGTTGAAGCGCGCGAGGTCGTATTTGCACGGTGCATAGTTGCCATGCCAGGCTACGACGTCGAGCGGGGAGTGGTCGAAGTCGGTGGCCCAGAGGTTTCCCAGGAATTTGGCGACGACCTGGAAGACACCGTTGTCGCGATCATCGTAGGCGGCGTGAGGGGTGAGGAAGTCGCGGCTGTTGGCGAGACCATTGGCACCGATCGCGCCGAGTTCCGGCAGGCGGAAGCTGGCACCGTAGTTTTCGAGGACGTAACCGCGGGCCTGTGGTGCCTTCTTTTCTTCATGGGTAAGTTCGACGCGGAACTTGATGCCGCGTGGGACGATGGCGATCTCGCCGGGAGCGAGGTCGAGGATGCCGAGTTCGGTATGGAGTATGAGACGACCGAGTTGGGGGACGAAGAGTAGCTCTCCATCAGCGGAGTAGAAGAAGCGGTCGGTCATGCTTTTGTTGGCCGCGTAGATGTGGATGGCGAGGCCGGAGTGCATGGTGAGGTCGCCGTTGCCTGCTAACGTGGTGAGGCCGTCGACGAAGTCCGTGGGCTTGGTGGGTAGTGGAAGCGGGTCCCAGCGGAGTTGGCTGGGGGTGGTTTCAACTTCGTTGAAGGGGGATGAGCGAACCAGGCCGTTTGCGATGCGCTCGTAGGGCTTATGCATGACGGAGGGCCTGATGCGATAGGTCCAGGTGCGGCGGTTGAGCAGGCGCGGCGCGGTGAAGGGACTGCCGCTGAGCTGCTCGGTGTAGAGGCCGAGTGGGGCTTTCTGTGGAGCGTTCTGGCCGACGGGAAGGCCGCCTGGTTCGGCCTCAGTGGCGAACTCATTGCCGAAGCCGGTGAAGTATTTGAGATCGGGCATGATGATCCTCTCTGGCGAAGATGCGTCTGCGGTTGATACAGCTTCCTGACGAACGAAGGCCACTTTGCAGGAACACCGTAGCTTAACCGAAAAGAGGCTACTTGTGCTTAACGGCCTGCTAACGCTGGGGGGAAGTATCTGTGGAGGAGACCAGATGGGGTTTGACGGGGGCATCGCTCGCTGAGCCGGCTGAGGCGATTACGACGGTCTTGGCATTGAGGAATTCGCGCATGCCCGCGGCTGAGAGTTCGCGTCCGTAACCGGAGCGTTTGATGCCGCCGAAGGGGAGGCGCGGGTCGCTGGCCACCATTGCGTTGAGGAAGACGCCGCCGCACTGCAGCTCGGAGACGAGGCGCTGCTGCTCTGCAGGGTCGCGAGTCCAGGCGGAGGCGCAGAGGCCGAAGGGGGTGTCGTTGGCGATCTCGATGGCCTCGTTGAGGTCTTGGACGCGGAAGAGCATGGCGACGGGGCCGAAGAGTTCTTCGCGGTAAACGGCAGAGGTACGCGGTACCCCGGTCAGGACGGTGGGTTCAAAGTAGTTGCCGTCGCCGAGCATGCGTTCGCCTCCGGTAAGGATGCGCGCGCCAACGTGGGTTGCCGCTTTGACCTGGGCTTCGAGATGTTCAACGGCGTGAACGGTTGCGAGTGGACCGATCTGAGTGTCTTCCTTCATGGGGTCGCCGACGCGCACGGCTTCCATGCCCTGCACGAAGCGCGATTCGAAGGCGTCGTAGATCTCGTCGGCGACGATGAAGCGTTTGGCGGCGATGCAGGACTGGCCGCCATTGACGCAGCGCGCGCGCACGGCAGTCTCGATTGCAAGATCAAGGTCGGCGGACGGCATGACGATGAAGGGGTCGCTGCCACCGAGCTCCAGCACGGACTTTTTGAGCAGCCAACCTGCCTGGGCACCGATGGCGCGGCCCGCAGTCTCGCTGCCGGTGACCGTAACGGCGGCGATGCGTTCATCGGCAAAGATGGCTTCGACCTGATTGACTTCGAGCAGCAGGGTCTGAAAGGTTCCTCGCGGAAAGCCGGCCCGGCGGACCAGCGACTCGATGGCGACAGCGCATTGGGGGACGTTCGAGGCGTGTTTCAGCAGTGCGACGTTGCCTGCCATCAGCGCCGGTGCGAGAAAACGAAAGACCTGCCAGAAGGGGAAGTTCCACGGCATGACGGCAAGGATGACGCCGAGGGGTTCCCAACGTACATAGCTGTGATTGTTCTCGGTGGGGACGGACTCCGGTGCGAGGATGCGCGCGGTATGGTCGGCGTAGTAGCGGCAGACGTCGGCACACTTCAGGATTTCGAGTCGCGCGTCTTGGAGCGGCTTGCCCATCTCAAGCGTGATGAGCTCGGCGAGGTCTTCGATCTCCTGGTCCAGGATGGAGGCGAGCTTGCGCATCCAAAGCGCGCGATGATCCAACGGGGTGTTTGCATAGGCGCGGAATGCGTCATCGGCAAGAGCGACTTTCTGCCGCGCGGCTTCGATGGTAAGAGGTTCGAAGCTGCGCAGGAGTTTGTTCGTTGCGGGATTGATGGATTCGATGGCCATGGCTTTCGCGTGTGACGCTACTCTGATGCTAGCTTAGCAAGAGCCTGGGCGAGAACCCGGGAACCCAGGACGATATCTTCCGGTTTGGCGTACTCGTCGGGCCGGTGGCTGACGCCGTTGCGGCAGGGAATAAAGATCATGGCGATGGGCGCGAGGCGGGCCATGAAGAGGGAGTCGTGGTAGGCGCGGCTGACCATCTTTTTATAGACAATACCCTGTTCCTTGCAGATCTCTTCGAGAAGCTGGACGGTGTGGGGAGACGACTGCGCGGGATCGTCTGCGTTGACCAGCTCTTCTGAGATCGTGACCTTGCGACGCTGGCGGAGCGCTTCGCAGTCGCGACGCACAGCCTGCATGACGGCCTCGCGGCGAGTTGGATCGGTGTCGCGGATATCGAGCTGCAGGACGACGCGGCTGGGAACGCTGTTGACAGCGCCGGGATGAACGTCGCAGGTGCCGACTGTAGCTACCGTATCGATAGCGCCAGTGGCGAGGGCGTGTTTTTCGATGGAGAGGATCAGTTCGGCGGCGGCGCAGAGCGCGTCTTTGCGGTCGGGCATCAGGAGCGCTCCGGCGTGACCACCGAAGCCGCCGATGGTGAAGCGATAGCCTGCAGGAGCGGCGATATTGGTGACGATGCCGATCGGGATGCCTTCACGCTCGAGCAAGGGGCCCTGCTCGATGTGCAGTTCGATCCATGCGTGATAGTGGTTGGGTCGCAGGCGCACGGAGGAGAGCGGCCCGGTGAAGCCTGCTGCAGTACGAACAGTGCTCAAAGGGGTTTCATCCTTATCCTGCAGCATGTCGGCGCGGCTGGGGTCGAGCGTGCCGGAGAGGAGCCGGCTGCCCAGACAGCCGATGCCGAAGCGGGTGGGCTCCTCCGAGGTGAACATGACCAACTCGATGGAACGGCGCGGTTGCAGGCCACTATGTTTGAGCGCACGCATCGCTTCGAGACCGCCCAGTACGCCGACGGTGCCATCGTACATGCCAGCGTGAGGGATGGCGTCAATGTGGGAGCCTGTCGCTATGGCGGGGAGATCTGGTTCGGAGCCCGGCCAGCGGATGAAGATGTTGCCGACCGCATCGTCGCGAACCTGAAAGTTTTCTGCCAGTGCAAGTTCTTTCAGCCATGCACGCGCGCGAAGGTCGTCGGCAGAGAAGACGATGCGAGTGACTGCAGTGCCGTTCTCTTCCGGCTCCGCGTGAGTGATTGTCGCGAGGGTTTGGAGTTCGCTGAGCAGTCGTGGCTGGTTGATCTGGAACTGCATGGTTTCAACTCCTTGTCTTCGAATGTCAAGATGCGGAACGCTAGACCAATGGGTGCCGGTTCCAATCCTTGTAGATCAGATATTTCGCGGGGCGCTTGCCGATTGCGCCAAACCATTGCGGACAGAAGGGGCCCATCCAGATGAAGTCGCCCGCGGTGACGGGATACCAGTGATCGCCGAGCCGATAGATGCCGCCGCCTTCGAGCATGAGCAGGCCGTGCTCCATGATGTGCACCTCGACCATGCTGAGAGCGGCGCCGGGTTGGTAGGTCATCGTGTTGACGGCGAAGTCGAAGGACGAAGAGGCCGGGAGCAGGCTGCGCACCTGGAGGTCGGGGTCGTCGTTGAGCGGAACGGAGAGCGTCTTGTCTTCGTGGCCGACCAGTACTTCGGGCGCAGGCGTGGAAGCGAGGGAGTCGTATGGTTTTTCGATGATGGCAAGCCGTGTTGCTTGTTGCGCCGTGAATGTGTGTGCCGCGTCTTCGGGGATGTATGCAAAGCTGCCAGCGTTCAGCGAATGAAATGTGGTGTCGGTTGCAAGATCGGCGACACCCTCAAGAACGTAGATAAAGCGCTGATTGGAGGTTGGGCCGAGACTGCCGCCGGGTTCAAGTTCTGCTGTGTATTGGCTGAAGGCCGCGCCGGCTGCAGGCGAGATGTGCACGATGGCGGTGGCGCGTTCCATGCCCGGCAATACGGTACGGACGAAAGTGTCCGGTGTGTGAAGAAGGTGGTCGCGCTGATTGGTGCTGCGGGTGTGTCCGAGCTTATGCATGACGATCCTTGAGGTACGTCTTATCATCGCGCAACTGCGCAAGGAACTCCATCGCTGTGGCGAGAGCGGCTTCTACATCCTGGGGCAGCACGGCTTCGTCCGGATGATGACTAATGCCTCCCGGGCTGCGAAGGAAGAGCATTGCGGAGGGAACCGTCGGTGCAACAATCATCGCGTCGTGGCCGGCTCCGCTTGTCATTTTGCGGCTCGGAAAACCTGCCTGCACAGCGGCTTTGTGCAGGATGGCGGTCAGATGCGGATTCAATGGAACGGCGCGTTGCTCCAATTGGGTGTGCACGACGATCTGTACGCCTCGCTTGGCTGCAGCAGACTCTGCGAGCTTTCTTATGGCAGCGACGGCCGCTTTGCGGATGGTATCGTCGGCGTGTCGTACGTCGAGTGAGGTAGTCACCTGGCCGGCGATGACGTTGACTGCTCCCGGCGAGGCTTCTAGCTTGCCGACCGTTGCGACGAGACCTTCTTGAGTACCCGCATAGTTTTCTGTCGCAACGATCCACTCGGCTGCGGCGGCCATTGCATCGTGTCGCAGGTTCATCGGCGTGGTTCCGGCATGGTTGGCGTGACCGGTGAAGATGAACTGCATTCGGGTTTGACCGACGAGCGCCTCGACGACTCCAACGGAGGCCCCTTCATTCTCGAGGACGGGGCCTTGTTCGATATGGAACTCCAGATAGGCGAAGGCGTCGCTGGATAAGACGGCTTCTGGAAGTCGCGCGGGATCGAGGCCGAAGGTTCGAATCGCTTCAGCAACGCTGATTCCATCCTGATCCTTGCAGGTCAGGGTTTCTGCATCCAGCCTGCCCACGACAGCGAGGCTTCCGAGGAACGGTTTGCCGAAGCGGACACCCTCTTCTTCTGAAAAACCGATGATCTCGATGGCGAAGGGAAGATGCTGTCCCTGTAGTGCTTCGACAACAGCGACTCCGAGGGCTACTCCGAGGATGCCGTCGAAGGCTCCGGCGTTGGGGACTGTGTCGAGGTGCGAGCAGATGAGGAGGCGTGGGGACTGCGATGCTTCTCCAGGCCAGAGGCCGCGAAGATTGCCGACAGCATCAACTTGTACCGACAAGCCTGCTGCTTCCATCCAGGCGCTTACCAGCCTGTGCACCTCGTGCATGGGCGGTGAGAGGAAACGGCGCGTGATCTCTCCGGGGACTTCGGTACAGGCTGCGATCTCGCGGCAGCGATCGATGATATGGGCTGCACGATTTGTATTTGTGCCTGTCATAGTTGCTTATATGGCTGCTTACGACTTGCGACGAACACGCGCCTCTATGTATCCGTGAGGTTCATCAGTTGGGATGAAGATTTCGTTGGGATTGTCCTGGCCGAACCGCGAGAGATCGACGAGCAGGCAGTGCTTGTTCGGCATGGTGATCTCGATCTCGTCGATTTCTGGGATGCCTTCGAGCGCACTCTC